>DATLVC010000167.1:0-35208 GCA_035577685.1 Micropepsaceae bacterium | reverse complement strand
AATTGTCTGGTGGATGCGATGGGCATCACCGTACCCGTTTTCCCACCCCTGCCTCACCACCGAAGTTATTGTACCATGCCGACTGAAATTGCGCCCAGTCACTTTCGTGGTAAAGCACAAAAGCCTCTTAATCCCCGCATTTACGATATCGAGGGAACCGGTTTGCCCGCCTGCGCAAGAAACAGGCAGAGAACCAGCGCCGGCAAGCCGATAGCGGCCGCACCTGCGAAGAACAGGGCATAGGCATCCATCAGGTTGTGCCCTCGCGCGAGCGTATCCACAATTTCGCCCGAGAAACCCTTCAGGATTTTCCCCAAATAGGCATAGGTCGACGACAAGAGCGCATATTGGGTTGCGGTGTAGCCGAGGCTAGTCAAGCTTGACATATAAGTGACAAGTGCCACACCCGCGAAGCTGAGCCCGAAACTGTCCACTGCCATCATGGCCGTGAACACCCGCAGATCTCCGCCCGAATAGGCCAGCGGAATGAAAGCCGCCACTGCGATCGCTTCCAACAGGATGCCGGCGACGAGGGTTTTCAAATAACCGAAACGCGCCGCGCTCACGCCAGCCGCCGCTATTCCCAGCAGCGAGGAGATCAGACCCACCGACGCGCGAATGCCGCCCACGGCATCCTTCGAGAGGCCGACATCGTGATAGAACGTATTCGCCATCGGTCCCGAAACGAAATTCGGAATCTGATAGAGGCTGATCATCGCCAGCATCAGAAGCCCGAGCCGGTGATGGGTGCGGAAAAATGCGATGAACGGCCCCACTACCGCGTCGGAGAAGCCGCGCAATGTCCAAAGCGGCAGCTCCATCTCCTTGATGTCCATCACGGCGTCCGCCCGCGCAGGTTCGGCTGCCCTCCAGGTCGCGTAAAATCCAATCCCCATCAGAGCTGCCATGAGGGAATAGGAAACCGGCCAGCCCAGATGATTGGCCGCGATCAGAATCAGCGCCTCGGTCACCAGAAGGGCCGCCCGATAGCCCAATGTGTGGGCTGATGACAACAGCCCGAGCTCGTTGCCATTCTCCGCGATTTCGATTCGCCAGGCATCGATGACAATGTCCTGGGTCGAGGATGCGAAGGCCACAACCAGGGCGCAGGCGCCCATCGCGGCCAATCCCCCGCCGGGGCCAATCAACGCCATGCCGAGAAGGCCGAGACCCACCACAATCTGGGACACGAACATCCAGCCCCGGCGGCGGCCAAGTAGCCGCCCAAAGAGCGGCGCGTCCAGACGGTCGATCAGCGGCGCCCACAGCGGCTTCAGCGAATAGGCAAGCCCCACCCAGGAAAGAAACCCAATCGCGGTGAGCGAAATACCCGCGTCGCGCAGCCAATAGGAAAACGTGTTGGCCGTGAGCATGAAAGGCAGGCCCGAGGAAAAGCCGAGCAGCAGCATCGTCGCGACCCGCGGGCGAAAATACAGCCGCCAGCCGTCGAAACGGCTACGGGATGGGAGACTTGCCGAAACGCTCATCGGGCGGATCTTTGGACTGCCATGGAATCATAGCCGAGAACGCGCGAAAAGGCGCATTCGTCATGCCAAGCGTGATCGTTACAAAGCTTGATGTCAGAAATCGGGCTTGTCCGTCTGCGGGACAGGCAAAGCGCCTTCGGCACCGAACAGCGAATTGGGATTTTCGGCGCAGCTCGCTTCGATGATGGGCCCCGCGGCGGAGGTGGACGATACGGCGTTGAACGCTTCCTTGTTCTCAGCCACCAGCGGCTCGACGCGGTGATAACGCTGGATCGCGTTCCAGGGCGTGGTGAAGGCTCCTGGATCCTCGACGTGAAGATTCACTTCGAGCGTTTTGCCACCGTCGATCATATGGAACCGTTCGATGGTATGGAGCTTGTCGGTGTGGGGCGTCTGATAATTGTCGACCACCGTTCGTGTATCGACGCCGATGGTGTCGACGACCAGCGTATCGCCCTCGTAATGGCCGACGGATTCCCCATACCAGGACGGTTTGACCTTCGCTGAATGCGGCACGTTCAGATAGACATGCCGCACTTCGTGATCAGCCTGCCAGATCATCACCACCTCTTTGGGGCTCTGGATGAAATAAACCGGCTGCACCGGATAAAGCAGGAAGGCGGGAACACCAATCGGCCAGCAGCTCGCCTGCCGGCTGTAAGCTGGCTTCCCCGACAGGACGCGTTCATTGTAGGGGCGCATCTGCTCGCGCGCCCAGGGCTGCAGAAGCGGCGAGTTCAAATCGCCGATGGGGAAGGTGGGCTGCCCACGGCCGGCGCGGAAATCATCATTGCTGACGCGCGGATGCGCCGGATCGTCGGCGACGGGGCCGACGCCGGATTTCGGCGCGATGAAGTTCGGCGCGAAAGCCACCCAGCCGACCGAAGGATTGGGCGCGAAATCGGGGGGCGAATCGGCGGCAAACGCTGTGGGTGTGGAAACAGCGGCGATGGCGCTCACGGCCGCGGCCAGACGAAACCGGTGCAGATTGCATGCGGGCTTGGACATTGGCATCTCCTTTCGCGGGCCTTTCATCTCAAAAGTCCGGTCTGTCGGTCTGCGGCAGCGGCAAGGCCCCTTTCGCGCCGAAGAGGCCGTTGGGATTTTCCGCGCAACTCGATTCGAGAATCGGCCCTGCATCGCCCGTCGAACCCAGCAAGCTGTTTTCGACCTTCGGTTCGGCGATGCCCGGCTCGACGCGCTTATACCGCTGGATGGCGTCCCATGGGGTGGTGAAAGCGCCAGGGTCTTCGACGTGGAGATTGACCTCCATCCCCATGCCGCCATTGGTCATATGGAAGCGCTCGATGGTGTGCAGCATTGGCGAATGCGGCGTCTCGAAATTGTCGACAAAGGTTTTGGTGTCGATGCCGATGGTATCGACCACCAGCGTGTCGCCTTCGTAGTGGCCGACGGATTCTCCGTACCAGGACGGTTTCGGATTCGCCGAATGCGCCACGTTCAAATAGACATGGCGGACCTGATGATCGGCCTGCCAGATCATCACCACTTCCTTGGGGGTCTGCACGAAATAGACGGGCTGCACCGGATAGAGCAGGAACCCCGGCGTGCCGATGGGCCAGCAGCTTGCCTGGCGGCTGAAGCCCGTCCCTCCGGCGAGGATGCGTTCGTTGCGCTGGCGCATTTGCTCGCGCGCCCAAGGCTGGAGGATCGGCGCGTCCAGATCGCCAATCGCGAACAGCGCCTGTGCCCCTGCCTCACGCACTTCATTGTTGGCGGACAAGCGCCGACCGCGCGCCGGACCGACCGGCCCGGGTCCGCTGGACGGGGCGAGATAGCGTGCCCCCGTGGCGACCCAACCCACGGACGGGTTGGGTGCAAAATCGGGATTGGCACCGGTATCGGCACCGAATGCGGATACGCCCGTCAGCACCATCGCGCCGAGGATTCCCGTGACAAGCCATGATCGCTTTGGCAAGCGCGCCTCCCTTCGCCGGTACAAGACACTGGCCCGGCCAAAGATTACCATCGAAAAGCGCGAAGTGGAGAGCTGCGATGCGTTTGGGCCGGGCATTGGCTGTTGCGGGGGCGCTTTTTGGAGTGGCGGCCCCGGCGGGTGCCCAGCCGCAACCTTTCCATTTGGAAGAGACGACCATTGCCGGCATCCATGCCGGTTTCGCCAACGGGACGCTCACCTGCACCGAATTGACAAGGCGCTATCTGGCGCGCATCGAGGCCTACAATCTTAAAGGTCCGGCGCTCCATGCGATCATTACCGTCAATCCGCGGGCCATGGAGACGGCCGCCGAGATGGACCGGCAATACCGCGCCAGCCGTCAGTCCGCGGGTTCGCTCCATTGCATCCCGATCATCCTGAAGGACAATTTCAACACCAAGGACATGCCGACGACAGGCGGCAATGTCAGCCTGAAGAATTCCGTCCCGCCGGTAGACGCTTTCGTGGTGGACAAGATGCGGCGCGCCGGCGCGCTGATCCTCGCCAAAGCCAACATGCAGGAATTCGCTCGCGGCGGCATGTCGATTTCGAGCCTCGGCGGCCAGGTGCTGAACCCCTATGATCTGACGCGGACGCCGGGCGGCTCCAGCGGCGGCACCGGCGCCTCGATTGCCGCCAATCTCGCCACCATTGGAACCGGCAGCGATACCGGACAATCGATCCGCTCGCCCGCATCCGCCAACAATCTGGTCGGCGTGCGCCCGACGCGCGGTCTTGTGAGCCGGCGTGGCGTGATTCCGGCGAGCGAAACCCAGGACGAGGTCGGCCCCCTTGCGCGCACGGTGACAGATGCCGCGCTGCTGCTCGACGTGATGGCGGGCTACGACCCGGACGATGCCGTGACGGCGTATGGCCGCGGCCATATTCCCTCCAGCTACACGCATCTTCTGAGCCCGGGCGCACTGAAGGGTGCGCGCATCGGGGTGATAGCGAATCTCTTCGGCACCGCTGAACGCCACCGCGCGGTTAATGGCGTGATGGATGCCACAATCGCCAAGATGCAATCGCTGGGGGCGGTCATCATCCGTTTCGAGCTGCCCGAATATGACGCGATCGCTTCGAACATCGATACCTCGACGCTCGAAGGGCGCGTTGTGATGGATCGCTATTTCGCTGCGCTCGGCCCTAACGCCCCGGTGAAAAGTTTCGCGCAATTGGTGGCAGCGAAAACCTCCGCCGTGCAGAAGACGCTGGAGAACGAACTGTCGATCCGCGACGGCATGAACAGCGATCTTTACAAAACGCGCATGCTGAACCGCGAAAGACTGCGCATGGCCGTGGCAAAGAAGATCGCCGATCTCAATCTCGATGCGATTCTCTATCCGCATCAACGCATTCTTGTGGCGTCCATTACGGCCGCGGATCAATTGGAGCGCAACGGCACGCTCTCCAACGGTACGGGCTTTCCGGCGGTTACGTTTCCCGCCGGTTTTTCAACGCCGAGTGCATCGGCACCTTTGGGTGTGCCGGTGGGTGCGGAATTGCTGGGAGTGGATTTTTCCGAAGACCGGCTGCTTGCCTATGCTTATGCGTTCGAGCAAGCGACGCGTTGGCGCAAACCGCCTAAGAGCACTCCGCGCCTTCCTGGAGAACCGTGAAAACTATTCGCCGACGTTGGCGTCCGGCTGGCTCGGCAGCGCCGCGAGGCTCGAAAGCGGTACGAGCTGAAAGCCGCGCGCTTCCGCACTTGCGGTCCATTCGGCGAGACGTGCAATCGTTACGGGATACACACTGGCCACGCCGATTGCGAAACCATCCTGACGCGCGGCATTTTCCAGCTCGGCCAATTTCGAATCGATGGCGCCCGCTGTCTGCACACTATCCAGCGTCAGCGTTCCGGTGGCGAGCGCCGCCCTGGCATGTCGCGCGCTGGTGATGGCAACCGAACTCGAACTGGCGCCATTGTCGAAGAACAGGAGCCCGCGTTTGGCAATATGCGCGAGCATCGGCTCGATCGCGAATTCTTCGCCCATGAAGCGGCCGCCCAGCAGATTCATCACGCCGGCATAGCCGGTGGCGCGAGAAAGCGTCCAATCGAGCCGCTTGCCGTTTTCCTCAGGACTTGCGGCCACCAGCAATGCATGCGGCCCCGGATCGCTGTCGGGAAAATCGAACGGTTCCATGGGCACTTCGAGCAGCACCTCGTGGCCCGCGCCGCGAGCCTTGTCGATTTCGCTCTGCAGTTCGGGAGAGAAGGGCACGAAACCGAGCGTGACGTCAGACGGGAGCTGCGACAGCGCGAAATCGGTTTTGCTTGCGCCGACACCGAGCCCGCGCAGGACAAGCGCAATCCTGGGTTTCTTGCCGCCGCTCGTGAAACTGCGCCCATAGGCTTTCATCGGCGTTCGCCCATCGCGCGCGATTCTCGGCAACGGACCTTGCGGTGAATCCTCGATCAGCGCGGGATCGGCAACCAGATTGCCACCCGCTTCACGCGTATCGTGAAAGGCACCCAATTTCATGACCGCGGCTTCGCCTGCGCTCGGAAAGGGCCGCAGATGGATTGAAATTACGGGGCTGCCGTCGCTGGATTTGCCGGCAATCGCTATGGCCGCTGCGCCCACCGCGAGCAACGCAAATAAAGTGACGTAGGCGATGCCAAGCGGACGCGCGAGAAAGCCAAAGCGGCTTGCCTGCGCCGTCACGGGCGCGGCGCTTTGGGAATCTTCGCCCGCGGGCACCGGAGTCTCTTCCACCGCCATGGGTTAATGAGGCCCATTTTCGGTTACTGCGGCGTTAACGGATTTCCAAAAGAAAAAGGGCCGGAGGAAACCCTCCGGCCCTTTCGCCAACAAATGCGAATGATTAATGGGCCTGCGGCGCCGCGGAGCCGGGAGGCACTGCTGCCGCCTGCTTTTGCGGCGTGGCGGCCGAGACCACCTTGCCGTCAAGACGATCGAGCGCATAGGCGAGCTGGAAGTCGTCAACCTTCTTGCCCTCTTCCGGCCGGACGGTCGGCATCTTGGTGTTGCGCTGGGCGCCTTCGGCGTCCAGATGCCCCGCGAGCGAAGCTTCGGTGCGTGCGCTGAACTGATCGGCTTCCGCCTGATCCTTCTCGGTCAAATTCGAGACCGCGATGTCGGGCGTGATGCCGGTCGCCTGGATGGAGCGGCCGGACGGCGTGTAGTAGCGCGCCGTCGTCAGACGCAGCGCGCCGCCATGCTGACCGCCAAGCGGGATGATGGTCTGCACCGATCCCTTGCCGAAGGAGGTCACGCCGATGATGGTCGCGCGCTTATGGTCCTGCAGCGCACCGGCCACGATTTCCGATGCCGAAGCTGTGCCTTCATTGATCAGCACGACAATCGGCTTGCCGTCCGCGAGGTCGCCGCCGCGCGCATTGTAGCGCTGCGTGTCCTCGGGCTTGCGGCCGCGGGTGGAAACCACTTCGCCGCCGGTCAGGAAATCATCGGAGACCGCAATCGCCTGATCCAGAAGTCCGCCGGGATCGTTGCGCAGATCGAGCACATAGCCGCGCATCGACCCGCCGAGCTGCTTCTTGAGATCACCAATGGCTTTCTTCAGACCGGCATCGGTCTTCTCGCTGAAGGAGGTGATGCGGATATATCCGATATCGCCCTTCTTTTCATATTTCACGCTTTCCACGCGAATAACGGCGCGGGTGAGCGTCAATTCGAGAGGCTTCTTCTCGCCCTGGCGCAGGATGGTGAGTGTGACTTTGGAATTCTCCGGCCCGCGCATCCGCTCCACCGCTTCGTTCAGCGGCATGCCCTGGATGCTCGTGCCATCGATCGCGGAGATGAAATCGCCGGTCTTCACGCCGGCGCGCGAGGCGGGCGTATCGTCGATCGGCGTCACCACTTTGACGAGGCCGTCTTCCTGCGTGACTTCCAGCCCGAGGCCGCCGAACTCACCGCGGGTCTGCACCTGCATGTCGGCGAATTCTTTCGGGTCCATGTAGCTCGAATGCGGATCGAGCGAGCTGACCATGCCGTTGATGGCGGTATTGATGAGTTCCGAATCGTCGACTTCGCGAACGTAATTCGCGCGCACACGTTCGAACGCATCGCCGAAAAGATCGAGTTCGCGATAAGCGGACAAGACATTCGTTGCCCCCTGAGCGGTAGGGAACAAAGCCAATGCACTCACAAATCCAACCGCTACGCCGACACCGGCGAATGCGAACTTCTTCATGTTCCCTTTGCCTTTCTCAGTTCGGCGCTCAACCACGGCGCCGGATCAACAGCCTGACCGTTGCGTCTCAGCTCCATATAGAGCCGCGCCGCCCTGCCCTCCGGGAGAATTCCTACCGGTTCGCCAGCAAGCACCGAATCACCGAGATGAACATCGATGCGTCCGAGCCCCGCGAGGGTCAGATGGTAACCGCCTGCTATTTCCAAGATCAAGACTTGACCAAACTTTTGGTAAGTGCCCGCAAACACAACTTCGCTATCCGCGGGTGCCACGGCCTGGGCTTTACCGGCGGTCTCAAACCACAGGCCCAAAGGCCCGTTTTCGCCCGGAGTGCGGCCCGGACCGGCGGGGTCGCCCGGCATGGCCGTTCCGACCACGGGCCGCAGCAGTGAACCCCGGGTGAGCGTGGCATCGGCCCGATTTTGCGCGGTAACGATTTTCATGCCCTCGGCCGCTGGACCTGCCGCGCGCAGGCTTGCAACCCGGTCGATTAACGCTTTCAAATCGCTCGCTTCGCGGCCGATTTCTTCGGCGATTCCGTGGATTTCCGAGAGTTTGGCGTCAGCGTCGGCCTGCTGAGCGCTCTTTTCCAGCAGAAGCTGGTCAAGCGAGGCCCTGGCCGCTTTCAGGCTTGCCGCCTCGGTTTGGGCCTCCTGATCCTGTTTGGCGAGCGCAACCCGGGTGACGGCGAGCGTTTTGAGCTTCTTGGAGAGGGCGGCGGCCTCCTGATAGACCGGCGGCAGCATGGCGCCCATCTGCATGGTGCCGCGTGCTGCCGCCAGCGGATCGTCCGGTTTCAGGGCGAGGGCAGGGGGTTCGTCGGTCTGGAGCCGCTGCAGCACGGCCAAAAGATGCGCTACTCGGTCGCGGTCGCGCAACAGATCGGCCTGAAGGCTGCGCACCGTGTCGTTCAGCCGCTCCAGTTCCGCCGCCGTCGCTTCGGACGCGGATTCCAGTTCCTGTACCCGCGAGGCATTGGCAATCAGGCGTTGCTGGAGATCGCGCGCTTCCGCGGCCAGAGAATCGCGCTCGGCCCGGGTTTTGTCTTCATTGCCGCGTTGTTCTTCAAACGCCTTCTGAGCGCGGGCATAACGTTCGGCCAGCGTACCCCCGGGCGCGGCGGCGAATGCAACCGGTGAAACCAGGAGACACAGTGCGGGGATGAGAAATCGCCGCGCCTTCACGATCAGGTCCCCGTATTCCGCGTGACCGATTGCGCTGAGATCAGTGATTGACCGGTCATTTGAGGCGGCTTCTCGAATCCCACCAGATCGAGCAGCGTCGGCGCCACGTCGGCGAGCCGGCCATTGCTGAGATGCAGAGACGGCCCGGCGGATTTTGCATTCACCACGATGATCGGCACATCGAGCAAAGTGTGTGCCGTGTGCGGTGCGCCAGTGACGGGATCCTTCATCTGCTCGACATTGCCGTGATCGGCCGTGACGATCAGAACGCCGCCGGCTTTTTCCACGGCTTCGCGCAGGCGCCCGAGACATTTGTCGACGGTTTCCACCGCGGCGACAGCCGCTTCCATGATGCCGGTATGCCCCACCATGTCGGGATTGGCGTAATTGGCGATGATGAGATCGTATTTTCCCGAATTGACCGCTTCGACCAATTTGTCCGTTACTTCGTATGCGGACATTTCCGGTTTCAGATCGTAGGTGGCGATTTTCGGGCTCGGCACCATGATGCGGTCTTCGCCTGGAAATTGCGCTTCGCGCCCGCCATTCATGAAGAATGTCACATGCGGATATTTCTCGGTCTCTGCAATGCGGAGCTGCTTCAACCCGCGCTCCGCGAAAATCTCTCCGATCGTCTCCGTGACGTCCTGCGGCGGAAACAAAGCGGTCATCAATTTCGCCAGCGGCTGGGAATATTCCGTCAAACCCGCAGCGGCAGAAAATTTCACGGTGCGCGCACGATGAAACCCTTCGAACATGGAATCGAGCAGCGCGGTCGAAATTTCGCGGGCGCGGTCGGGACGGAAATTGGCGAACAGCAACGCGTCGCCATCCCTCACGCCGGCATAGTCGCCGATCGCGCAAGGCAGCACGAACTCGTCATTGATGCCGCCCGCATAGGAGCTTTCGATCGCCGATTTCGCGTCGGCAAATCGCGGACCCTTTGCGTCGACAATTGCATCATAGGCTTTGGCGACGCGCTCCCAGCGTTTGTCGCGATCCATGGCGTAGTAGCGCCCGCTCACGGTGGCGATGCGGACATCAGGTAAATCGGCAACCGCCTTGAGGAACGCGTCGACGAAGCCGTCGGCGCTTTGCGGCGGCGTGTCGCGTCCGTCCAGGAACGCATGCACATGAACTTTGAGCCCCGCGCCGCTCAAGATGCGGGCCAGTACGGCGATGTGGTCCTGATGCGAATGCACCCCGCCTGGGGACATCAGGCCCATCAGATGCACCGCGCCCTTGGCCTGCTTGGCCGCTGCGATCAGCGCGTGCAACGCGGGGCGCGTCGCGAGCGAGCCGTCCTTCACCGCATCTTCGATGCGCACCAGATCCTGCAGCACCAGCCGGCCTGCGCCGATATTCGTATGGCCGACTTCAGAGTTCCCCATCTGCCCGTCGGGCAAGCCCACCGCGCGGCCCGAAGTCGCCAGCAGCGCATGCGGGCATTCGCGCATCATGCGTTCGAAATTGGGATGGCGCGACACCGCGATGGCATTGTCCGACCCATTGGGACGGCAACCCCAGCCGTCGAGGACACAAAGCACTGCCGGGCGCGGCCGGCTGCCGCTGGAGCGGAAAGAAGGTGTGGAATCGTTCATACGGTTTATCGCTCAATACTTTGAATCGGTGGGCGGATTTTGCCAAGGGAATAAATAGCCGGAACCCGGCTGTCTATCCGGCGATCCCAAAGACCGGTGCTGGCAAGCCTTGGTTCGCGCGGAATTTGCTCTTAAGAGAGTTGCGATTGCCGAATGGTTTGGAGGAGCCGTGAGAAACCGCTTCCTTGTGGCAGCATTGGCGGCAGGCGCGAGTTTCGCGCTTGCCTTGGGCGCGCGCGCCGAGCAGGCCCATTCGGCCCATGCCATGCCGCCAGCGCCGGTGGCTCCGGCCTATATCGCGCCCAAAGCCGATGCCGGACTGATTGCGGGCGGGACGTACCGGCTGGATCGCGGCCATGCGAGCGTGACCGCGCAAATCCGCCGCGAGGGCCTCTCCAACTTCACGTTCCGCTTCGACCGCTTCGATGCCAGTTTCACCTATGACCCGCAAAAGCCCGGCCAGACGCTGCTGCTGGTGACGCTCGATCCCACCTCGGTGGATGCCAATGTGCCCGCCTGGACCGAGCATCTTCAGGCAGCCGATCTCCTGAACACCCCCAAATTCCTCCAGATCTCGTTCGTTTCCACCAATTTTCTCCAGACCGGAGCCACCACCGGCGTGCTGGTCGGCAATGTGACCTTCATGGGGGTGACCAAGCCCATGGCCATTGAGCTGACGCTGAACGGCGTCGCGCCGGGGCCCCGGACCGTTGTGGGCTTTTCGGGCCGCACCGCGATCAAGATGGCGGACTTCCCCATGCCGGGTTTCGCGGCACTCCATCTCGGCAATGATTTGCAATTCGCCATCGAGGCCGAGTTCATCAAGGGCTGAGCTTTTTTGCCGGTTGCCCGCGCTTCAAGCCGGGCAGATTTTGCCCGAGCGGCCACCCCACTCATTCGCTCCCTTTCAATAGACTGATTCTGCTGGGGTTTTCCCGGCCAAGCCGCGGCACGGAAATGGCATAGAGCCGTCCGGAAGAACTCCGGAACCGCTATGGCCCGCACCCTTGTTCGTTTCGTCTCCATCGTCTTGGCGCTCGCATTGGCGCTGGCGCCAGTCCCGGCTGCCTCGTTCTCGCGGATCAAGGACCTCGCCGATATCGAGGGCATCCGGGACAACATGCTGATCGGCTATGGCCTGGTGGTCGGCCTGGCCAGCACGGGGGACTCGCTGAAGAACGCGCCCTTCACCCAACAAGCCCTGCAGACCATGCTGGAGCGGCTGGGCGTCAACACGCGTGGCTCGGCCATCAACACCAAGAACGTCGCCGCCGTCATGGTGACGGCCAATCTCGGACCCTTCTCGGCCCAGGGCACCCATATGGATGTGACCGTGTCGGCCATGGGCGATGCCAAGAGCCTCCAGGGCGGTGCGCTGCTCGCGACACCTTTGCTGGCAGCCGACGGTCAGGTCTATGCGCTGGCGCAAGGCGCTGTCGCGGTTGGCGGCTTCTCGGCCCAGGGGCAGGGCGGCAGCGTCAGCCGCGGCGTGCCGACATCGGGGCGCATCTCCAATGGCGCCATTGTCGAGCGGGAGATCGGCTTCACGCTGGCCAAGGCGCAATCCCTGCGCCTCTCTCTGCGCAATCCCGACCTCACCACGGCGCAGCGCGTCGCCGCTGCGATCAACCGCTATCTCGGCGTTCCCGCCGCCACCGCCGCCAACCCGTCCACCATCCAGCTTATGAAGCCGGCCAACTATCCCGACGTCGTGTCGCTTCTGACCGATATCGAGCAGCTGAAGGTCGAGCCCGACCTGCCGGCGAAAGTGGTGATCGACGAGCAATCGGGCGTCATCGTGATGGGATCGGATGTGCGCATTTCCACGGTCGCCATCGCGCAGGGCAACCTCACCATCCGCATCACCGAGACGCCGCAGGTGAGCCAGCCGCAGCCCTTCTCGCAAGGCGGTACCACGCAGGTCGTGCCGCGCACCAATATCGATGTCGATGAGGAAACCGGCAAGCGCCTGGTGGTACTGAGCGCGGGTGTCAGCCTGCAAGATTTGGTGAACGGATTGAACGCGCTCGGCGTCGGACCGCGCGACATGATCTCGATCCTGCAAGCCATCAAGGCGGCAGGCGCGCTGCAAGCCGAAATCCAGGTGATCGGATGAGCGATTTCAGCTCTGCTGCTTCTGCGCAATTCTCAGCGGCGGCGACGCTCGCCAAGCCCGCCCTCCCGCCAATGTCCGCGAAGACCGTAGAACAGGCGACCAAGGTGGCAAAGGATTTTGAAGCCGTCTTCATCAACGAAATCATGGGATCGATGTTCGCGGGCATCTCCACGGACGGCCCCTTCGGCGGCGGCCCGGGCGAGGGCATTTTCCGCTCCATGATGATCGAAAACTATTCCAAATCGATCGCCGCGCAGGGTGGATTCGGCCTTGCCGACGCGGTCAAACATGAACTCTTGCGGGCACAGGAGAAAGCGCAATGACACATCCGGCGACATCCGAAACCGATGCGGCGGCAAACGAACGCCAGCGCATGCGCCTGGAACAATTGCTGACCGTGAGCCGCCGTCTGATCGCGGCGATCGAAGCGGACATCGCGGCCTTGGAAAAGGGCGCGTTCGATGAATTGAAAACCACCGATCCGGAAATCGAAAGGCTGTGCGCGTTTTATGGCCGCGAAGTGCGTTCGCTGAAAAGCGAGGGCGGGGTCAAGCGCGCGCCGGCGGCGCTTCTCGCCGCACTGAGAGAATCGGGTGCGACGTTGGAGCGGCTGCTGAGATATCACGAGCGTCTGGTCGCGGCCATGCGCGAAGCCGCCGAAGGCCTGGTGAAGGCCGTGGCCGACGGCGTGGAACAGATCCGCAGCGGCGGCGCGCCCTATGCGCCGGTGCCCAAGGCTGCCAAGCGCGCGGCATCGTCCGGCGCCATCGTCTACAACAAAGTCGTCTGACGCGCGCCGATCCCGCGAGGCGTCAGCGCTCGCGGGATCGATAGCGTGATTTCGCAAATCAAGGATTTGCCGGCGCGGCGTCGGCCGGTGGCTGCGCGGCTTCCGGCGCCGGAGCGACTTGCTGCGGCGCTACACTCGGCTCAGCCGCGGGCGGCAGAATCGGCGTGGGAGCAAGCGTTTCCGCGGGAGGTGCCGGCGGCGCGATGTTCTCCGGCGGCTGCACGGACGGAGTCTGCGTCACCGGCGGCGCGGGAGGCGTTTGCGCCCGCGCAATGCGAACGGCCGGCGTTGCGGATTTATCGGCGGCCTGTTTGGCCGGCGCCTTATCCGCGATTGCAGGCGCCGTTGCGGGCGGTGCCGGCGGGGCAGACACGGCCGGCAGATCGTTGACGCTTGGCAAAGGTTCCGGGCTCGGCGCTGCATCGGCGACCGGCGCTGGCGCCGGCTCATGTTTGACGGCGGCGATTTGTTTCGGCGGCGCATTGCGACCGGCCGATTCATAGGCGACCGCACCGGCCGCCATAAAAGCGAGACCGACAACAGCCGCCGTTATCATCTTGGTGCTGTTGCTTTGGGTTTCGACGGCCGGGGCCGTTTCGCCGCGCATATCCTTCATCATCATGGATCGGTTCTCCCTTGCATGGTGTGAGGAAGATACGCGCATGGCGCGGGGTGGTTTCACGACAGAGTGAAGATGGGCGGAAATGCGGCAATTCATCGGCGGCACGATGGCGGCGATCATCCGTATGCGGTGAATCGGCCTTGCCGCGGACATATTTGGGATTTTTGCTGCGCGTGCATGGCGTCCTTGCCCGTTGCCGCGCCTTTCACTCGTGTACGGATGATTGTTCGGCATACGGCCCCGCCGCCGGTGATCGGCAAGCGTGCGTTTGACGCGGGCGAGCAACAGCCGTATGCGCTGCTTCAGCGCGCGCATGTGTCCGGCGCGGCTCGACGGTTTCGCCGTATTCCGGTTCCCGCGCGGCGCACCCCGGCTCAATCTTCCGGTTCCGCTTGTGCCGACACACCAGGAATTGTTTTGTCCGAAATTTTGGGGGGTGGGGAGGGGTCGGCGCGCTGCACGATGATGCGGTGGGTGAAATCGGCCGACGTTTTGTTGAGCGCGGCCGCGAGCGCGAGGCTTGCCTTGGTGAGGTGCGCCGCGGTCTTCATGGCCTCCATGCGCGTGCCGCCACCATATTCCTCATCGAGGCTGATCTGAAAACAGGTACGCACGCCATCGCGGCATTCGGCGAGCAATTCGCGCAGAATCGTATCGGGGTCTACTGCATCGGGTTGTCTTCTGGTCACGAACACTCTCCTTGATTTGCGGAGAGCATTTTACGCCCACCAGAGAGGGCGTGAGTTGTGGGAAATTAAGCGCTATGATCGCGCATTAATCGGGGGAGGCGCCGATGCCGACATCATCGTCCAAAATCAGAATCGCAAAACCGCTGGCCTGCGGCCTCTCCGCCGCCTGCGCCGCACTCCTCGCCTTTTCCGCGATGGCTGCCGACAGCGCGCCCAATTTCGCGCCCGACAACAGCACCGCCTGGATCACGCTGGGCGCGGAGTTCATCGCCCCGCCATCCGGGCCGGGTCCGGTGGTGGGCGATCCGGCGCATGCGCCCAAGCCGGGACAGCCGGCCTTCCGCGTCGCGGATCTTTCCAATCCGATTCTCCAGCCTTGGGCGCGCGACGAGCTGAACAAAGCCAACGCCCGCGCGCTTTCGGGCAAGGCCGCCTACACACCCAAGGAACGATGCTGGCCGGTCGGCGTTCCCGGCTTCCTGCTGTATCCGGTGTTCCCGGTCTATTTCCTGCAAACCCCCAAAGAGGTGGTGATGATCTGGGCCGAGGATCATCAGGTGCGCCACATCTATATGAACCAGCCGCATTCGGCGCATGTGACGCCGTCCTGGTTCGGCGAATCGGTCGGCCGCTATGACGGTGACACGCTGGTCGTGGATACGGTCGGCATGAACACGCGCACCTTCATCGACAATTACCGCACGCCCCATACCGACAGGCTCCACGTCATCGAACGATTCCGCATGATCGACGGCGGCAAGACGATGGAAGTGAAGCTGCATGTGGAGGACCCCGGCGCGTTCACCATGCCGTGGGATGCCATCCAGCGTTATCGCCGCATCGGCGCGGCGGGCGATGCGGACGACCCGCGCGTGCCCAAGGGCCCGATGGAAGAAATGGTCTGCGCCGAAAACAACGGCGATATCTTCAACGAGGGCCTCGATCCGATTCCGACGGCGGCCAAGGCGGATTTCTGATCCCTAGCCGGTAAACACAAAGGTCACGAAGAATGCACCAAGGCACAAAGCTTTGCGGCTTTGCTGCTTCTTTGCCGTCATGGCGTCTTCGTTGTTGCGTGCCGCTTTCGGGTTTATGCTGGCGCGGAATCGGGAGATGCGTATGACAAAATCATCGGCGGTGTTCGCGAGTGGCTTCGTGGCGCTTTGTATGTTTGCAGGTTCGAGCGCGCAGGCAAACCCTGCGACGGAAGCCTTCATCCAGGAGAATTTCAACAAGGGCTATACGATCTTGAACAATATGGCGCTGTCGGATTCCGAACGACGCGCGCAATTCCGCACCCTGCTCGTGAGCCTCGCCGCCAGCCGGCGCATCGCGCTGTTCACGCTCGGCACCTATGCGACGGGCGCAGCACCCGCGACGTTGGACGGCTTCGTCGACGCCTTCACGAAATACAGCTTCGCCACCTATGAAAGAGGTCTGAACCGCTATGACGGCCAGACGCTGAAAGTCACCGGCTCCACCGACCGCGCCGCCGATGATTCCATCGTGCAGGCCGATATTTTGAGCGCGAATCCGGCGGATGGGCGCTCGATCAAGGTGGGATTCCGCGTGCGCAAAAGCGAGGCCGGCGCGCCCGTCATTACCGACGTGCTGATCGAGGGGATATCGCTTGCCTCGGCCGAACGCGATGAATTCACCGCCTATCTGAAGCAGCATGACGGGAGCATTCCCGCGTTGAGCAAGCGCCTGGACGCGATGGCGGAGAAGGGCGAACCGGTCAATTGAGGGTGTGGCCATGCTTCAGATTTTTTCACGCCGCGGGATGGGAAAGCCGGTTGCCACGGCGGCTTTGTCCGTGGCGATTGGATTGAGCCTCGCCTCATCATCGCCCGCCGCGAGCGCGCAGGATTCCGCCATTCCCAATTTCGCCCCCGATGCCATCACCGGCTGGCTGAAACCGCCGGGCGATGAATTCATCCAGCCGGATTCGGGGCCTGGTCCGGTGAAGGCCGATCCCGCGCACCCCTATTTTTCCAACGCCATCGCGGCGCAGGAAACGGTAAAGATCGCCGATCTCAGCAATCCCATCCTGAAGCCCTGGGTGGTGGAACAGATGAGACGCGCCAATGACGAGGTGATGGCCGGAAAAATCGGCTTCACCGCGCGCTCGCGCTGCTGGCCGCATGGTGTGCCGGGGTTCCTGCTGTATCCGGTGCATCCGATCTTCTTCATCCAGACGCCGAAGGAAATCGTGATGACGTGGGGCCAGGATTTCCAGCTCCGGCACGTCTATCTGAATGTTCCGCATACGAGGAATCCCAAGCCCTCGTGGTACGGCGAATCGATCGGCCATTACGAGAATGGCGACACGCTGGTGGTGGATACGATCGGGCTGAACGATAAGACCTTCGTCGACAATTACCGCACGCCGCACACCACGCAGCTTCATGTGGTGGAACGCTTCCGCATCGTGGATGGCGGCAAGGCGCTGGATGTCTCGGTCCATGTCGAGGACCCGGGCGCCTTCACCATGCCGTGGAATGCCGTGCAGCATTACCGGCGCGATCAACGCACGGGCGAAGTTCCGCTGCACGAAATGGTCTGCGCGGAGAACAACGGCGATTATTTCAACGAGGGCCTCGTTCCCGTACCGCAGGCGGACAAGCCGGACTTCTGAGCCGCCGCGTTCCGGGCTATGCTGGCGGGAAAGGCGCGGAAGAATCGCGCTCTGGGCAAGCGGGAGGCAATCATGAAAACACATTCGCGTCTGACGCTGCTGGCGGCAGCGGCGCTTACTTTGGCCGTGCCGGGGAGCAGCTGGGTTTCTCCCGGCACGCGGGCCGCGGCGGCTGAGACGCGCATGGTGCCGAAATTCGAAGTCGACCCGTCCTGGCCGAAGCTGCCGAGCAAATGGGTGTTCGGCCAGGTCTCCAGCGTCTCCATCGACGAGCAGGGCAATGCCTGGATTTTGCAGCGGCCGACCACTTTACGCGCCGATCAGAAGGCCAAGGGCATGGCCGCGCCCCCGGTGCTGGAATTCGATGCCGCCGGCAATTTCATCCAGGGCTGGGGCGGGCCGGGCGCCGGTTATGACTGGCCCGAGACCGAGCATGGCATCTATGCCGATCCGCGTGGCTTCATCTGGATTGGCGGCAATGGGATCACCGACAATCATCTGATCAAATTCACGAAGGACGGCAAATTCGTGATGCAGATCGGCAAGAAGGGCGCGAGTAAGGGCAACGCCGATACCGAAAATGTGAAACAGGCCGCCGACATTTTCTATTACGCGAAGACCGACGAGCTGTTCGTTGCCGACGGCTATGGCAACCGGCGCGTCATCGTGTTCGACGGCGACACCGGTAAGTTCAAGCGGATGTGGGGCGCCTTCGGCAACAAGCCGACCGACGGCGTCTACGAGCCCGCGAAAGTGCCGGAGGACCAGCGCGTCCCGGCCAAGGAACTGACCGACCGCGGGCCGGAGCAATTCGTCCAGCCGGTGCATGCCGTGCGCATCTCCAATGACGGGCTGGTTTATGTCTCGGACCGCGGCGGCAAGCGGGTGCAGGTATTCTCGCTCGACGGGAAATTTATCACGCAGGTCTTCATCGACCGCTATTGCGAGGCGCCCCATTGCGGCAACGGCCAGACGGTGGCGTCCACCGCGTTCTCGCCCGATCCCGAACAACGCTTTCTCTATGTCGCCAGCCGCAGCCCGGCGCGGGTGTGGATCCTCGACCGCAAGACGCTGGAGCCCTTGGATTCGTTCGGCCGCAATGGCGTGGGGCCCGGCGAGTTCTATGTCATGCACCACATGAATGTGGATGCCAAAGGCAATCTCTATGTGACCGAGGTGCAGGACGGAAAGCGCATCCAGAAATTCACTTTCAAGGGCCTGGTGCCCATGGCCGCGAAGTAAACCAGCCATACGGGTCGGCTTTGCGTGCCGCCCGACGAAAGTGATAATGTCCCCGCGACTTTTCGCGTCATTGGGATTGACTTAAACCGGGAGACGGCCATGACAAAATTGTTTGCCGCTTTATCGCTTGCGTTCACTCTCGCGGCAGGTGCCGCCTTGGCACAGCCCGCGCCGCCGAATGCCATGGGCGTGACCAATGGTCATTGGCATATGAATTCGCACGACATCGAAGCCAACAAGAAAATCCTGGTCGCCATGGGCGGCACCTACAAGAAGAACGGCAATTTCGACATCGTGCTCTTTCCCGGCGTGGTCGTCTTCCTGAATCAGGGGCCGGGAACGCCACCGGCCGTGGGCGGCTCGGTTGGTACGGTGGTGAACCATGTCGGCTTCCTGGTGCCGAATGTGCAGGCCTCGGTCGCCAAGTGGAAGGCCGCGGGCGTGACGGTGGAACCGGGCGGCAATGGCCGGCTGGATCAGGCCTTCGTGACCACGCCCGACGGCATGCGCATCGAAATCCTGGAAGACAAGAACCAGACCGTTCCGATCCAGAGCCATCACGTCCATTTCTACGTGCCGCAAGCCGAGATCCCCAAAATCCAGGCCTGGTACGCGAAGACCTTCGGCGCGAAGCCGGGCATGCGCGGGACGAACGTCGCCGCCGATCTTCCCGGCGTCAACCTGTCCTTCTCCAAGGCCGATACGGCGATGGTCAGCACCAAGGGCCACACGCTGGATCATATCGGCTTCGACGTGAAGAACCTGGAAGCCTTCTGCAAGAATTTGCAGGCGCAAGGCGTGCAGGTCGACCGGCCCTATTCGAAGAATGAAGCCAGCGGCACCGGCATCTGCTTCATCACCGATCCGTGGGGCACCTATATCGAATTGAACGAGCGGCCGAAGCCCCTGTAAGGGGGCAACGCCGGCATTATCGGCCGTGGGCGAGCTTGGGCCGCGTATATTGGCCCGGCTCGTCGCGACTTGAGGACGGCGGAGAGTCGGCCGCGGCCGGCTCGGGTTGACGTTTCAAATTTTTGTCGCCTTTTCTTATCTTCTGCATCTGCTGCCCGCCGCGGACGCTGAGGCCCCGCGTCCCGAAATGCTCGAACGCTTTTTTCCAGGAGAGAAATTCTTCCCGCGTCAGGCCATAGCGCTCGCAGGCTGCTTCCATGGTGATGATGCCGCCGCCGACCGCCATGACGACGTCGGCCTTGTGCCGCATCACCCAGCGCCTGAGACTCGCCGGCGGCAGATTTCCGGGCGTCAGAAGCGTGCCGTCCGGCCGCCGCGCATATTTGAAGGTCGGTTTCAGATCATGTGCCATGCCGGGGCTTTTGACATGGCGCTGGCAAGAGGAAATTGATTCTTATCAGGCGCTTGGGCGGCCGCGGCGGTCGCCGGCGATCAGCGGCAGTGTGAACCGGAAACTCACGCCGGCACCTTCGTTCGGTTGAGCCCAGATGGTTCCATTATGGGCTTCGATGATGCTGTGGCAGATCGTGAGCCCCATACCCATGCCGGTAGCTTTCGTGGTTATGAAGGGCTGAAACAGCCGGCCGGCAATTTCCTCCGAAAGGCCCGGGCCAGTGTCGGAAACGGCAACCTGAACAAAGCCTTCGCTCTCGGACCCGGTTGCGACCGTCAGAACGCGGGTCTCTACCTCCTCCATGGCTTCCAAGGCGTTGCGGATCAGGTTCACCAGCACCTGCTGGATCTGCACCTTGTCGATTGAGACGATCGGCAGCAGCGGATCGAACTCCGTCTGCACCTTGATATTGGCTTCCGCGGAACCGACGAGGCTTAAAGCGATTGCCTCTTCGACCACGCGATTGAGATTTTCTCCCGATCGAACCGTCTGCCGCTTTTCGACAAAGTCGCGCAGGCGGTGGATGATGGCGCCGGCGCGTTTTGCCTGGGCACCCGCCTTGTCGATCAAGTCACGAATGCGCGCCGTTTGCGGATGTTCGATGGGTTCCAGCATGTGGATGGCCGCCGTCGCATAATTCGCGATCGCGGTTAGCGGCTGATTGACCTCATGGGCGAGAGCTGCCGCCATCTGACCCATCGCGCTCAGGCGTGAAACATGCAGCAGCTCCGACTGCAATTGCTGCAATTGGAGCTGTGTGCCCCGAACCTCGGTGATATCATGCACGAAACCGGTGAAAACCCTTCTGTCCCCCATCCGGACTTCGCCCACGGAAAGCTCCATCGGAAAGGTGGTGCCATCCCGCCGCTGCCCCACCACGACGCGGATCGATCCTATGATGCGTTTTTCGCCGGTGGTCTTGTAATGGGCGAGGTATGAATCGTGCTGTTCGCGATAGGGCGACGGCATGAGGATCTTGACGTTCTGCCCGATGATCTCCGAAGGCTCATAGCCGAAGAGCTTCGTTGCGCGGGCGTTGAAGGATTCGATCAAGCCCTGCTCGTCGATTGTCACGATGGCGTCCGGCGCCGTCTCGAGAATCGAACTCAACCGGGCTTCACGTTCCCGCCGCGCGACATCCATTTCTTGAATCGACGTCAAATCATGGATGATCCCGACGTAGAATTTCTGTTCGTCGAGTCTACCCTCGCCCACCGAGAGATACATCGGGAAGACGGTACCGTCTTTGCGTCTTCCGGAGACATTGCGGCCGATGCCGATGATGCGCTTCTCGCCGGTGGTCCGGTAGTGTTCCAGGTAGTCGTCATGTTCCTCATGATAGGGCGACGGCATCAGCATTTTCACATTGTTGCCGATCACCTCTTCCTGCGTATAACCGAACAAACGCTCGCTCGCGGCATTGAAGACGATGATCCTGCCGTCGGCGCCAATCACGACAACGCCCTCGACCGCAGTGGCGATCAGAACACGGAACAAAGCGTCTCGTTTGGAGGTTTCGGCGACCATCCATACACTTAACGGCTGTTAAGTGCACAAGACTATCATCCGTATGCTGTACGAATTTTCGCGTATGGCTTTATGCTGTAACGCTTAGGAACCGTTGATGGTTTGCAGCCAGGCGAGCGCGGTCTGATAGCTGGCAAACTGCGTTTGCATATAGGCCGGAACGTTGCCCGTCGGCGTGCTCGAGGCGCTCGCCGATTGCGGATTGTTCAACGTGTTGTAGGCCTGCTTGATGAGCGACATCGCGCCTTGCAGGACGACATTGGCATGCGAGGCATTGTCTTTGCTCAGCAGATCGATTCCGCCATTGATGCCGAGACCGATGATTTGCGGCGTCGCAGCGCTGCTCGCAGCCTTGCTCGCATCGGTGGTGGCGGGTTTGACCGCGGCATTGTCCGTCACGGTACCCGTGGGCGTGCTCGATGCGGTCGCCGGCGCCGGGACATTGGTCAGCAATTGCGGCTTCAGTCCCAACCCTGCAAGCGCGTCGAAATCCTTTGGTCCCGCCACAAGCTGAACCTGCACGCCTTGGTTCACGCTGATCTTCAACCCCTGGCCGCCGGCGAGGGCGCTGGTGGTTGCTTTGCCGTCGGATTGCAGCGCGCTGTTGATCTTGATCGCGAGCGACCGGAGCGTTTCGCCCTTCCCCAAAGTGACCTTCGCCGTGCGCGTGCCGGTCTGGTCCGTGATGGCAAGCGAGAAATAATCGCCCGGCCGGGCGGAGGTCTGGGATTCGATGGCGTTCGACTGGTTGTTGACGGCAATGGTACCGCGCTGGAGCTTCAGCGCATCGAGCACACTGGAACCGGAATTGTCGGCGGCGATCGCCAATCCCTGCGACGTGCCGTCCAATCCGCCATATTGCTGGGTCCAATTGAGCGTGCCGTTCGAACCAAGCTGCGCCACAAACATATTATGCGTGCTCGCGGCATTGCGGATCTGGCCGGGGAAGGTGCCCGCCGTCGTGCCGGTGAGATAAATCTTGTCTCCGGCAACCGCGACTCCGCCGCCTTGGTCGGACGTTCCCGTTCCCACATAGGAAACGAAATTGGACGTCGCGCTGGCGCCATTGTCGGTCGCGGCGAATACGAAACCATCGGTGCCGCCCGAATTGGCGTTGGCGATGCTGGCGGTGCCGCCTGCGTTCAGCGCCGCATTCGAGGTTGTGCCCGAGACATAGACTTGCCCGTTCGCAACCGTCAGCCCGCCGATAGTGCCGCCTTTGAGATCGCCGAGATCGATCTGCCACATGGGGTTGCTGGTGCCGTCGGCGGCGGTATATTTCGAGAGAATGGCGTGGCCGTCCTGCACGCTCGCCACGACGATGTTGCCATCGGGCGCGACAGCGGTTTGCGCCGCGGAATCGGAGCCTGCGGTGCCGAACTGACGCTGATAGACAACTTTGCCCTTGCCATCGAGCTTGGTGACATAAGCGTCGGCATTGGCCGTCGTGGCCCCGCCGGTGCCGGACGTGCTGTTCACATTGACCTGACCACCGACATAGATGTTACCGCTCTGATCCACGCTGACGGTATTGGCCTGGTCGTTCATGGCCGGAGCCACCTGACGCAGCCAGGTTTGATTTCCCGCGCTGTCATATTGGGCGACGAAGGAATCCGTGCCGCCGCCGATGGAAGTCGGCGTCAAATCGCCGGTGACCGCGCCGGAAATCACCACGCCACCGGTCTTGGGATCGACCGCGAGCCCGAAGCCGCTGGCCGAATCCGCCGAGCCCAGCAGCTTGGTCCATTGCACGTTTCCGGCGGAATCATATTTGGTGAGGAAGACGTCCTGCGAGCCCTGATTGACCTCGCTGCCGAAATTTCCGGTCGTGTTGCCCACGACATAGACATTGCCGTCCGCATCGACGGCGGTGGCCTTCGCCGAGGCCGTGCCGGTTTTGGCGTTGGGCGCGATGTTGGCAGAGAACGCGCTGGTCGGCGTGCCATCCAGCCCCACAAGCTTGACGAGCTTGCCCACACTGTCGGCCGCGTTCCCGCCGATGTCCGTGGGGCTGCCGCTGGTCCCCGCGACATAGACCGAGGACTGCGCCTGGGAAGATGACAGCGTCACGGTCTCGCCCGGCCGGTAGGCGATCTTCTCGCCCCAGGTCGCGGTGCCGTCGGTGAGCAAACCGCCAGTCTGCACGCGTGAAAGGCGCGTGGCGAACCCTTGCGCGGCGAGTTGCTGATTGGCGTAATTGTTGATGTTGTCGATGGTGAGCGGGCCCTGAACCTGGGACAGATCGATGGCGACATCGGTCTTCACGCCGGCCTTGGTCACGGAAATCGTGAAGCTGTCGGAGGCGGAAATTCCCGGTACCGGATTAAAGACCTGCTTGTCGCCCACCACGGCGCCGCCCTGATAATCCGAATTCGGATAGGCGATCGTGGCCGTGCTCTGCGCGGTGGAAGTCTTCTGCCCCGGCAACACGGTGAGATTGTTAAGCGCGGTTTTCTGCACAAAGGACAGGACCTGATTGAGGCCGGTCTGGAAGCTTTGGTTGAGACCGGGCAATTGGCCATCGACCGTGCCGTCGCGGGTCGCCATCTGCGCGATGTAATCCAGACGATTGAGCGCGCTGTAGAGCGCAAACATCTTGTCGTTGTCGGCGGTCACGGCGGTATTCGCGCTGGAACTGGCAGAATGGGCCGAATTCGACAATGTGCTGTTCAGCAGCGCGGCGATTTCCGACTGTGCATTTGCGCCTGTTGCGGTTCCGGTTGCCGGAGACGTCAACAGCGTGTCCTTGGGATTGAAATAAGGATCGCTGTTGCGTGAGGCGACGTCTTCGAGTTCTTGCGCGGGCTTGGGGATGCTGATGTCCCAGGGCGGCGTCTGCGTCTGCTGCGGTTGCTGCAACGGAGACGAGAACGTCTGCGACGCGGCGAGCGGCAGCTTCGCGGCGTAGTAATTCAACAGCACAGACGAGTCTAACGTAATGGCCACAATGCTTTTCCGATGCGCGGGCGCCTTTGCACCCTGACTGACTAAAGTCCCATGCCCGTGCCTAATAGGGTGTTAATGCGCGCGGCTTAGGCAGCCATTAACGCCCCCTAGGTCATCACTCGCAGATGCGTTTCGCGGCACGGACAAAACGGGATTTCTACGCCGACGGATTGGCCGCCGCCGGCGAAGGTCAGCATCTGGACGCCATCGCGCATTTCCAGCGCGCGCTGCAGAAAAACCCCGGGGATTCCCGCGCGCTGCTCGCGCTCGGTAACATCGCGATGGCAGTCGGCCATGCCGCCGTCGCGGAAAATTCCTTCCTCCGCGCGCTGGAACAAGAGCCGGACCAGCGGGATGTGCGCGTTAACTACGCCAATTTGTTGCGCAGCCAGGGGCGTACCGACGAGGCGATCGCGCTGATCAAGCCGGCGCTCGAGCGCAACCCCAAGGACATCGAATTATGGCTGACGCAAGGCGCCACCACGCGCCAAGCGGGCGACCGCAAGATGGCGGAGATTTTCTATTCCGAGGCGCTGCGGCTTTCGCCCGGACATGCGATGGCCTTGCGCAACTTGGGTGAGTTACTGCTCGAGCGCGGCGCGCGGGATGAAGTGCGCGCACTTTGCGAAGAGGTGCTGGCGCGCGAACCGGAACATCCGCAAGCCCGGTTCAACCGCGCGATTCTGTTTCTGCTCAAAGGCAATCTCGATCAGGGATGGCACGATTACGAATACCGCCTTCACATCAAAGAGCAGGCGATTGTGGCCGATCACGGCCTGACGCAATGGAACGGCACCCGCAAGGAAGGCTTGCGGCTGCTCGTGACGACCGAACAGGGCATTGCCGAGCAAATGATGTTCGCGAGCCTCATTCCGGAATTGGCCGCGCTGCTGGCGCGAAATGCCTGCCGCGTGATTCTGGAAGCCGAGTCCCGCCTGGTGCCGCTGTTTGCGCGGTCATTCCCGGGCGTGTGCGTTCGGCCCGCAGCGCTACAATCTCAGGACGGTCAGCTTTTTGCCCATTATGATTGGCTGAAATCCTGCGGCGGCGCGGATGCCGCCATTGCCATCGGCTCGCTGGCGCACCGGATGCGTCAGGCGCTTTCGGATTTTCCGGGGCGTCCGTCCTATCTCATAGCGGATGCGAGCGAAAAAGCCGCGTGGCTCGAATGGCTGCGCGCGCAGGGCGAAGGGCCGTTTGCGGGCCTGTGCTGGCGCAGCGGCAAAGCCGCGGGCACGCGCAGTCCCCACCATGCACCGCTCGAAGTCTGGGCAAATTTCATCCGCGATCTGCCCGCAACGCCAGTGTCGCTGCAACAGGATGCAAGCGCCGAAGAAATCGCCACGCTGGAGCGGCTGAGCGGGCGTAGCATTCTCGTGCCGCCGAACCTCGATCAGACGTCCGAGATCGACCGCACCGCCGCACTGATTGCGGCACTCGACGCCGTGGTCAGTGCGCCGACTTCGGTGTCGTGGATTGCCGCCGGCCTCGGCGTGCCGACCGTGAAGATTCTCTCCCATCCGAGCTGGACGACGTTCGGCTGCGATTATGAGCCCTTCGCGCCCGCCGCGCGTTCCATCATGCGGACACAAACCGGCGACTGGGCGGATGCTTTCGGAATGGCTCGTGAGGCGCTCGGCTCTATACTGCCAGCCGTGTAGCGCCGCGGACTTCGGCGAGCGCATTCACCAGATCTTCCGCAATGCGATTGCCCGCGCGGCCATCGATTGTGGTCAAACCGGCCGCGCGCATATCGCGCCGGCGGTCCTCGTCCTGAAGCAATTGCCAGCAGCCGCGCGCAATATCCTCGGCCCGCAGGATTCGGCCTAAGCCCAGAACCGCGCCCATGCCGGCCTTTTCGAAACTCGAGGCCGACAGCGCGTGATCGTCGGAAAGCGCGAGATAAAGCGCAGGCACGCCGAGCGCAGCAAGCTCATAGGCGGTGACGCCGAAGGTGACGAGTGCAAGATCGGCGCGCGAAAACTCGGCGCCCAGATCGTTCACGCCCTGCACGATTTCGAAAGCCGGACTCATCGCTTCGATTTCGCGCGACAGAGCCGGCGCGTTGCGGAAGCCCGGACCGATGATGAACCGCGCGCGGAAAGGCGCCGTGATCTTGGCGAGTGCCCGCGCGGTCAGCCGCGTCAGTTCGAGCGGATCGCTGCCGCCCATGCTGACGGCAATGGTCGGGCGCGCCGCATTGCGGACCGCCGGTTTGGCCGGCAGGCGCGCGGGATCGAAGCCCAGAAGCGACCATTCCCAGCCGACACGAACCTGCGTGCGCGTGCCTTTCCAGGACAGAGTTTCGACCTGAGGCACAGGCGGATAATAGGCATGGGTCGCGGCGAGCCGCCGGTCGGAGCCATCATCGATCACGGCGACGATTCCGGTTGTCTGGCGGATACGCATCAGCATGTCCCGCGACAGGTTGGTGCGGGCGTCGGCAATAACGATGTCAGGTTTTTTCGCCGCCACCAGCGCCATGAACGCGTTGGTCTGGCTGGTGCGCGGCAGCACGATAGTTTCGAACCCGCCTTGGCGAATGGTTTCGGCAGCGTCTTCCTCGCCGTTCAGGGCAAACAGCACGCCCAGGCCTTCGCGGTCGCGCAGAGCGCGCGCCAGCGTCAGGCACCGCTTCACATGGCCGAAGCCGAGCATGCCGCCGCCGTCGCAACGGATCAGCGCGAGCCCGCCTTCGGCCTCAAGCGGCTTCTGACGGACATGGGCGTTCATGTCAGCGAGATGCGGTTCACGTTCGAGCAGCAATAGCAGATCGGACAAAGAGGCTTCTCCCGCTTTGACATTAAGCCGTTCGTGCAACGTCTCGATGAAGGCGACGTCATCGGGCGTGTCGATCGTGAAGCGCGCGCCTTTGCGCGCCAGTTTCTCATAGGGCGCGACGCGGATGGTGCGCACGAAATCGGGGTGGAGCTTGAAATAGCCGGTGACGTGTTCGCGCGCGACCGGATCGAGGGCGGCTTCGCGGACGAGTTTGTCCAGTGCGCGCCGCGAGAACGGATCGATGCCTTCATGGGCGCAGAGCGCGCCCGGTTCGAGCATCACATAATCGCCATCCTGGGCGATCAGCGCCTGCAGCAGATAATCGATGAAGCCGGCATCCAGCAGCGGCGCATCGGCGGAAACGCGCAGGATCACATCGGCATGAGAGGCTTCGGCGGCCAGCGCAAAACGCGCGAGCACATTGTCTTCGGGTCCGCGCACAAACTCGATTCCCTCGTCGCGGCAGAAGCTGCAAATCGCGTCGTCGTGCGGATTCGTCGAGGTGGCGATCACGATGGCATCGAGGCTGGTGGCGCGGCGCAGGCGATGGATCACATGCCAGAGCAACGGCTTGCCTGCTATGGGACGGAGCACCTTGCCGGGAAGCCGCGTTGAGCCCATGCGCGCCTGCACAATCGCTACGACCCGCGGGCGTGTCGCGCTGGTGCTCATGCGGCGGGTTTCCATTGCTGACGGATGTGGCGCAGCGGACGCAAGCCGTCGATCGGATCGGCGCGCCAGTCGCGGTCGGAAAGTTCGGCCGCCACGGGGCCTTTGAAGCCGATGCCGTCGGCGCGTTCGCCTTCGCGGATGCGCGCGATCACCGGCGCGATCTCATCGGGCAGCCAGCAATGGCCAGCGGCGTATTCCGCGCCCTCACCATCGAGGTCGAGATGGAACTCCACGGCCGTCGCTCCCCAGCGATGCACGGCGCGCTCGATCACGGAAGGCCGGCGCGTGTGATCTGACCAGCCGACCGGAACGCCCGTGGCGTCGCGAATCGCTTCTATTGCAGAAAGATTGGCCTCTTCCGGCGGCGCCGGATAGGCCGAAACGCAATGCAGCGCCGTGATGGCGCGGCAGCCGGAATTTTTCAGCGTGTCGATGGCAGCGACGATCTCCGGCATGGTCGCCATGCCGGTGGAGACGATCACCGGCTTGCCGGTTCTGGCGCAGGCCTCCAACAGGCCGTGCCACAACAGCTCATAGGACGCGACTTTGTAAAAATCGACATAGGGTTCGAGTTCGTCCACCGCGGCCAGATAGAACGGCGTGCAGGAGAACGCGATCCCGCGTGCCCGGGCGCGCGCGGCGAGCGGCGCCAGATGAGCCACCGGCAATTCCCAGGCGACGCGCGCACGATGCGAAGCGCTTTTGGCGAGGATCTCCGGCGCAAACAATTCCTTTACCCGGAAGAGCTGGAATTTGACCGCGTCGCAGCCGCAATCGGCAGCCGCATCCACGAAGGCCAACGCCCGGGACAGATCCTGCGCGTGGTTGCTCGAAGCTTCGGCGATGAAGGTGACGGCCACGGTTTATCCCTTTCGCTTAACTCGTTCTTAAAGCCGCATGGCTAAAACGGAGTTAACGAAAGGGTCTTCGATGGGCGCGATCGCAGCCAAAACCACCATCTCTTGGAACGCAGCAGACGGGGCCAGCCATGAAGGCCCTCTGGTCACCCGCAAGGACGGGTTTGACGTGATTGCCTGCGATGTCTGCGGCTTCCGCCATGTCATCCCGCTGCCCGACCCGTCGGCGCTCGAACAGGCCTATCGCGAGGCTTATTACACGGTCGAAAAGCCCACGTTCCTCAGCCATGCCGGGGAAGACCAGGAATGGGCGTCGCTCGCCCAGCGCGACCGGCTGGAAAGTTTCGAGCGGCTGCTGCCGCCAAACCGCCGCCGCATCCTGGATATCGGTTGCGGGCCGGGATTTTTCCTGAAGACCGCCCAGGAGCGCGGCTGGATCGTGCGGGGCCTGGAGCCCTCGCGCCAGGCGGCGGAGCATGCCCGCGGTCTGGGCATCGCCATCGTCGAGGACTTCTTCAGCGCCCGGACGGCCGCCTCGCTCGGCCACTACGATGCCGTGCATCTGAACAATGTGCTGGAACACGTACCGAACCCGCTGACCCTGATGCGCCTGGCGCGCGATTTGTTAACGCCCGGGGGCGTGCTCTGCCTTAACGTCCCCAATGATTTCACCCCGTTCCAGGAGGGGGCGCGCAGTTCCCTGTCGCTGCCCGAATGGTGGGTGGCCCCGCCCCATCATCTGAATTATTTCGATTTCGAGTCGCTGTCCCATCTTGTGACACGGCTCGGGTTTGCCGTCGTCGAACGCGGCACCAGCTTCCCGATGGAACTCTTCCTGCTGATGGGCCTCGATTACACGAGTAACCCCGAACTCGGCCTCAACTGCCACAATCAACGAAAGCGCTTCGACCTCGGCCTGGAGAAAGCGGGTTTCCGCGAGACACGGCGCCGATTCTATCGCGCGCTGGCCGAGGCCGGGATCGGCCGCGAGGCCGTAATTATCGCCGTGAAGCAATAGAGACCGCCGCGATGACCGATTCTGCTGCTCCCGACGCCATTCTCTGCGATGCCGCTCTCGCCCAGACACCCGAGATATCCCGCCCATTGCCGTCGTCCGTTCCCGTCACTGTGCTGGGTGCGGAAGCCATTGTCGAAACCCTAGTCGCCCATGAGACCAAGCATGTCTTCATATTCCCCGGCGGCACCATCGCGCCCATTCTCGACGTCATCGAGAAACAGACCGACATCGAAATCGTCTGCCCCCGCAACGAACAGGGCGCTGGTTACGCCGCGCTCGCCTATGCGGCGCTGACCGGCAAACCGGCGATCTTCATGGTGACATCAGGGCCTGGCGTCACCAACGCCATCACGCCTATCGCCGATGCCTATTACGACAATCTTCCGCTGATTGTGCTGACCGGCCAGGTCGGGACCGCCGACATGCGCGGGACCCTGCCCGTGAAACAGCGCGGGTTCCAGGAAGTGGACACCGTTGATCTGGTGAAGCCCATCGCCAAAGCCGCATTCCTGGTGAAGGACGTTCACGATCTGCCTGCCATCATGGAACTGGCCTTCGAACTCGCCTCCTCGGGCCGCAAGGGTCCGGTGGTCGTCGATCTGCCGATGAATGTGCAGCGCGCCTCGATGCCGCGCGCCGAAGCCAATGCCGTTCCGGCCTCCGGCCCTGCGAAATCGCATCTTCCGAAAAAGCCATTAGCGCAGCTCGCCCAATGGATCAGAAGCGCGAAACGTCCGGTGATCCTGGCTGGCGGCGGCGTTGTGGCATCCGGCGCAGAAGCCCAATTGCGGCAATTGGCCGAAGGTTTCATCATCCCGGTGGCGATGAGCATGCCCGGCATGGGCGCTTATCCCTCCGCGGCGCCACTCTCGCTCGGGCTTTGCGGCTATGCCGGCAGCCAATACGCCAATCTCGCCATCCACAATTGCGATCTCCTGATCGGTATCGGCACGACCTTCCATGTCCGGCAGACCGGCAGCCTGCCCGAACAGACTGCGCCCGGCGCCAAGATCGCGCGCATCGACATCGACAAGGGCGAACTCGCCCATAGCCGCGTGCCGCTCGATCTGAAGATCGACGCCGATGCCAAGGCTGCCCTGGCCGCGCTCAACGCCCTTCTGGAAAACGGAACGCCGCCGGAAACCGGACGCACCGATGAATGGCTCGCCACAATCGCGCATTGGAAGGCCGCCCATCCGGTCTGTGTCGGCCGTGGACCTAAGCTGAAACCGCAGGCGGTCATTGCCGCCGCCGACCGCATCTGTTCTTCGGGGCCCGTGATCGTGACCACCGGTGTCGGCCAGCACCAGGTCTGGGTGCCGCGTCATTTCCGCTTCGACAATCCTAGCCGGCGCCTTTTGACCTCATCGGGCCACGGCACCATGGGCTATGATTTGCCCGCGGCCATCGGCGCGAAGATTGCGCATCCCGACGCGCAAATTCTGTGCTTCGTCGGCGACGGCAGCTTCCAGATGAACATCCAGGAACTCGCCACCATTGCCGAGAGGAATCTCGACATCAAAATCATCGTGCTGGACAACCATGCGCTGAATATCGTGGCGCAATTCCAGCGGCAGAATTGGCAATCGCACCCGTCCACGGGCGCCAAATACAATCCCGATTTCGCGGCAATCGCCAAAGCCTATGGCATTCGCAGCTTTTCCATCGCTTCGCCGGAAAGCATGGAAAAGACGCTGGCGGAAGGCTTGAACCACAAGGGCCCTGCGCTCATCCATTGCGAAGTCGATCCCGAAGAGGATCTGCTGCCGATGCTGTTGGGCGGCCATCGGCTCGACGACATGACCTGTGAATCCTCTTTCGGCTGACATGGCGCAGCCGCGAAAAAAACTGGCCTTGGTGACAGGCGCGAGCCGCGGCATCGGCAACGCCATTGCGCGCGCGCTGCTCCATGCGGGCTATCGCGTCGCGTGCGGATATCATGCGCATGCTGCTGGCGCGGCCGAATTGGAACGCGCTTTCCCTGACGCCTATGCGGTGGCCATCGACATGCGCGCGCGCACATCGATCCGTCGCGCGATCGCGGCCACCGCGAAACATTTTGGTTCCACCATCGACATTCTCATCAACAACGCCGCCATCGCGGACGAGAAGCCCTTCGCCGAAATCAGCGATGCCGATTGGGATCGCATGCTGGAGACAAACCTGCGCGGGCCTTTCGCCCTCACCCAGGAGGCGCTGCCCGCGATGACCCGCAAACATTGGGGCCGCATCGTCAATATCGTTTCCATTGGCGGGCAATGGGGCGGCATGCGTCAGGTGCACTATGCAGCCGCCAAAGCGGGCCTCATCAATTTCACCCATTCGCTGGCGAAGCTCTATTCACGCGATGGCATCACGGCCAACGCCGTTTCACCCGGCCTCGTCGCCACCAACATGACGAAGAAGGAACTGCGCTCGAAAGCGGGCAAAGCCAAAGCCGCGCAAATCCCCGTGGGCCGCGTCACGGAAGCGGACGAAATCGCCGCGGCGGTTGTTTTCCTGTGCTCGGAACAGGCCGGTTCCATCACCGGCCACACACTCAACGTCAATGGCGGGCTGTATTTCCAATGACCAAGACGCTGCTCATCATTTCCGGCGGAATCGAAGCGGCCGATGCCGTCATCCGCGCCCGCGATATGGGGCTCAATGTCGTCGTCTCCGACATCGATCCCAACGCGCCCAGTTTCGCCTATGCCAATGACCGGCTGATCGCGGATGTCTATGGCCCGGAGGCGACCTTGGCCGCCGCCGAACGCTACACACGCGAGCACGGGCCGATCCACGGCGTGCTGTGCGTGGCGGCCGATGCGCCGGTGACAGCCGCTCTGGTGGCCGAAAAACTGAAGCTGCCGGGCATCTCGGTCGAATCGGCGAAGCTCGCCTCCGACAAGCTCGCGATGAAGCGCCGCTTTCAGGCCTGTGGCGTGCCGGTGCCGTGGTTCGCCTCCGTGGCCAGCGCGGAGGAACTGAAAGCCATCATCGCCGAACGCGGGAGCGATCTCGTGATCAAGCCGGTGGACAGCCGCGGCAGCCGCGGCGTGCAACGCCTTTCCCGCACCGCCGATATCGATGCCGCCTTCGCGCTGGCGCAGAAACATTCGCCGACCGCGCGCGTGATGGTGGAAACCTATCTTCAGGGCCCGCAAATCTCGACCGAATCGATTGTGATCGGCGGCCAGTGTTTCACGCCGGGCTTTGCCGACCGCAATTACGAACTGCTCGAAGTGCACGCGCCCTTCTTCATCGAGAATGGGGGCGATCTGCCGAGCCATTTGCCGCAAAGCATCCAGGACAAGGTGAAGGGTGTGGTCGCGCAAGGCGCGGCGGCTTTGGGTGTTACCGACGGCACGGTGAAAGGCGACATCGTCGTGCATGGTGGCGAGCCCTATATCATCGAGCTGGCAGCGCGGCTTTCCGGCGGCTTTTTCTGCACGCTCGAAATTCCCTTGAACACGGGTGTGGATTTCATCGGCTGCGCCATTCGCGTGGCGCTGGGCGAAACCGTGACGCCGGCCGAACTCGAACCCAAACGCCAGCAGCCTGTGATCCAGCGTTACGCCTTTCCGAAGCCGGGCCGGGTGGTCCAGGTGCGCGGCGCCGAGACCGCGAAACGGCTGGCCGGAATTGCGGGAATCGTGGTCACCGCCAAGCCGGGCGATATCATCCCACCGGCCGGCGACAAGCGTCCCTCCGCCGCCATGGTGATGGCGACAGGATCGACTCGTGAAGCCGCCTTGGCCGCGGCCCAAGCCGCGCTTGGAACAATCGAGATCGAAACGCGATGAGACGCGCCGCGGCAGCGCATGCTTGGACAGCGGAGGCTATTACGACCATGCCCGCGGCGGAGGCTGCGACGCTGCATCTGTTCGCGCTGTTCCATTTGAACCTGGCGTTCTCCTCGATAGAGGAGAACGAACGCGCAGCCGTCATCGAGCGCTGCTATTGGCCATTACTGGCGCTGGCGGCTGCACACGGCCCCATCGGCATCGAAGCGTCCGGCTTCACGCTGGAAGAAATCGAGAAACGCGATCCTGCCTGGATCGCGCGCTTTCGCGATTTGATTGCGCAAGGCAAGGCCGAGCTGATCGGCTCCGGCTATGCGCAGCTCATCGGCCCTTTGGTGCCGGCGAAACTGGTCGCGAAGAACCTTGCTATCGGCAATGCCATCTACCGCCGCCTGCTCGGCGTGTCGCCGAAGCTCGCGCTGGTCAATGAACAGGCTTATTCCGGCGGGCTGGTCGGGCACTATCTCGACGCGGGCTACGAAGCCCTGCTGATGGATTGGGACAATCCCGCCGCCCAGCATCCCGAATGGAGTGCCGAAGCGCGCTATCTGCCGCAATCCGCACTCGGCGCGGACGGGCGTTCGATCGGGCTTCTGTGGACCAACACGGTCGCGTTCCAGAAGCTGCAACGCTATGCCCATGGCGATATCGGACTGATCGATTATCTGGGCTTCGTCGTGGACAAATGCGGCGAGAGCCATCGCGCGCTCTGCCTCTATGCCAGCGACGGCGAGATTTTCGATTTCCGCCCGGGACGCTATCGCACCGAAGAAAAGCTGGGCGGCGGCGAATGGACCCGGCTTGGCAACGTCTTCTCCACGCTTGCGTACGGGGACGGCATCAAGCTGGTCAGCCCTTCCGAGGCATTCCGGCTCACGAAAGATCCCGACACCGCGCCGTTGCGGCTGGAAACCGCCGCCTGCCCCGTGCCGGTGAAGAAGCAGCGCAAATACAATCTCACGCGCTGGGCGGTGACGGGGCGCGATGATGTGGGTATCAATGCCGCCTGCCAGCGCATCTATACGGCGCTATCGCGCGAGAACGCGCCCGATGCGCAATGGCAGACGCTCTGTCATTTATGGGCGAGCGATTTCCGGACCCATATCACCCAGGCACGCTGGGACAGCTATTGCGCCGAGCTCTCCGCAATGGAGTTGGCGCATCCTCCCGCTGAGACGCCGAAACTTCTTTCCAGCGCCGGCGGGAAGAAATCTCAGGACGTCGACCGCCGGTACATCGACATTGAAACACGTTGCGTGTCCGCGCGGCTGGACCGCCGACGCGGCCTCGCAATCGAACGCCTTGCCTTCAACGGCGATGTGCCGGTGGTGGGCGGCTTGCCGCATGGGCATTTCGACGACATCGCCTTGCAGGCCGATTGGTACACCGGCGATTGCGTCTTCGAGCAGCCGGGGGAACCCAAGATCACCGATCTGGAATGGGCGGAAGCCGAACTTTCCCAAGACGGCGAGGACGTGCTGGTGACGGGAATGGTCCAGACGCCGCTTGGCCCCATCGAAAAGACCCTGCGTTTCCGGGCAGACGCGCCACGCGTGGATTTCGACATCGCGTTCCATTGGACCGAATGGGGCAAGGGTTCGCTCCGGCTCGGCCATATCACACTGCTGCCGGACGCATTCGATTGGCAGCTGCTCGCGCTCACCACCCATAATGGCGGCTTCACGCCGGAACATTTTGCGCTCCATGGGCATGTGGTCGATCACGGTGCGCCAGTTTCGTTTCTGGTTTCGGCG
>DATLVC010000166.1:0-20635 GCA_035577685.1 Micropepsaceae bacterium | reverse complement strand
CGCAAATCCTGATGCCCGCGCTGTCGCCCACCAACATCCCAGGTGTCATGGCCCGGCTTGTCCGGGCCATCCAGCCGCCGCAAGTCTTTGCGGCGCGTGAGACCTACGCCCACCTGGGTGGCCCGCTGTTGCGGGCCATGATAGCTGAGGTGGCTTGATGTCGACCCAGATATTGATGCCCGCGCTGTCGCCCACCATGGAGGAGGGCAAGCTCGCCAAATGGCACGTCAAGGAAGGCGATGCCGTAAAGGCAGGCGACATTCTGGCCGAAATCGAAACCGACAAGGCGACGATGGAATTCGAAGCCATCGACGAGGGCCGCATCGGTAAAATTCTGGTGCCCGAAGGTGCCGAAGGCGTGAAGGTGAACGCGCCGATCGCGGTGCTGGAAACCGACAACGGCGAAGCTGCGCCGGCCAAGGATATTCCTTCGACAATGAAGGCTATCCGCGATGCCCTTGCTCCGGCCACTGCCGCCCCGCAGCCCCAACCCGCCAAACCTGCTGTGGCCGAAACACCGAAGGCAGTTTCGCCGCCCGCCCAAGCGGAGGGTCCCAAGAAGGGCAATGGCGCCGCTGCTCCGTATACGGAAACTCGCGTCTTTGCATCGCCCCTAGCCAGGCGCATCGCGCAGCAGGCCGGTGTCGATCTCGCGGGCCTCCACGGCTCGGGGCCGCGCGGACGCATCGTCAAAGCCGACGTGGAATCAGCTGCAAAAGGCGGTGCCGTAAAACCTGCTCCCCGGCCGCAGGAACAGGCGGCGGCGCCCCGTCAAATTCAGCCCGCGGCCGAAACTTCCGCTGCTCCGGCCGGCATTGTGCCGCTGCCCGATGCGCGCCTCTTCTTCAAAGAGGCCGAGTATGACGCGGTCCCCAACGATTCCATGCGCAAGACCATTGCGCGCCGGTTGACCTCGGCCAAGACGCTGATCCCGCATTATTACCTCACCATCGATTGCGACATCGGCGCGCTGATGCAAATTCGCGCGCGCCTCAACGACAGGGCGCCGAAGGGGGAGGGAGCTTACAAACTCTCGGTCAATGATTTTGTCATCAAGGCCGCGGCCATGGCGCTAGCGAAACATCCCGACGTGAATGCAAGTTGGACCGATGCGGCCATCTTGAAGCACCATCACGCCGATATCGGCATCGCGGTCGATCTCAATCCGGGTCTCATCACGCCTATCGTGTTCCGCGCCGAGACCAAAGGTTTGATCGAGATTTCAAACGAAACCAAAGCGCTCGCCGAACGCGCCAAGGCGAAAAAACTAAAGCCGCAGGAATATGAAGGCGGCGGCTTTTCGATTTCCAATCTCGGCATGTTCGGCATCCGGCAATTCACCGCGCTGATCAATCCGCCGCAAAGCGCCATTCTCGCGGTCGGTGTGGGTGAGGAGCGCGCCGTGGCGCGTGACGGAAAGGTCGTCGTTGCCAACATGATGTCGCTGACCATGTCTTGCGATCACCGCGTCATCGACGGTGCCACGGGGTCGCGGTTCCTGCAGACGCTGAAGATCTTCATCGAAGAACCGGCCTCGATGCTGTTATGAGCCGGTTGTCTTCCCATCTCTATGACAGCGATGAATTGGGTGATGAACTGCGGATGGGTACCCCTCCACCCCCAAAATCCGGCAAAAACAATTTGATGTATAAGACCAACATTCGGGCACAAGATATTGGGGCAGCCGGTGGCTGAATCCTTCGACGTCATCATCATCGGCGGTGGCCCCGGCGGCTATGTTTGCGCTATTCGCTGCGGCCAGCTCGGCCTAAAGACCGCCGTCGTCGAGCGCGAAAATCTCGGCGGCATCTGCCTGAACTGGGGCTGCATCCCGACCAAGGCGCTGCTGCGCTCATCGGAAATTTGGCACTTGATGCACCGGCTGAACGAATTCGGGTTCTCCGCGGACAATCTCAAATTCGACATCGCAAAAATCGTCGAGCGTTCGCGCAAAGTGGCCGCGCAGCTGTCGAACGGCGTGAAGGGCCTGATGAAGAAGAATAAGGTTACCGTGATCGACGGCGAGGCCAAACTGAAAGGCAAGGGCGCGATCCTTGTCACGAAAAACGGTCAGACCACGGAATATTCCGCCAAGAACATCGTGCTCGCCACCGGCGCGCGGGCGCGCGAATTTCCCGGGCTCGAAGCGGACGGCAATCTGATCTGGACCTATCGCCACGCCATGGTCCCCAAGGAATTTCCCAAATCGCTGCTGGTGGTGGGATCGGGCGCTATCGGTATTGAATTCGCCAGCTTCTACCGCACGCTGGGGGCCGAAGTGACGGTGGTCGAAGTGCTGGATCGCGTGCTGCCCGTGGAAGACGCGGAAATTTCCGCTTTCGCCGCCAAGGCGTTTCAGAAGCAGGGCATGGTCATCAAGACCTCGACCACGGTGGAGAAGCTGGAAAAGGCCGCGAACAATGTCACCGCGACGCTGAAATCGAAGGATGGCAAGACCGAAACGCTGACCGTGGACCGGGTAATCCTCGCGGTTGGCATCGTCGGCAATGTGGAAAATATCGGCCTCGAACAGGCCGGTATCAAAGTCGAGAAGACTCACGTCGTCGTCAATCCCTGGTGCGAGACGGGCGTTGCCGGCATTTATGCCATCGGCGATCTCGTGGGGCCGCCCTGGCTTGCGCATAAGGCCATGCATGAGGGCGTGATCGTGGCCGAGCGTATCGCGGGCGTGAAAGGTCTGCACCCGCTCGATACCTCAATGGTGCCGGGTTGCACCTATTGCTGGCCGCAGGTGGCGAGCGTTGGCCTGACCGAAGCCAAAGCGCGCGAGACAGGACGCAAGATTAAGTCCGGCAAATTCCCCTTCATCGGGAACGGCAAGGCGATCGCGCTGGGCGAAGTCGAAGGTTTCGTGAAGACTGTGTTCGATGCCGACACCGGCGAGCTTTTGGGCGCGCATATGATCGGCGCCGAAGTCACCGAACTAATCCAGGGCTATACCATTGCGCGTCACGCCGAAGTGACGGACGCCGAATTGCAGAGCACCATCTTCCCGCATCCGACGCTCTCTGAAATGATGCATGAGGCGGTGCTCGCCGCCGACGGACGACCGCTGCATATTTGAACAGCGACTAAAGGGGAGGGCGCCGCGATGGGAGGAGAAGACAGGCTCACCCGGCGCACATTGCTCGGTGCCGCTGCTCTAGGGGCTGGCGCGCTGGCTGGCGGAAGCGATGCTCGCGCGCAAACCGGCGCAAGATCGCCGAACATCGTTTTCATCATGGCCGACGATCTCGGCTACGCCGATGTCGCTTGTTACGGCCGCCCGGATCTGGCAACGCCCAATATCGATTCCATCGCTGCCCAGGGCACGCGCTTCCTGCAAGCCTATGCCAATTCCGCGGTCTGTTCGGCGACGCGCACGGCACTGATCACCGGGCGCTATCAATATCGCTTGCGCATCGGGCTAGAAGAGCCGCTGCCCATCGGCAAACCCGATATCGGACTTCCGCCGGAGCATCCCACGCTCCCATCGCTGTCGCGCAAGGCCGGTTACGGCACGACGCTGATCGGGAAATGGCACTTGGGGGTTCTGCCGAAATTCGGTCCGCTGAAAAGCGGCTATGATCGCTTCTACGGGTTTCGCGGTGGCGCCATCGATTATTTCGCGCACCAAGGCACCGACCACAAAGACGATTTCTGGAACGATGATGCGGCCATCAAGGAGGCCGGCTATTCGACCCAATTGTTCGGCCAGCGTGCGGTGGATTCCATCAATGCCTACGCGCGCGTCGGGCGGCCGTTCCTTATTAGCTTGCATTTCAATGCGCCGCATTGGCCCTGGGAGACGGTAGACGACCAAGCCGAATCCGACCGTCTCCGAACCAAAACCTTGACTGATTACGATGGCGGCACACAGCGCACCTATCAGCGCATGATCGAGGCGATGGATTTGCAGATCGGCCGCGTGCTGCAGGCCCTGGATGCGAATGCCTTGCGCGAAAACACCATCGTCATCTTCACCAGCGACAATGGCGGGGAACGCTTCGCCGATACCTGGCCGTTCACCGGGCGCAAAACGGAACTGCTGGAAGGGGGCTTGCGAATCCCTTCGATCATTTCGTGGCCTGGACGAATTCCGGCCGGGCAGACGTCGGATCAGGTTTCCATCAGCATGGATTGGCTGCCGACCTTGCTTGCCGCGGCGGGCACGGCTCCCGACCCCGCATTCGCACCAGACGGAATGAACCTGCTCCCTGTGCTGGCACAGGGCGCTCCTCCATCACCGCGCAAATTGTTCTGGCGCTACAAAGCCAACACGCAAGCCGCCATGCGGGACGGCGACTACAAATTCCTGAAGATTCGCGGCAATACGTTCCTCTTCAATGTTGCGGACGATCCGATGGAGCGGGCCAATTTGAAAGACCGCCGCAAGGATATTTATGACCGACTGGTGGAAGAGTGGACCGCCTGGAACGCGACCATGCTGCCGCTTGCCGTGGACAGCTCAACGGGCTTCTTCAAAGCGTATGAGTTGGCCGATCACATCGGCGCGCAATGAATTGGCTACGCGCGCGAATGCCTGGGAGGACTAATCCCCCGGTGGGTCAAGCGCGGTGGCGGCGTTGGGGTGCGTCTGCACCTGGATGTAATCGGCAAGGCCGATGGTCGCGATCAGCCGCTGCTGCGTTTGCAGGTAATCGATGTGCTCTTCCTCGCTCTTGAGGATTCCTTCGTAGAGCGTGCGCGTGCCGTAATCCTGGACCGACTCGGCATAGGCAATCGCGTTGCGCAAATCGGCAAGCGCCTTGTATTCGAAGGTGAGATCGCAGGAGATCACTTCCTCGACATTCTCCCCGATCAGAAGCTTGTCGAGATATTGCAGATTGGGAAGGCCGCCGAGGAACAGAATGCGCTGCGTCAGCGAATCCGCATGGCGCATCTCGTCGATGGATTCCTCATATTCCTTCTTGGAAAGTTCCGACACGCCCCAATTCGCCAGCATCCGCGAATGCAGGAAATACTGGTTGATCGCGGTGAGCTCGTTCTTGAGGATGAGGTTCAGAAATTCGATCGTCTTGGCATCGTTGCGCAGCGCGCTCGCGCCCTTCACTCCGCCGCCTGGAGCATGTCCTGCGGCTCGCGCTCCTGAAGCATTGTTGCGATCGTTTCTTGGCATGTGCCGCAGACCTTTCTGACGCCATTATGCGCGTAGACCTGATCCGGCGAATCTGCGCCGCATTGAATTGCGCCGCGAATCTTCGCCTCACTAAGCCTATTGCAGACACAAACGATCATTAAAGTCAGCCGGATTGAACCACGGCCGATGTTATCGCAAAGATGCGAATGATTGTCAATTGCGTTTGAGCGCAATTGTAGATTGCACAATCTACAATTGTACAACCTTACAATATTAATCAAGATTTCTCGCCCAGTACGCGAGGCTGCACGTCGGAACACGCCGAACGTGAGACGGTGTGCCGGGATGGTAGGGGTAGCATGTCCAGCGCAATTTGGGGCGCGCAGAGTTTCCTGTGCGCGCCTTCATCTGTATTTGCCCTGTGGACCCGTAAGGCGGCCTGACGGCATTGGGCCCGTCGCCGGCGTCATTGGGGCAGGTCTCCCCGTCGGAGACCGAAAGCCGCTTTGTCTCTCAGCGTTTGGGAGAGCGGCTTGTTGCGCGCGGGCTTCTGGCGCCCGACGCCATTGCGGGTGTGCTCGAACGACAGACAATTTGGGGTTGCCGGTTCGGGGAGGTGCTGATTGCCGATGGCGCAATCAAGCCGATCGAATTGGCGGAGACGCTCGCCGAAGGTCTCGGCTTGCCCTTTGTGGATTTGATTCACGAACCGCCCGACGAACGGCTGGTCGATGGTGCGCATCTCGATCTTTATCTTGCGCGGTTGTTGATTCCCTGGCGGCAGCTAGGCGGCGTCACGATCATAGCGTGTGCCGATCCCTCGCCCGATTTGTACCGGCTGGCCGCGCGCTTGTATGGCCCGGATGCGCGCATCGCCGTCACGGGAAAATTCGACATCATTTGGACGGCCCAGCGGTTGTTCCGGGATCGGCTCAATCATGATGCGGTCTTTAGACTGGATGAGCGTGCGCCCGAATTTTCGGCGCGTCACGTCGCCACGATGCTGCAGAAATTATTGGCCGCGGCTGTCATAGGCCTGCTGGCAACAGGATTTGTCGCGGCACCGGCATTTGCCGCAACGCTTGCAATTTTGTCGGTCGGATTGTGTTACGGCGCGAATATCGTCCTGCGTCTTCTGCTTTTCGCCGCGGGAGGCATTGGCGCCGGAGTCGGCACAAGAATTTCGCCCGAAACAGTCGCAAGCCTGAAGGATTGCGATCTGCCGGTTTACTCCATCCTCGTGCCGCTCTATCGCGAGGCGCATATGGTTGCGCGCGTTATCGCGGCACTGAAGGTGCTCGATTATCCGGCGGCCAAGCTCGACATAAAACTTATCCTGGAAGAAGACGATTTCGAGACGATTGCCGCCGCCAAAGCGCTCGATCTCGACGGCCGATTTGAAATTCTCAAAGTTCCTGAATCCCTTCCGAGAACCAAGCCGCGCGCGTGCAATTACGCATTGCGGTTCATTCGCGGTGCCTATGTCGTCATCTATGACGCAGAGGACCGTCCTGAAACTGATCAATTGAAGAAAGCCGTCGCAGCGTTTCGCACCGCTCCGCCGGACGTTGCCGTCTTTCAGGCGCGGCTCAATGTCTACAATGCCGAGGACAATTGGCTGACGCGCATGTTCGCTCTCGAATATGCGGCATGGTTCGATTTTCTTCTTCCCGGATTGGAGCGGCTCGGCATTCCCATTCCCCTGGGCGGCACCTCCAATCATTTCCGCGCGGAGATTTTGACCTCGGTTTGCGGATGGGATGCTTTCAATGTCACGGAAGACGCGGATTTGGGCGTGCGCTTGGCGCGGCGCGGCCATCGCGTTCGTACCTTCGACTCCTCGACCTACGAGGAGGCCACCCCTTCGCTCACCGGTTGGATTCGTCAGCGGTCGCGTTGGCTGAAAGGCTACATGCAAACCGCCTTGGTGCATCTGCGGGCGCCGGTGGAATTTGCGCGCGCGGTCGGCCTCGGGCCGTTTTCGGGTTTCGTGGTTTTTGTGCTCGGGGCAGTGACCACCAGCCTGCTGGCGCCGGTGGTCTGGATCGTGACGCTCGGTCTAGGGATGGCCGGAGGCTATGCGCAGCTTGGCCTCTATAACGCGGCTGTGGTCGGCACCTCCTATTTCGCGCTCATCGCGGGCAATGGCGCGCTGACGCTGCTGGCCATGCTGGCCCCGTTGAAGCGGCGCTGGTTGCGTTTGGTCCCTTATGGCGCCGGGGTCTCTCTCTATTGGCTGTTGATTTCCGCGGCAGCCTACAAGGCGCTGTGGCAGCTTCGGACCAATCCACACCATTGGGAAAAGACCGAACATGGTCTCTCAGGCGGGGCGAGGCGATCCCACGCGTGGCGTTTGGCCTTGGCGCGATCCGCTCCGATCCTTGGCGTACTTGCCTGTTTCGCGGCGCAGATCGCCAGCGCCAACCCGTGGCTTAAGGAGAAGGGCGATGTCGAACTTATTCAAGGCGTGACGGTGACAAAGGAGCAAGCCGGTCTTGCTGCCGGGTCCGTCAATTCCATCATCGATGTGCATCTTGAATATGGCGCTGCAGCAAACGCGACTCTGATCCTCGACAGCGACCTGCAGCAGCAGATAACCGCGGATGGACGGCGCACCAATTTCGACAATGCCTGGGCAGGAATTCGTACGGTCCTCAACCGCAGCGATTATTCCGTCTTGTCGGCAGAGTTGGATGCTGGCGTTTCAGGCGTCCGGCACTCTCCATTGACCCCGGACATCGGTCTCAATGGCCGGGCCGAAGCGCGACTGATGTTCGGAGGGGGTTTTGATGTCTTCGGCCGTCACGGCTTTGCCGGTGTCGAAACCGGATGGCGCTGGCGGGGTGGGGCGCCTGCCGACGAGTTCCTGGTCGACCTCGGAGGGGGTATCGAGCCGTGGGACGGAGGGCTTCTGATGCTCCAATCCTTCTCGATTGTCAGCACCGGAGAGGCACGGGGGGCCTATCGGCCATATGGCCTTTCAAAGCTTCAACTCTCCGCCGCACAGAGGTTGGTGTCGTCCGTTTGGGTGCAATTGGGGTTGGTTGGTGCGGTTGCCGGAGCGGACCAGGGGGAGCTGGGTGTGGTTTTCGGGGTCTGGGAACGTTTCTGAGGTCCCCCATGTCCGGGACACCGGAGGGCCGCTTTTCGCAACTGCGTCGACCGCCCGGTCTGACCAATGACGGCATCCTTCGATGTCCTGTCGCGCATCTGTTGCAGCAAGGTGACGCCCCGCACGGAAATGCTTCGGACCCCCCAGCCAAAGGAGTCGGGGCTACAGACCCCAGGAGAATTATGTTAATAGCGCTGGGGGGAGTCGCTTCGACGCCGCCACCGCGGCCGTTTTTCCAAAACAAGAAACAACGGTTTCGCATGGAAACGAAGGAGATTGCGATGTCTAAACGTACAACGATTTTGGGGACGGCGTGTGTTCTCGGGATGGCGCTTGCGGCTGGTCAGGCAACGGCAGCCACGCTGACGGACTGGGCTTTGACCGCGAATACCAGTTTTTCGATTAACGACAACAACACGTCGGGCGGTGCGACGTGGAAGGGCTGGCTCTTGGGCGGAAGCGCGGCGGGCCCGATCAACGGCTTGGGCGGAATGAATGTGCAAATTGATGGGAATTACACGCACAATTGGGCTACGCACGAGAGTTTCGAACAGTGGAATTTGGGCATCAGCCCGTTCTGGGCCGGCATGGACAATCGTGTCGGTGTGAACGTCAATTATGACACGGTCACGCATGCCGGATCGGTGACCAATTTTGGCGTGTTTGGCGAACAATATTTTGGCAACGTCACCGGCATGGTCAAAGGCGGTTATCTGAACTCCACCGGTTCGGAAATCGGTGGCCATGGAAATTATCTCGGCGCGGCCTTGGCCGGCTATTTCGTGCCTGACCTTGCCGTCACCGGCAGCTTTGATTGGGCGGACCTCACCTCAGGCCGGGCGAACGTCAATTTCAACCGCGGCGATGTCAACCTCAACGTTTGGGGGATCATGGCCGAGTGGTTGTTTTCTGAAGACTACGGCGTGTCCGTTTTCGGCGGTTATGCCTATGACCAGATTCACGCGTTCGGCGACAAGACTCACGACAATGTCTGGCATGTTGGATTCCGCTGGTACATGGGTGGCGGTTCGCTGGTCGATCATCACCGCAATGGAAACCTGAATCCCTGGTTGCCGGGCACGATCCAGTCGGCGGGTTCCGGTTTCTAAGTATGTGATATCTGCTCAGTCGTGGGCAGATTGATTTTTCGCGTTTGAGTCTTCGAAGCGGCTCTTTCAGCGCGAAAACAAATTGGCAGCAGGCGGGGGTCTCTCGCCTGCTGTTTTTTTGCGCTGGCGGCGGATTGCGGCGCGTCCATAGCGGGTTTCCCGTGGCCCCGTTTTAGGGATGCAAGATTCCGGGCGGTTGCTCTAATGTTGCCATTTCCTGGCTCTTACTGAAGCACGGTTGCCCGAATGTCCTCAGTTTCTCGTGATTTTCGCGTTCTGATCACCAGTGCGCTTCCCTATATCAACGGCGTCAAACATCTCGGCACGCTTGCCGGATCGCAGCTTCCCGCCGATGTCTTTGCCCGTTTCCAGCGCGCCCGGGGCCGTGAGACCCTTCTGATCTGCGCCACCGACGAGCATGGTTCCACCACCGAGCTGGCCGCCTCGGAAGCCGGCCAGGATGTCCGCAGTTTCTGCGACGAGCAGTACCGGCTGCAGAAGGCAGCGGGCGATGGCTTCGCGCTGTCCTGGGATCATTTTGGGCGCTCCTCCAATCCGCAAAATCATCAATTGACCCAGCATTTGGCGCGCGCCCTGTGGCGACGCGGATTTCTGGAATTGCGAACCACGAAACAGGTCTATTCCAACGCCGACAAAAGATTTCTACCAGACCGCTATGTGATCGGGACATGCCCCCATTGCGGCTACGGTGCAGCGCGCGGCGATCAGTGCGAAAATTGCACGCGGGTGCTGGATCCGGTCGATCTTATCGAACCACGCTCGGCGATCTCGGACTCGACGGATATCGAGATCAGGGATTCGACGCATCTTTTCCTCAAGCAGTCCCAATTCGTGTCGCAGCTTCGCGAATGGATCGACAGCCACCGCGACGAATGGCCGACACTCGTCACCTCTATCGCCTACAAATGGCTGGACGAGGGGCTGCAGGATCGCGGCATCACGCGCGATGTCGAATGGGGCGTGCCGGTGCCCGACGACATTGCCGATGGCTGGCTCAAGGGGAAGGTGTTTTACGTCTGGTTTGATGCGCCGATCGAATATATCGGTGCCACGAAGGAATGGGCCGACACCAATGCCAAGGGCGAGGTGTGGCGCGACTGGTGGTTCGGCGAGAAGGCGCAGGACGTCCGTTACTACCAATTCATGGGCAAGGACAACGTGCCGTTCCACACTGTCGGTTTTCCGGTGACGATCATGGGATCCGGCGAGCCTTGGAAGCTGGTGGACCGGCTCAAGGGATTTAACTGGCTGAATTATTACGGCGGCAAATTCTCCACCTCGCAGAAGCGCGGTGTGTTCATGGATACGGCGCTGGAGATTCTCCCGGCGGATTATTGGCGCTATTACCTGACGGCGAACGCGCCGGAAGGCTCGGATTCCAATTTCACCTGGCAGCATTTCGCAGGGCAGGTGAACAAGGATCTTGCCGATGTGCTTGGCAATTTCGTCAACCGTGTGACGCGGTTCTGCGTGGCGCGGTTTGATGGGAAAGTTCCGGAAGGCGGCTCATATGGCGCGGACGAAGCGGCGATGATGGCCGAGCTGGAGACGCGCTTTGCTCAGTATACGGACCTCATGGAAGCCATGGAGTTCCGAAAAGCCACTGCCGAGCTGCGTGCGATCTGGGTTCTGGGCAATGAATACCTCACCAAGGCTGCGCCCTGGACTGCGATCAAGACGGACCGCGAACGGGCGGCCGCCAGCGTGCGCATGGGGCTGAATCTGGTGCATCTCTTCGGTCATCTGTCTTCGCCATTCATTCCGGAATCGGCGAAAAAGATTCATGAAGCGGTGATGGCGGCCCCCGATGTTATTCCCTGGCCGGACGAACCGATGACGGAATTCCTGGATGGTTTGACTCCAGGTGCGACGATCCATCCGCCGGACGTGCTGTTCGCCAAGATCACCGACGAGCAAATTGTCGATTGGGAAAGGCGCTTCGGCGGCCAGGAATAACGGAGCTATCCCACTTCGGGGGCGAGGCGTTTCCAGCCCGATGGGCTCAAGGATTCCAACGGCTGGAACCGCGCCTTGTAGTCCATCTTGCGGCTGCCGCGCACCCAATAGCCGAGATAGACATAAGGCAGGCGCTTCGCCGCGGCCGTGCGCACATGATCCAGGATCATGTAAGTGCCGAGGCTGCGGAACGAGAGCGAGGGATCGAAGAAGCTGTAGACCATCGAAAGACCGTCCTGAAGCACATCGGTCAGGGCGCATGCCACGAGCGCGCCCGCGCTTCCGTCGCGCTGGCGGGTACGATATTCGATCAGCATGGTCTCGACCGGTGTTTCCTCGACCATCGCGACATAGTCGAACAGCCCCATATCGGACATGCCGCCGCCGGCATGGCGGCTGGCAAGATAGGTTTGCAGCAGCGCGAATTGTTCGCGTGTCGCTTCAGGTGGAACCACTGTGCGCACGAGATCGGAATTGAGCCGTTCCATACGCCGCATGGTGCGATTGGCAGTGAACTCCGCAGCCACGACGCGTACCGAGACGCAGGCCGCGCAACCGTCGCAAGCCGGGCGATAGGCGATCATCTGACTGCGGCGAAAGCCCGAATGGGTGAGCGCGTCGTTGAGCGGTGCTGCGTGCGGGCCCATCAGCCGGGCGAACACTTTGCGCTCCACCTTGCCGGGCAAGTAGGGGCACGCTCCTCCGGGTGTGAGGAAAAATTGAGGTAGGCGAGAGAGATAGTGTTCCGTCAATGACTCCGCCCTGCCCAACGGCGCATTATGAAGATAGCGCGAATGCTCCTGAAATGTGAGCCGGAAGTGTGTCTGGCAGCAAGGAAAATCAGTCTACAGCTTGTGACCCGGAGGAATGACCGGCGCTTCGCTCATGAGAAGGATGCCAATCCGCCGGTTGGCCGAGGCATAGGGATCGTCCGGGAGCAGGGGATCGGAACCCGCTTTGCCCGAAACCTGGAAGATCCTGTCTGAGTCGATCCCCTCGGCGGCCAAGACGGCGCGGGCCGCATTGGCTCGGGCAGCCGAAAGTTCCCAATTGGTCAACCCGCCGGCGCCGACGAATTTTGCGGCATCGGTGTGCCCGGTAATGGCGATGCGGTTTGGCAGGCGATCCACGATCTTTGCCACCTGCTGCAGCAGGATGCGGGCCTTGGGGTAGAGATTCGCCGTTCCCGGCTGGAACATCGCCTGGCCCGCTTCGTCCACCAGCTGGATGTTCAGCCCCTCCGGTGTCTCGGTCATCATGATATTTTGGGAAAGTTCCGCGATGTCCGGCATCTGCTGCATCGCCTGGCGAAGCGAGATCATCGCCTGCTCGAACAGGCGGTGCTCTTCGGAGGGCATCTGCCGCTCCATCTTGTCGTCGCTCTTTTCCTGGCTTTGTGAGGCGGTGCCTTGGGCGTCGGTGGACCCGCCCTTGGCCTGGCCGGCTGTTTTGGACAGAGTTTCCTCTTTCGGCTTCGGCGGGGTCATCTTGTTGATGGCCGACATGGCGCCGCCGGCGCGCGCGCCGTCATTACCGAAGACTTTGCCGGAGAGAACGCCACCGGCACCCGATGTGGATTTGGAGATGTTCTGGGCCGCAAAGTAATCGGCGATGCCGCGCTTTTGTTCGGGTGTCGTTGTGTTGATCAGCCACATCAACAGGAAGAACGCCATCATGGCGGTCACGAAGTCGGCATAGGCCACCTTCCAGGCGCCGCCGTGATGGCCGCCATGACCGCCTTTTTTGACACGCTTAATGACGACTGTGCCGTCCGCAGCCATTTTAACACCCCTTTTTGGCTCTCGTTTCTTCGAGACACCCTGTCGTCTCAGCCTTGGAAGGCGCTTAGCGCTTCAAAAGACGACGGCAGGGCTCCTTGGAGAGGAGCAATTTCATTACCCTGCGGCGCAGCTTTTTATGGATGCTGCACTCGCATATGCGGCCAGAATGACCGAGAGGCCTTAAGGATGTGTTGCCGTCGATTGTGCAGGTTGAAGCACCAGCCGGTTAACCGCCGCAGCGTTCACCGCCGCGCGTGTCGTGGGGATGACGATGTAATCCTGACGCGCCCAGAGCCGCAAAAGATCGTCGTAATGGCTTGAAAACAGGTTTCCCGATTGGCCGGTCGAGATGATGTAGAGCGAGCGGTCGGGAGTGGCGAGATCGTAAAGCCCACGATAGCCGGCGCCATGGATGGCGGCATAGGGGCGGGGACTCGCCATGGCGTGATCGGCCCTTAAAAGCGTGAAGGGACCGCCGTTCATTTCCACTTCGCGGTTGAAGAACCCGCCAATCACCGGGAAAGAGCCGAAGGGCTGTTCGCGGTGGATGGCTTTATGGGCATCGCCCCAGCGCCAGCGGGCCGGATTGGACCCATAGGCTTGGCTCAACTCCGTCACGGCGTCATGCAGCGCGAGTTTAATGCGCGAGCCGCAATCCTCTATTTCCGGCGTCGAGCGGTCGTCGCACCAGCGCTGTTCGCCGTCCACACCGTCCAGCACACGAAGCGTGAACTCCGTCCGATAACCCCAGAAATTCGGGAAGCGCGTTCCCAGTTCGTCGCCATAGATGCGTCGCGCCAGTGCACGTGCCCACGCGGCAAAGATCAGCGGCTCTGGCCGCGCCGCCGACATGGCGCCGTTCCAACTCGCCAGCAGCTGCGCGGCCGCCGCGTCGGCCCCTTCAAATGGTCCGGCCGCCATCAGACGTTGCTTCAACGCCAGCGCATAAGTATCGACAATATCGGTTTGAATGGCCTTGAAGCTTTCAAGCGAATGCTTCGGACTTGCCGCAAGCAAACTATCGATGCGTTGGAAGCGGTAGGGCGCCTCCCATTCGCGCGTCAGCGTGTAGCGATAGCCTTCCGGCTGGGTGTCGTTGTTGGCCGTAGCGATGCGTCCGGAAGGCGGGTCTTCCACCGCGACCATGTCCTCGGAGGGGATGAAACCCTGCCAGTCATAGCGGCCCTCCCACCCTTGCGTGGGCACTAGGCCCAGAGAATCGTTCTTGTCAGAACGTAGCGGCACGCGGCCGGGCAACATCAACCCGATATGGCCGGCATCGTCGGCATAGACGATGTTCTGCATCGGCGTGACGAACGATTTGGCCGCGGCTTTCGCGTCGGCAATGGTCTTCGCGCGGTCGATTCCGAGAAGGGCATCGAAGGATGTGTCGTCGCCGGCAAGCGCGGTCCAGGCCAGTGCCGCGACATAACCAGGTGGTGCCGCCGAGCCCAATTGGGTGGTCTCCGGCATCACCGGCCCATGGCGGGTCGCGCGCAAGAGCACGCGGCGGTCGGCACCGAAGCGGACCTTGATGATTTCGGTCCGAGTTTCGAATTCCGCCCAACCGCCCGGCACCTGATATTCTCGCCGATTGTCGGGATTGAGCCGCTCCAGATAGAGATCCTCCGTGTCCGGACCGGTGTTGGTTTCACCCCAGGCGACGTGGCGATTGCGCCCGGCGACGATGGCAGGAATCCCGGCCAATGTGCCTCCGACCATGTCCTCATCGCCAAACGACAGATGGGCCAGATACCAAACCGAAGGGATCGAAAATCCAAGATGCGGATCGTTGGCGAGCAACGGCTTTCCGGTGACGGAATGCGCGCCATCCACCGCCCAATTGTCGGAGGCCGTGGTGTCGGGCACGCCGAACGCTTGGCCGGTTTGCGTCGTCCCGTAGAGAGTATCGAGATAGGCGGGCAGCGAACCCGCGCTAAAGGGAACGAAAAAATCCTCCACGCCGCGGCGGCCCAACACGGGAATGAGTGATGCGCGGGCGACTTCCGTGAACGCGTTGCCCGAAAGTTGCATTGCCATGCCTTTCAGCACGGCGATGCTGTCGGCGGGAATCCAGGGTTCGGGCGTGTCGCCCGCTAGCGTGAATTCGATGGGAAGCGGACCCCCATGGGTTTTCAGATACGCATTCACCCCGCCGGCATAGGCTTGCAGCACTTGCTGGGCTTGCGGCGATAAATGGGTCACCGCTTCCCGCGCGGCGCCGTAGAGATTCATCGCGCGCATCATCGTGTCGGTGTTAACGGCGGAGGCGCCGAACAACTCCGCCAGACGTCCTTGAATGAAGCGGCGGGCGGTTTCCATCTGCCACAATCGGTCCTGGGCATGCGCATAGCCGAGGGCAAAGGCGGCGTCGGGCAGGGACGCGGCAACAACATGCGGGATGGCATAGCGGTCGCGCAGGATTTGCACCGGTGCCAAAATGCCAGTGACGCTTAGGGCGCCGTCATAAGAGGGTACCGAACGGTAGAAATTGGTCAGCCATAGCAATGCGATGACCGCAAGTGCAGCCACGCCTAAGCCAATCCGTTTAAGCCAGCGTCTCACGCGTCTCATCTTTGCAAGCTAAAGCCTGATATGGACATGATTTTCGGGCAAGGCGATCAAGATTTTCGTGAATATGCGACCCGAGCCTGTTTCAGGTCTTGCATAGATCATAACGCTGCTTATATTCGCACACGTTATGAAAGCCCTCGACCGCGATCCCATTGTCGTCCTTTCGGACGTTGCCCGCCTGATACGCACCCGCGCCGATGCGCGGGCGCGCGCCCAGGGCATGACCCGTGCGCAATGGATGATCCTGGTGCGGCTGGAACGTCAGCCCGGCATGTCCCAGAACGAGCTGGCCTCCCTGATCGAGGTTGAGCCCATCACCGTCGGACGCTTGGTCGACCGGCTGGAAGCGCGCGGCTTTGTCGAACGCCGGCCCGATGTTTCCGACCGGCGAATCTGGCGGCTCCATCTCAAGCCGGCGGCGGAGCCCATGCTTGAGGAAATCGCCAAAGCGCGCGCCGAGTTGAACGCCATGCTCGTAGCCGCGATTCCGCAAGGAACTTTGGACGCGACGATCGATTGCCTTCTGGAAATGAAAACCAACCTCGCCGCCGAACCGCGTACCAGCGTCAAGAGTGCATAGGACCTGTCATGGACGCCATCGTTGAAAATCGCCGTGAAGCGCTGAAAGCGCAAACCCCGAATCGCCGCCAGCTGATCGGGCGCATTCTGATGCTTGCGGGTGTCATCGCCGTTGTGGTGGGCGGGCTCACTTTTTGGCTCACGGGCGGGCGCTATGTCAGCACGGATGATGCTTTCGTCGACGCCAACAAGCTGATGGTTTCGACGGACGTGTCCGGGCTTGTTTTGGATGTCGACGTCAAAGAAGGCCAGACCGTCCACAAGGGCGATGTGCTGTTCCGCCTCGATCCCAAGCCGTTCCAGATCGCGCTGGATCTGGCGCAATCGAAAATGGCGGAAACGGCGCTCACCATTAAATCGATGGAGACGGACTATCAGCGCATGCTGAGCGATATCAAGGCGCAGCAGGCCCAAGTCGCACTCGCCGATACCACACTCAAGCGGCAGAACGCGCTTCTGCGCATCGGTGGCACCGCGCAGCAAAATGTCGATCAGGCGCAGGCGACATTGAATACCACCGAGTCGCAAACCGCTTCGTTGCAGCAGCAGGCCGAAGTGCAACTGGCCAAGCTTGGCGGGCGCATCGGAGCCCCGCTCGACAGCCATCCGGAATATCTCCAGGCCAAGGCGGCGCGCGATGAAGCGCAGCGCCAGCTCGATCACACCGTTGTCAGGGCGCCTTACGACGGCACGGTGACGCAGGTTTCTTCGTTGCAGCCGGGCGCGATGATTGTCTCTTCATTGGCGGCATTCGTGCCGACGAGCGCAGTTGCATTGGTTGCGGACGGCTCCAAATGGGTGACGGCAAATGTCAAGGAAACCGATCTCACCTATGTCCATCCCGGCCAGCCGGTGAAGATCACCATCGACTCCTTTCCCAATCACGAGTGGCACGGCACGGTTTTGGCAATCGCGCCCGCGACGGGTGCGCAGTTCTCGGTGCTGCCGTCGGAAAATTCCAGCGGCAATTGGGTGAAGGTGGTGCAACGCCTGCCGGTCAGGGTGGCGTTCGATTCCGGCGAGGATATTTCCATGATCCGCGCCGGCATGAGCACCAATGTTGAGATCGACACCAATCACAAGCGCAAGCTCAGCGACCTCTTCTAATGGCCGACAGCGTTCCCGGGGAATCCATGTCCAGCCGCCACCGGATTCTCGTGGTGGGGTGCACCATGATCGCGACCTTAATGCAGGCGCTGGACAACACCATCGCCAATGTCGCCTTGCCGCATATGCAGGGAAGCCTTGCTGCAAGTCGCGACCAGATCACATGGGTCCTGACCTCCTATGTCATCGCAGCGGCGATCATGACCGCGCCCGTAGGCTGGCTTGCGGCCCGCTTTGGGCGCAAGCAATTCTTCATTGTGTGTCTGGTCGGTTTCACGCTCACTTCGATGGCATGCGGTCTAGCCGAGAGTCTGCCGGCCGAAGTCGTGTTCCGCTTCCTGCAAGGCTGTTTCGGCGCGGCTTTGGTACCGCTCTCCCAATCGATCATGCTGGATCTTTATCCGCCGCAGCAGCGTGGCACCATGATGGCGATCTGGGCCACCGGCGTCATGATCGGCCCCATTTTGGGGCCCACGCTTGGAGGTTATTTGACCGACCTCTACGATTGGCGATGGGTGTTCTTCATCAATGTGCCCTTCGGAGTCGTCGCGGTTGCGGGTCTGATGCTGTTTCTCAAGGAACAGCACCATGACAAGAATTTGCGCTTCGATTGGATGGGCTTTACCGCGCTCAGCCTCGGGCTCGGCGCGATGCAATTGGGCTTCGACCGGGGCTCGTCTCAGGATTGGTTCAATTCGTACGAGATCATCATCGAGACCGTGTTGGCGGGACTCGGCTTTTATATCTTCATCGTGCACATGTTCACCGCGGACAAACCGTTCATTCCGCCGCGCCTGTTCAAAGACATGGGCTTCCTTTCGGGCTTCTTCACGATGTTCGTGGTGGGCGTCATCCTGCTCGGAAGCTCGGCGTTGTTGCCCCCCTATCTGCAGAATCTCGGCGGCTATTCGGTCACTGAAACGGGCCTGCTGATGACGCCGCGCGGTATCGGCGCGATGGTGGTGATGATCCTCGCCGGCAAGCTCACACGCGTCATTGATCCCCGCGTGCTCATGGGTGTGGGCGTGTTGTGCCTTGCGGGCGCCATGTGGGAAATGACCCGCTGGACGCCCGACGTAAGCGTGGCACGGCTCGCCATTGTCACGATGATCCAGGGTGTCGGGATATCCTTCGTGTTCGTACCGCTGCAGGTGGTAGGCTTTGCAACGCTCGATCCCAAGCTGAGGACAGATGCGGCGGCGCTGTTTTCGCTCTCGCGCAATATTGGCAGCGCTCTCGGTGTGACGGCGACCTCGGTGATCCTGACCTCCAGCGTGCAGATTCTGCATTCTCAATTGGCTGAGCAGGTCACCCCTTTCAATCGCGTACTGCAATCGGGTGCCACCGGCCTGTTCATGGGTCCCACAACACCGTTTGGAGCCCAGGGCATAGAAGCACAAGTGCAGTACCATGCGATGGTTTCGGCCTACGCCAATGATTTCATGATGATGTTCTGGGTGTGTCTGCCGGTCTTGCCGCTGCTGTTCTTCATGAAGAAGCCGCGCGCTCTTCCTGCGAGCACGGCCGAACTGGCGATGGAATAGACCCGGACGATTTGACGCGTTTGACCGTGCGCGGCGCGAATTGCTAGAAGCGGTTCGCTTCATCCAGGCCTCGATGTGAACACATTGCTTTCCTCACACGGCCGCCGCGTCTTCAAGTCGCTTGCGCTGTGGCTCGGCCTCGCCGCGCTAATGGTTCAGGGGCTGGCGCCGCTTTGCGCCGCCGGCATGATGGGCGAGACGCCGGGCAATCTCGCCTCCATTGTCATTTGCACCGTGCATGGTTCCCAAACCGTGCCGATCGGCGCCGACGGTAAGCCTTTTCCGGCCAGGCCTTCGCATGATGACCAGAATTGTTGTTCGGCCTGTCCCGGGGCAGGCGGTTTCATCGCGGCCGCCCCGATTGCCGTCGCCGTTCCGTCAAGCATTGTTGTGGCAGGCGCAGGTTTTGCGCCCGCGCCAGTCACGATCCAGCGCTTCTATTCCTCCTACATCAGCAGGGGACCGCCGCCGGCGCTTTCAGCCGAATTCGCATAGCGGCGCGATCCTGGTGAGGACGCGCCGAGGCGTTTCCTCCCAATGCAGGAGTATTCATGTTTCGCGAGAGTTTTCGCGCCGGCCTGTCCGGTGTAGCCTTATTTTCATTATCCTATACGCAGAGCGCATGGGCGCATGGTTTCGCCGGCGCACGCTTTTTCCCGGCGACTATCACCACCGACGATCCGTTCGTGGCCGATGAATTGGCACTGCCCACGGCTGCTTTTTTCAAAGACGGCGATGGCGCCAAAACCGCCGAATATTCTGCCGATTTCGCCAAGCGCATCACAGCGGATTTCGCCCTGGAGTTTGGCGGCACCTATATACGGTCGCGGCCGTCGAACGGGCCAAGCGTCGATGGGTTCGACAATTTCTCGGTCGGCGCAAAATATCTCCTTGCTGTCGACGCCATGCACGAGACGATCGTCTCCATCGGCCTCGATGCCGATCTTGGCAGCACCGGCGCCAAACACGTTGGAGCAGAAGATTTCAGCACTCTCACGCCGGCGTTTTTTTTCGGCAAAGGTTTTGGCGATCTGCCGCAGCGGTTGGATTGGCTGCGGCCCTTCGCGCTGACGGGTTCGCTGGGCATTGGCATCCCCACCAGTACCCGCAGCCCGGACGGGTCTGGCGGTTTTGAGGAGCATCCCAACACCCTCCAAACCGGTTTGGCGCTGGAATACAGCATTCCGTATTTGCAGAGTCAGGTGCGCAATGTGGGGCTGGGGGCTCCGTTCGACCGGATGATTCCCCTGGTGGAACTGGCGCTCGCAACCCCGCTCAATCGCGGCGGCGGCAAGACCACGGGCAGCATTAATCCCGGTCTCTTATGGGCTGGCCAATATGTGCAGCTCGCTGCAGAGGCCATCATTCCGTGGGGCGGGGATTCAGGGCAAGCCGTCGGTTTTCTGGCGCAACTCCATTTCTATATCGATGATGTGTTCCCGACGTCGCTCGGGCGACCCCTGTTTGGAGAATGACCATGCGCTTCGCGGTTCTGTTTCCGGTGTCACTATCCCTTGCCGTGATGGCGAACAGGGTTGAGGCTCACGCCTTCCTGGTGAAGTCAGATCCCGCAGTCGGTTCGGCTGCAACCAAACCGGCGACACTTCGCTTGGAATTCAGCGAGGCCATCGAGCTTGGTTTTTCCGGGATGGAGTTATTGAACGCATCGGGTGTTCCGGTGGCCCTCAACGCAATCCGCTTTGCCGACGAGGGCCATAAAGTGCTAGTTGCGAACCTGCCGATGTTGGCTC
>DATLVC010000165.1:0-4926 GCA_035577685.1 Micropepsaceae bacterium | reverse complement strand
TGCCGCGAGCGGATCGGTGGATTTCTGCGCAGGCGCGGCAGCACCTGGTTTCGCCGCGGTTGCTGTTCCGGCGGGGGGCTTGGCGGCGGCGGTCTTGTCTTCGGGAGCCGGCGTCGCGGCGCTTGCGGTGAACGCAAGCCCGGCCGCCTTCAGCACGAACAGGATCGCGCCAATGGCGATGACGGCAGGCAGGAGTCTGACATCCCGTCTCGCACGATTGGGGTTCTTTGCATTTTTCATGAATGAATCCTCTCAGCGCGCGGCGCGGAAATTTTCGGAGAACGCGGGCATTGCACGCGGCGCCTTCTCAGGTTGAACCGCGCGCGCGGTTTCCATGCGGCTGGCGATGCGTTCGCCGGCGCTGGTGAGCACCGATAACTCATCGGCAAGCCCGCGCGCCGACTTCACCTTCCGTCCCAAATTCTCGTCCGCCTCCGTCGCGGCGGCGCGCAAGCCTGCAAGGCTGGCCTGGGCCGCGCCGATCGCGCCGTTGAGGGCGCGCACGGTGGAGGACAAAGTCGCCTGATCGTTGCGCAGGTTGCGCAGCCGGGTTTCCAGCCGCACGCAACAGAACAGCGTTGCCGCCAGCAGTACACCGAGTGTGATTTCGACGATCAATGAAACAGGAATCGTGGCGATCATGGCGGCTTTCTCAGAACGTGCTGGAGGGTTCGGTGCGCTTGGCCGTGCCTTCGATGCGGACCGCGACGGAGGACCCGATGCGTCCCATGCGCCCCTTGAGCAGCGGTACGCCGCGGCAGCGCAGCTCGATGGGCGATTCCGGTGTCGCGTTCAGCATGATCGTCTGGCCCACCTCCAGGTTCATGACCCGGTTCAGCGGTAGGCGTTGCTCGTCGAGGATGGCATCGATTTCGACGCGGGTGGACCATAGTTCTGTCGCAAGATGGTTTTCCCAGATGGAATCGCGGCCGAATTTCTCGCCCATGAACTGCTGCAACAGCAATTTGCGGATGGGTTCCAGCGTGGCATAGGGCAGCATTAGTTCGATGCGTCCGCCGCGATCTTCCATGTCGATGCGCAGCTTGACCAGGATGGCGGCATTGGCGGGGCGCGCAATTGCGGCAAAGCGCGGATTGGTTTCCAGGCGGTCGAGCACGAAACTTATCGGCGCCAAGGGTTCGAAGGCCTGCACCATGTCGTTCAGGATCACTTCGATCATGCGCTGCACGAGTGTGCGCTCGATCGTGGTGTAGGGCCGGCCCTCGATGCGCATGGCCGCGGTGCCGCGCCGTCCGCCGAGGAGCACGTCGACGATGGAATAGATGAGGTTCGAATCCACCGTGAAGAGTCCGTAATTGTCGAGCTCTTCGGCGCGGAAGACCGCGAGAATGGCGGGAAGCGGAATGGAGTTGAGATAATCGCCGAACCGGATCGAGGTGATGTTGTCGAGGCTGACTTCGACGTTATCGGAGGTGAAATTGCGCAAGGACGTCGTCATCAGCCGGACCAGGCGGTCGAAGACGATCTCGAGCATCGGCAGGCGCTCATAGGAGACGAGCGCGGAATTGATGATGGCGCGGATGCCGGACTTGTCCTGGGCTTCGTTCTCGCCGACATCGAAACCCAGAAGCGAGTCGATCTCGTCCTGATTGAGGATGCGTTCGACGGGCGCGGCGCGTTCGGCATCGGCCGCAGCGGCGGCTTCATCCGCCGGCGCGGCTTCAGCTATGGCGTTCGGATCGGCGGGATCAGCCATTCGGATTCGTCCTCACTGTACGATCATTTCTTTGAGCAGCACGTCACGCACGGGCGTGGGCGCGACGGCGAGATTCACGCGGCGCAACAGCTCTTCCTTGAGGCGCATGACGCCCGCAGAACCGCGGATATCTTCGACGCGAAGCTCACGCAAATAGGTCTGGAATTGATCGGTGATGCGCGGCAACACCGGTTCGATCGCAGCTTTGGCCTCGGGCTTCTCCAATTCCAGCGATACCGAAAGCTTGAGATAGGCCGGCGTGGTATCGGCCGTCTGGATATTCACGATGATGTCGGGAATGTCGAAAAAGGCTGCCTGGGCGGCCGGCAATTTGTCGGTCTCGGTCTTGACGCTTTCAGCCGCGGCTTCCGCGGACGGCTTTCCGGACGACATGCCGAAGAAATAGAACGCCGCGCCGCCGCCGCCGAGCACGACCAGCAGCCCGGCAATGGCGATGAGCTTCAATTTCATCGGCAGCTTCAGGATCGCCAGCGGGTTGGCAAAACGCAAAATGCCAAGGACCGGCCCCAGAATCTTTCCGACGAGTCCGCGTTTTTTCGGCGCGGCAGGCGCGGCTTCGCCTTCGGCGGCGGCGCCTTCTTCGTCTTCTTCCGGCGGAGCTTCGGTCTTTGCTTTGCTGGCCATCAATGCCTCGGGAGATCGATCACGATTAATCCGAGGCTGAACTTAGGGTCGCTTGGTTAAGGACTGGTTGGGATTGGGAAAAAATTGCCGCCCTTCGGCGAAAGGGTCGATGCAAAACATGTCGCGGCGTGGTGCCGTTATGATAGCGTTAACCTTAATATCCCGGCGAGAGCGGCCGGTATCCCGGATAGTCGCGACAAAGTTCATTTCTTGGGGGGATGAATGCGTAAGCTGATACTGACGCTGTTGCTGTTCTTTGTCCTGGGCGGCATTGCCGTCGCCGCTCAGAACGACGCCCAAGTCGCCGCGCCCGGAGCAGCAGCACCGGCTGCCGCCCCTGCGGCTGCCAAGCCGGCCGTGCAGCTCGATCCCATTGGGCTCGACTTTGCCATCGCGGGCCTCGTTGTTGTCGCTATTGCGGCGCTCGTTCTTGGCAAGAAGACGGACATGTTGCGCGACTCGGAGCCCACTGATTTCGGCGGGGAAAGGCCCTCTGCCGGCGGTGTTTATCGTCGCCCTTACAGTCTGGCGCAGACTCAGATGACGTGGTGGTTTTGCATTGTCCTTGCGTCCTTTATCTACATCGTGTGCGCCACCGCTACGCACACGATAATAGGTGTGCTGGTCACGCAGGCCCTGATTCTGATGGGAATTGGAACGGGAACCGCATTGGGCGCTGCCATGATCGAGCAGACCAAGGATGACAAGCCCGGCACGTTGAAGGACTTCAAGGACGCGCTAAAGAATATACAGGCGGCCCAAGCGGCTGGTGTCGCGCCGGCACCTGCCGATATCGCGACGCGCGCCAGATTGGCACCCAAACTCGCCTCGGAAAATGTCATCAAGGACATATTGACGGACGCCGACGGCATAAGTCTGCACCGCTTTCAATCGGTTGCGTGGACCCTCGTGCTGGGCATCCTTTTTCTAGCGGAATCTATCGCCTACACGAAGATGCCCGAGTTTGATGCCAATGTGCTCGCTGTATTGGGAATCAGCGCGGGCACCTATCTCGGATTCAAGATTCCCGAAAAGCCGGCTTGACCGGCCACCCGTTCGGTACCCGCCCCAGCAATTATTGCCGCCCATCGCCGGTTCCATGCCAGGCGATGCTTGCCGGGCGCGCCCTTCAACATGTGAAAAATCCGCAGAAATCCAAGATTTTTCACATGGCATGGGCCGTGCACTTCCTCGATGCGAAGGATCAGAGGAGCGCTCCAGAAGGGGGCGAACATTCGTGGAAAACAGTTTTCTTGTTGGCCTGTCGCAACAGATGGCGACCAACCGCGCCATGGAAGTGGTGGCGAACAATTTGGCGAACCTGTCCACGCCCGCGTTCAAGCGCGAATCCGTTCAGTTCGAGGAATATATGGTCCCCGTCCAGGCCACGGAGGCCGAAGGCGGGGGTACGACCAATGTCGCCTTTGTGCTCGACCGCGGCATCGCCCGCGACCTCTCGGAAGGGCGCTTCGACCCTACCGGGGGCACGCTCGACATGGCCATCGCCGGCAACGGCTATTTCGTGGTCCAGACGCCGGATGGCGAGCGCTATACGCGCAACGGCCATTTCAGCTTGAACGATCAGGGCCAGCTCGTCACGGACGACGGCTATCAGGTGCAAAGCGACGGCGGAACGGTGACGCTCCAGCCTCAGGATGGCGATCTGAAGGTCGCGTCCGACGGCACGATGAGCACCAGCCTTCAGCTGCTGGGAAAACTCAAAGTCGTCGAGTTCGCCAATGAGCGTGGCCTGAAAAAGTCCGGCGCGAGTCTGTTTGATTCCGCCGGCCAGACAGCAACCGCTTCCACCACGGCGCGCGTCCGTCAGGGCATGATGGAGAAATCCAACGTCGAACCGATGATCGAAATCAGCCGCATGATCGAGATCATGCGCGCTTATCAGACGAGTTCGGACCTCACGAAATCCGGTGAAGATTTGTTGAAGCAGGCGATCGAGAAGCTCGGCGCCGTTCCTGCAAGCTAATAGGGAGTCAAACACATGCGGGCTTTAAGCATTGCAGCGACCGGTATGCAGGCGCAGCAAACCAATGTGGAAGTGATCGCGAACAATCTCGCGAACATGAACACCACCGCCTACAAGATGCAGCGGGCCGAATTCCAGGATCTGCTGTACCAGAACGTCGAACGTCCGGGCGCGGCCTCCGCTGACACCGGAGCGGTTCTGCCCGCCGGCATCCAGATCGGCGTCGGCGTGCGCACCGCGGCGACCTACCGGATCACCGGCCAGGGCAATCTCGCCGCCACCAGCAACCCCTACGATCTGGCGATCAACGGCAAGGGTTATTTCCACGTTCAGATGCCGGACGGCACCGATGCGTATACGCGGGCCGGCGCGTTCTCGCTGTCTCCGGAAGGTCAGCTCGTCACGGACAAGGGCTATGTGGTGGCTCCCGGCATCGCCATTCCGCAAGACGCGATTTCCGTCACCATCAACGGGCAGGGTCAGGTGCAAGCGCTCGTCGCCGGGCAAAACGCTCCGCAAACATTGGGACAGCTCGAACTCGCGCGGTTCCCCAACGATGGCGGATTGCAGGCGACAGGCG
>DATLVC010000164.1:0-8018 GCA_035577685.1 Micropepsaceae bacterium | reverse complement strand
CCTCGGGAGCCTCAATCGAAACCTCCCGGTAGAAGCGCCGCGCCCCGTTCACGATCCGCGACTGTCCGCAAAGGGATCGGTGGTGCTGTTGGGATCGAAGCCGAACAGGCGCCAGGCGTGGAGCATATGCGGCGGCAAGGGCGCGGTCGCCCGCAGGCGGCCCCCTTCCGGGTGAGCCATGTCGATGGAACGGGCATGGAGATGCAGCCGGTCTTCGATCTCGCCCAGGCCTTTCGCGTTCTCGCCGCCATATTTGAAATCGCCGACGATTGGCGTTCCAAGATGGGCGAGGTGAGCGCGCAATTGATGGGTGCGGCCGGTGACGGGACGAAGCGCCACCCAGGCATATTGGTTGGCCGCCGTCCCCATCACCGCATAATAGGTGGTGGCCGATTTGGGGTCGTCCGAATCCTCATCGGCCGGTGCCATGCGTTCATCGCGTCCGTGACGGCCGAAACCCGATTCCTTGGCAAGCGCCAGTTTCACCACGCCCCGGTGCGGGATCGGCACGCCCTTGGTCAGCGCCCAATAGATTTTGCGTGCATCGCGCCGCCGCAGCGATTCGGAAAGCGCCGCCGCCGCCGGCAAGGTGCGCGCGACGACCAGTACGCCGGAAGTATCACGGTCGAGCCGGTGCACCAGACGCGGCCTTTGACGCTTCTTGCCTTGGAGCGTCTCCAGCAAACCGTCGATGTGGCGGCTGATGCCAGAGCCACCCTGAGTCGCAATTCCGCTCGGCTTGTTCAGCACGAAAACCGAGGGGTCTTCATGGATGACCAGGCGCTCCATAAAATCACGGTCGGCATCGCTTAGCGGCTGGGCGCGCGCCCCTTTGGGCGGCTGGCCGGTCTGTCCCTGAAGCTGCGGCGGGATGCGGATGGATTGGCCCTCCTCCAGCCGGTCGCCGGCAGAGGCCCGCTTGCCGTCGATGCGCACCTGACCCGTGCGCAGGAGCTTTTCCAATGGCCCGTGACCGAGCGCCGGATAGTGCCGCTTGAACCAGCGGTCGAGGCGCAAGCCGGCCTCGTCTTTGTCGACGGCGGCTGTCGTGCTCATGCGAAACTGCGCACCAGCCAGAGGCCCGCGAACAGCGCAAGCACCGAGAGCGCCACCGAACTGATCATGTAAAGCGCTGCGCCTGTCCAATCGCCGCGTTCGATCAGCAGCGCCGAGTCCAGCGAAAAGGTGGAAAAGGTGGTGAAACCTCCGAGGATGCCCGTCGTCAGAAAGGCGCGCATCTCCAGGCTGTAATTCAGCTTCAACGCGCCCAATTCGACCACGATCCCCATGATAAGTCCGCCCAGCACGTTGACCGTCAGGATGCCATAGGGAAACGCGGACCCTGTGACGCTATAGATGCTCGACGACAGAAAATGGCGCGCGAGCGAACCTGCCGCCCCGCCGACCGCAATCGCAAGAAGAAGACCAAGCTGCATCAAATCATCACAGCAGACGAAACGGCCGAGGATTATCAGCCGCTTCGCCTGTCTGCAAACGCCCCAGCCTATTCATTGAGCGCCGCGTTCAATCCCCGGCCCCGCACCGCGATCTTGTCGACGCCGACAAATTTCAGGAAATCGCTCATCGGATGCACGCCGGTGTGGATGGACACGATGGTTTCCGGCTGGATGCCCCAGCGTTCGAGATTGAACAGGAAGTTCATGTTCTGGGCGGCGACCGGCGGCTGTGGCTGACCCGCCGGCACCGGATTGTACATGTCGGCTTCGACCACGATCTTCTCCTTGGGCAACCAGACCATCAGCATGTCGTCGGTATGGTCCAATGCCTCCATATGCATGATGTCGATGGAGCGCTCGCCATCGGTGATCGTGCGCTTATCCTTCACGAGCAGATAATGGACCTGCCGCGGCGCGAGCGACAGGCGGTCCGGCTGAACCATGCGCGGCCTTAAATCGAAGACGACGCCCTCATAATAATTGAAATTCGATTCATGGGTGACGATGAGCGCGTCCTCAGCCGCGAATTCGCGCAAACCCCCGGCATGATCGAAATGATGATGCGTATTCACCACATAGCGGATCGGCTTGTTCGGCATCAGACGGTGCGTTTCGGCGATCACCGCCAGCGAACGCTCGCCGTCGGTTGGCGCTTCGACAACGAGGGCGAAGTCCTTGAACTCCACCGCCAGACTGTTATACGCGCCGCCGAGCAGCCACACGCCCGGTGCCATCTGCCGCGTTGCTACGCGTTGCGGCTGGACACTCGCCTGCCGCACCGCATCAGGGACCTGCAGGGCCGCGCCCGCAACGTTCGGCTTCACGTCAGCGATCTGGATATCGAGTCCAGGCGCGGGTGGATCGCCGATGCTCTGATGGAATGACACCGGGAATTTCACGCCGTTGTAATCCTTGTAGCCGCCTTGCGCGCGCAATTCGACGAACATGTCGCCGAACACCGGGTTGGGCAGCCATGTCTGCACCTTGTTGACGAGATGGTCTTCGCCGATCCAGCCATTGACCGGATATTTCCCAAAGGCCTTGAACGAGACGATCCAGACCTTCTTCATGTTGCGCGCACTCTCAGGCTGAATCGAAACGGTCGCGTCCTTGGCCGCCATCGCGGCTTTGATGAAACCGTGCGGCGTCATGATGATGTCGAGCTCGCGCAGCTCGGCTTGGCTCGGCTGCGGCACCGCCGCGTTCTGGGCGTTCAGATCCCAGGCATATTTTCCGCTGACGAGATTGGTCGAGCGCCGCTCGCCGATGATCGGACGCTGCCCGCCGCCGTGCGTCCCGGGCCAGGGCCCCTGTACGCGGACCTGTTCCTCCTTCATCGACATGGAATCATAGTCGATGGTGCGGACATAGCTCTTCAGCTCGAAGCGCGGCCAGGTGTCGTCCAGATTGGCACCGTAAGCCTGGCCCAGCACGCCGGCGTAACCGGTCGCCGAATATTGCAGCGATTTGAGTTTGTCGCCGCCCATCGCGACATTCGCCGCGGCGAGCACGGCCTGTGCGCTCGGCGCAGCGTTTTGCGCGTTCGATGTTGCCGGCGGCACGGCACACAGCGCCGCAAACGCAAGTGCAAGCCACAATTTCCTGGCCATTGTTCCCTCCTCTATGGTCCTTGACGATAGTTTATCCGGTTCGCGCCGACCGCGCCAATCGGCGCATGATCACTTGCTGCCGCGCAATTTCGCCCAATAGGCCAAGCGTTTTTCGATTTCCTTCTCGAAGCCGCGCGGGCTGGGGCGGTAGAAATTTTCCCGCGCCATGTCGTCGGGGAAATAATTCTGACCGGAGAACGCGTCTTCCGTGTCATGGTCATATTCATAGCCCGCGCCATAGCCCAAATCTTGCATCAGCTTGGTGGGGGCATTCAGGATATGGGCAGGCGGCATCAACGAGCCGTGCTCGCCGGCTGAACGCTTGGCGGCACCGAACGCGGCATAGACGGCATTCGATTTTGGTGCCGTGGCGAGATAGACCACCGCTTGTGCAATCGCGAGTTCGCCTTCCGGGCTGCCGAGGAAATCATAGACGTCCTTCGCGGCGAGCGCTTGCTGCACCGCTTGCGGATCGGCGAGGCCGATATCTTCGACCGATGCGCGCACCAGACGGCGCGCGATATAGAGCGGGCTTTCGCCGCCCGCCAGCATGCGCGCCAGCCAATAGAGCGCCGCGTCGGGATCGGAACCACGAATGGATTTGTGCAGCGCCGAGATCAGATTGTAATGCTCTTCGCGGCTTTTGTCGTAAAGCGGTGCGCGTTTCTGGACTGCGGTCACCAGAGCAGCCGTATCGAGTGGCGCGGCCACCTTCATCCCAGCGAGTTCTTCCGCGAGATTGAGGAGATAGCGCCCGTCGCCATCGGCCATGGCGCGCAGGCTCGCGCGCGCTTCGCCGGTCAAGGGCAGCGGACGGCCATAAAATTCTTCCGCGCGTATCAGGAGCGTTTCGAGATCGTTATCGTCGAGCCGCCGCAACACCAGAACCTGCGCCCGCGACAGCAGCGCGCCGTTCAGCTCGAAGGAAGGATTTTCCGTCGTCGCGCCGACCAGCGTGATGGTGCCGTCTTCCATCACCGGCAGAAAGGAATCCTGCTGGCTGCGATTGAAGCGGTGGATTTCGTCGATGAAAAGCAATGTCCCTTGGCCGGTGCGGCGCCGCAGGCGCGCGGCCTCGAAGGTCTTCTTCAGATCGGCGACTCCCGTGAAGACCGCAGAGAGCTGTTCGAAATGAAGCTTGAAAACGGTGGAGAGCAGTCGCGCGATCGTGGTCTTGCCGGTTCCCGGCGGCCCCCACAAAATCATGGAGGCAGGCCGACCCGCCGCGATCATCCGTCCGAGCGGGCCCTCGGTCGACAGCAGATGGTCCTGGCCCACGACCTCGGCGAGCGCTTTGGGGCGCAAGCGATCCGCCAAAGGGCGCGGCGCGTCCTTCTCCAGTCCTGCAGCGCCAAAAAGATCCGTCATTTCGCTACATTACTGTTTGCGGCACATAATGGCCAAGGCTGTGCGTTAGCATAGTTTTCGCTTAAATTTAGCTGTCATGGCCCGCAACAGCGGGCAATCCAGGCGACGCAACCGACATGTCGAAGACCTATCACGTCTACATCCTAGCTAGCGCCAGGAATGGAACGCTTTACATCGGCGTCACCAATGATCTTCCGAGGCGTGTGGGGAACATCGGGAAGGCATCGACGTCGGATTCACAAAGAAATATGGCGTGAAGATGCTCGTCTATTTCGAGGAATTTGGCGACATCGGTCTCGCGATCGACCGCGAGACGCGCCTGAAGAAATGGAAGCGGCGCTGGAAAATAGAATTGATCGAAAAGACAAATCCAGATTGGACGGATCTATACAAAACCATCACTGGCTAAACAGTATCACCTGGATGGCCCGCTGTTGCGGGCCATGACACGTTTATTTTGAGATTGGAGACAAGCGCCCCTTCACTGCACCGACAATGTCATCGTCTGATCGCCGCGCTGAATGGCCATGTTCCATTCGTCATTTTCCGAAAGTGCGCGGCGCAGCTGTGCAACATTCGCAATCTTTTCCCCGTTTAATTGCCGGACGATATCGCCGTTGCGAAAACCGAAACGCGCGGCTTGCGAATTCGCGGCAACCCCTGTCACAACGACGCCCTTCGCCATCATGTCCATCTGCAGCTCGTCGGCGAGCGCGGGTGTGATATTGGCAATTCGGGCGCCCTGCATGGGGTTCGTTCCCGAAACCACCCCTTCCTCGCGCCCTGCATCCGACGGCACCGCGATCCGTATCATCGCATCGCGCATGGCCCCGGCCCGCCAATAGCGCACCGCCACCGTTTCACCGGCGCGATGTGTCACCACGCGATAGCGCAAGGCATTGGAATCCAAAACCGCGAAACCATCGACCGTAAGAACGACATCGCCTTTGGCGAGACCTGCTTGCGCCGCCGGCCCGCCGGGAAATATCTGCGAGAGCAGCACGCCTTCGGGCCGTGCAAGTCCGAGGCTCTTGGCGATGTCGGCTGTCACGGCTTGGCCATCGGCGCCAAGCCAGGGCCGCTTGATACCGCCGCCCAGCGCGCCGTCGACCACCACGCGCGTCATGTTGGAGGGAATGGCGAAGCCAATGCCGATATTGCCGCCCGACTGCGAATAGATCGACGTGTTGATGCCGATCAGCCTGCCATCCAGCGTTACCAGCGCACCGCCCGAATTGCCGGGATTGATGGCGGCATCCGTCTGGATGAAGAACTGGTAGTCAGACGCCCCGACATTGGAGCGCGCCAAGGCTGAAACAATGCCGCTTGTCACCGTCTGTCCGACACCGAAGGGATCGCCAATGGCCAGCACAAGATCGCCGACCTGGAGTTTGTCGGAATCGCCGAAGGCCAGCGCGGGCAGCTTCTCGCCTTTGGTGTCGATGCGCAGCACGGCAAGATCGGTGCGCGAATCGGCCAGAATCACCTTGGGCTCGAACTCGCGCCGGTCGGTTAGCGAAACGCGGATGTCCTGCCCGCCCTCGATCACGTGATTGTTGGTGACGATGACGCCATCGGCACGCACGATTACGCCCGAGCCCAGCGATTGCTCCACGCGCGAACGCATCGGGCTGGCGCCGAAGAACTGCTGGAAGAAGGGATTGACCGCCTGGCGCACGAGGCGGCGGGAATAGACATTGACGACGGTAGGAGCGACTTTGGAGACGACCGGTGCGAACGAAAGTTGAACCTGTGCCGCCGATTGGGGCACCGCTCGATCCTGGGCCTCGGCCCCGCTAATCCACGCGGCCAGGATTGCAGCCGCCGCAACCAAAAACCGCATTGTCGTCCTCCCTAACGCCTCAATTTGAGCCCAACAAAAAGGCAGAATTCTGCCCGGTTTATGCCGCGAAACGCATATAGTGATCGTTCATTCCGTGTGAAGGGGAATATATGCGTATTCAGTTCCCGTTTTTGGTCTCCGCCAGACCGGCTCATTCATGACGTCCGACGCACTGACCCAGATCATCCTGTATGCGATCCCCGTCATTCTCGCCGTTACCTTCCACGAGGCGGCACATGGCTTCGTGGCGCTTTATTTCGGCGATGAAACCGCCAAGAACCAGGGCCGCGTCACGCTGAACCCGATCAAGCATGTCGATCTGTTCGGCACGATCATCCTGCCGCTTCTCCTGATCGTTTCCAATGCGGGATTCATCTTCGGTTATGCGAAGCCGGTGCCGGTGAATTTCGCACAGCTCCGCAATCCGCGCTGGGACATGCTCTGGGTGGCCGCTGCCGGCCCGGCCATGAACATGCTGCTAGCCCTGGTCTCAGCGCTTTCGCTTTACGGCGCGGGGTTGCTGGACGGGGAAGTCGCCGCGCTGGTCGGCAACGTGCTGCTGTTCTCTATCCAGCTCAATGTCATGCTGGCCATCTTCAATATGCTGCCCCTGCCGCCGCTTGACGGCAGCAAGGTCATCGCGGCGTTCCTGCCGATGTCGGTGATGCGGCCCTATCTGGCTTTCGGCCGCTATGGCATGACCGTGCTGCTGCTTCTCTTGATCGTGCTGCCGCTTTTATCGGCGCGTACCGGTTTCGGCTTGGACATTTTCGGCGTGCTGGTGCAGCGCCCCGCAGAGGTCGTGATGGCTCTACTGCTCACGCTCGTTGGGCGGGGCTGAAAAGGCAACAAAAAGCCCTCGTGCCCGGAAGCATAAGGGCTTTTGAATTTCAAAACTGAACCTTAGGCGGCTTCTTCCTCGCCGGTCATCACGGGGCCGGAATCCTTGCCCTTTGCCTCGGGATCGCGTTCGACGAACTCGATCACCGCCATCGCCGCATGGTCGCCATAGCGGAAGCCCGCCTTCAGCACACGGATATAACCGCCGGAGCGCGCAGCGTAACGCGGTCCCAACACATCGAACAGCTTGGACACCATGGCGGCATCCTTGATGCGCGACAGCGCCAGACGGCGCGCCGCCAGGCTGCCCTTGCCGTTCTTCGCCGCGGTCACCAGCTTCTCAACCACCGGCTTGAGCTCCTTGGCCTTGGGCAGCGTGGTGGTGATCTGCTCGTGCTTGATCAGCGCGCAAGCCATGTTGGCGAACATCGCCGTCCTGTGCGCCGAGCTGCGATTGAGCCTGCGGCCGGTTTTCAAATGACGCATGGTACGTTCCCCAATGTGTCATGACCCGGCCTAAGGCCGGGCCACGACAAGCAACCGATCAGTATTGATCCTCGTAACGCTTTGCCAGTTCTTCGATGTTCTCTGGCGGCCAGCCCGGCACTTCCATGCCGAGATGCAGACCCATTTCCGCGAGCACCGCTTTGATCTCGTTCAGCGACTTGCGGCCGAAATTCGGTGTACGGAGCATTTCCGCTTCGGTCTTCTGAATAAGGTCGCCAATATAGACGATGTTGTCGTTCTTCAGACAATTGGCCGAGCGCACGGACAATTCGAGCTCGTCGACCTTCTTCAGCAGCACGGGATTGAAAGCGAGATCGGGCTTGGTCTCGTCGGTGACCCGTTCCTTCGGCTCTTCGAAATTGATGAAGACCTGGAGCTGGTCCTGCAGGATGC
>DATLVC010000163.1:0-10751 GCA_035577685.1 Micropepsaceae bacterium | reverse complement strand
CCGAGCCTTTTGGCGCGATGAAGCGGGCCAGCTCCGCCGGCGCCTCGAAGCGCACACGTTGCGATTCCCCCTCCGGCTTGATGTCCACGATCCTGGCGATCCCATCGACATGGCCCGAGACGATGTGGCCGCCCAATTCGTCACCGAGCCGCATGGGCCGCTCCAGGTTCACGCTGTCGCCGCCCGTCCACGTGCCGATATTCGTCTTCGCCAGAGTCTCGGCCGAGGCTGTAACCGCAAACCAGCGGTCGGCGGCACTGCCCTTCTCGACGACGGTTAGGCAGACACCCGAACAGGCGATAGAGGCGCCGATATCGATGGCGCCCACATCGTAATGCGTGGCGATGACGATATGGGTATCGCCGCGCTTTTCGACCTGCCGGACCTGGCCGACATCGGTGATGATGCCTGTGAACATGAGTTTGTTTTAGACCGTGAGCGCGAAGCTTTCCAGGATGTCGGGATCGAGCAGCGTCCGCTCGAGCAATTTCAGGCGCGGCCCAGCATTCAACGGCACCTTGCCGAAGGACGCGATTGCGGGACGCCCACCTTCGCCTATCAGAAGCGGTGCACGATAGATATGGATCATATCGGCCAGATTGCGTTTGAGAAACGCGGCATGGATCGCGGGTCCACCTTCAACGAGCACGCGGGTGAGCCCCCGGTTCCCTAGCGTCTGGAGCACGACTGCGACATCGGGCCGGCCCTCTTTATCGGCCGCTACACGCTCGATCTGGACGCCCGTTGCGGAAAGTGCTTCGCCGCCATCCTTTGCTGTGGTGAAGACAATGACAGGGCGCTCCTTCGCGGTGCGGACGAGCTGGGAGCCCGCCGGAATTTGCAATTTCGAGTCGAGCACAATCCGGGTGGGCGAGCGCGATTCCAATCCAGGCAGCCGACAGGTGAGCGCTGGATCGTCAGCCAGAACGGTGCCGAGGCCGACCAGAATTGCATCATGCTTGGCGCGCATCAGGTGGCCATGGGCGCGGGCCCGCTCGCCGGTGATCCATTTGCTGTTGCCATGGGCGTCAGCGACGTAGCCGTCGGCGCTTTGGGCGATCTTCAGCGCAACCATGGGCCGCCCTTCGGTCACGCGTTTGAAAAAACCATGATTGAGCGCGCCGGCTTCGGCCTCCAGAACGCCGCGTGTGACTTCGATTCCGGCGTTTTCCAACCGCGCAAATCCTGCACCGGCAACACGCGGATCGGGATCTGAGATTGCGCCCACCACGCGCGAGACGCCGGCCGCGATCAACGCATTCGCGCAAGGCGGCGTTTGCCCATGATGCGCGCACGGTTCGAGCGTGACATAGACACATGCACCGCGGGCCTGTTCGCCCGCCTGCGCGAGCGCTACGGTTTCGGCATGGGGCCGCCCGCCAGTTTGCGTCCAGCCGCGGCCAACAACGCGTCCGTCCCTGGAAACGATCACGCACCCGACGGAGGGATTGGGTGCAACATCACCCAATCCACGTTCCGCCAGCCGCAGCGCGTGGCGCATGTGACGAATATCGTCGCGATGGCCTGTCTTCATTATCCTCACCCCAAGGAGCCAAGCCACCATGAGGTGGCTGGTCGTCGCGAAGGGTCAATCGCGGTCGATGCCGGACAGCTCGCCGACGAAGGTCTCGAAATCCTTGGCCTCGCGGAAATTCTTGTACACCGAGGCGAAACGGATATAGGCGACCTTGTCGAGGGACGAGAGCGCCTGCATCACCAGCTCGCCGATCATGCTGGATTGGATTTCGTTTTCGCCGAGGCTTTCAAGCCGCCGCACGATGCCGGTGATCATTCGCTCCACGCGTTCGGCTTCGACGGGACGTTTTCGCAAGGCATGATGAATCGCGCGCTCCAGCTTTTCGCGATCGAAAGGCTCCCGCCGTCCGGCTTTCTTGAGGACGGTCAGTTCGCGCAGCTGCACGCGTTCGAAGGTGGTGAAGCGTCCGCCGCAGGCCGGGCACAAGCGCCGGCGGCGGATGGCGGCATTGTCGTCCGAAGGCCTGCTGTCCTTCACCTGGGTATCGTCATGTCCACAGAACGGGCAACGCATGGAGCTAATGCCTTTCGGTCACGAATAGATCGGAAAACGGCGGCAAAGGTCGAGCACACGGTTCTTCACGCTTTCTTCGATAGCTGGATCGCCCTCTTCGCCCTTGGCGGCAAGGCCATCGATGACTTCGGCGATCATGTTGCCGATGTCGCGGAATTCGGCGACGCCGAACCCGCGCGTCGTGCCCGCGGGTGAGCCCAGGCGCACGCCTGAGGTGATCGCGGGCTTTTCGGTGTCGAAGGGAATTGCATTCTTGTTGCAGGTCATGTTCGCGCGGTCGAGCGCCTTCTCGGCGGCGCGGCCTGTCACCTTTTTCGGACGCAGATCCACCAGCATCAGATGCGTGTCCGTGCCGCCCGACACGATGTCGAGCCCGCGCGATTGCAGCGTCTCGGCCATCGCTTTCGCGTTCTCCACGACGTTGCGCGCATAGGTCTTGAACTCCGGCTTCAAGGCCTCGCCGAATGCCACCGCCTTGGCCGCGATGACATGCATCAACGGGCCGCCTTGCAGACCGGGGAACACGGCGGAGTTGAACTTCTTCCCGAGTTCCGGATCGCGCGACAGGATCACGCCGCCGCGCGGACCCCGCAACGTCTTATGCGTGGTGGTGGTCGCGACATGGGCATGATCGAGCGGATTGGGATGGGCGCCGCCCGCGACCAGCCCGGCGAAGTGCGCCATGTCGACCATCAGGAAAGCGCCGACCGAATCGGCAATCTTGCGAAACCGCGCGAAATCGATCACGCGCGGATAGGCCGAACCGCCAGTCACGATCAACTTCGGCTTATGTTCTTTGGCAAGCGCCTCCACCTCATCCATGTCGATGCGGTGATCCTGACGGCGCACATTGTAGGGAATCGGCTTGAACCATTTCCCGGACATGTTCACGGGCGAGCCGTGGGTCAGATGGCCCCCCGAAGCCAGGTTCAGCCCCATAAAGACGTCGCCGGGCTGCAGCAGGGCAAAGAACACCGCCTGATTGGCTTGGGCGCCGGAATGGGGCTGCACATTGGCGTAAGTGCATTCGAACAGCCGGCAGACGCGGTCGATGGCGAGCGTTTCGGCGATGTCGACATATTCGCAGCCGCCGTAATAGCGGCGTCCGGGATAGCCTTCGGCATATTTATTGGTCAGTACCGAGCCCTGCGCTTCCAGAACGGCGCGCGAGACGATGTTCTCCGAGGCGATCAGTTCAATCTTGTCCTGCTGACGCCGCAATTCCTTGGCTATCGCCGACGCTAATTCGGGATCGGTACTCGCGACCCCGCGTCCAAAAAAACTCTCATTCACCGCCGCCATCCCAGTCCTCTCAACGCTCAAATTGTGTTGTGCAGTCTCCCGGCACCTTTACCAAATCTTGGGGCAATGCACGATCAATCGTAGCCAACCGCCAACAAAAATCTTGACTTTGGGTCATAGCGGCAAAAGCTCCAGACTCAGTCATGCCCAGCATAGATGAACCGACGCAAATGAGACTCGAATGGAGCCGGAGGTACGAAATGGTTCTGAAGAAGAAAGTCAAGATAAGTCTTTTCTTTCGTCCGATACAATAAAGATAGGCCTCTCTCTGAAATGGCGCTTCCCACAGCGATAATTCCCGCCGAGGAACCATGACAGATTTCACATTGTGTTGCTTGTGCTTGATTTCTTGGACGACAAATGCATAAAGCAATCAATACAGCATTGGCTTGTCTAGTTCTCCGGAGTTTCGAGAAATGGCGCAAAGTTCGGATAGCCTATCCCTTCGGGCCGACGATATCCTCAAATTGACGACAGACATCGTCGCTGCCTATGTCAGCAACAATCCTATTCCCGTTTCCGAAGTGCCGGCGATGATCAAGAGCGTGCACAGCACGCTCGGGGGGTTGGGCGGCACCTCCCAGAACGAAATCCAGACCGGCCAAAAGCCCGCCGTCGCCGTCAAGCGTTCGGTCAATCCCGACTACATCGTCTGCCTGGAGGACGGGAAGAAACTGAAAATGCTCAAGCGCTATCTGCGCTCCAACTACAATTTGACCCCGGAAGAATACCGCGCCAAATGGGGTCTGCCGGCAGATTATCCGATGGTGGCGCCCAATTACGCGGCCCAGCGTTCGGAATTTGCCAAGAAGATCGGGCTTGGGCGCACGGCATCCTCTTCGGGGCGGCGCCGCAAGGGCTGATCGAGGAAGACGCGCAATGTCAGATAAGATTGCGAAAGCTGACGAGGAATGGCGCAAGCAGCTCACGCGGCTGCAATTTGCGGTGACGCGTCAGAAGGCCACCGAACGCCCTCATACCGGCGAATACGACAAGACGACCACGCCGGGCACCTATCGCTGCATCTGCTGTGGTCAGGAATTGTTTGAATCCGACGCCAAGTTCGATGCCGGCTGCGGCTGGCCCAGCTTTACGCGGCCTAAAGGCACCGAAAGTGTCGCAACCGAATTGGATATGAGTCACGGAATGCGACGTACGGAAGTCCTGTGTTCGAAATGCGATGCGCATCTCGGGCACGTGTTCGATGATGGCCCAGGGCCGACGGGCGAACGCTATTGCATCAACTCGGCATCGCTGAAGCTCGAGCCGAAGAAATAGCATCACCGCGATTGCGGTCCTGCTTTCTTTTTCAGCACAAATTCGAGCTTGCTGATGGCTGCCGATTCAAGGCTCGCACGCGGTGCATTGCTGGGCGCGGTGATGGAGACCTCGGTCCCGGTGGCCGAATCGATCGCCGTCACCTTGGCATAGGCTCCCATGGTCACGATCTCGATCAGAACCTCGCGTCCGCCGCTGGAGCGGAGAGTCGCCATCAGGCGGCGCGGCGAAGTCTCAACGCGGTCCAGACGGTGTCGATCGCCTCGACGAGATGGTCCATCTGCGCGTCGGTGTGCAAGGGCGAGGGCGTGATGCGCAGGCGTTCGGTCCCGCGCGGCACGGTCGGGAAATTGATCGGCTGCACATAAACACCGTGCGTGTAGAGCAACTCGTCGGAGACGACCTTGCACAGAGCCGCGTCGCCGACGAGCACCGGCACGATATGGCTCGGCGAATCGATCAGCGGCACGTTGCGTTTTCCAAGCAAGCCCTTCAGCCGCGCGGCGCGCTCCTGCAGGCCTTCACGCTCGACATTGCTTCCTTTCAGATGCCGCACGGCCGCCAGAGCCCCACCGGTGATCGCCGGTGGCAGCGACGTGGTGAAGATGAAGCCGGAGGCAAAAGACCGGACGCAATCGATGATCGCCGACGCTCCGGTGATGTAGCCGCCCATGACGCCGAATGCCTTGGCGAGGGTGCCTTCGATAATGTCGACGCGGTGCATCACACCGTCGCGTTCGGCGACTCCGCCGCCGCGCGCGCCGTAGAGACCGACACCATGCACCTCGTCCAGATAGGTCATGGCCCCATAGCGCTCGGCAAGATCGCAAATCTTTCCGATCTGGCCAAAATCGCCTTCCATCGAATACACCGACTCGAAACAGATGATTTTCGGCGCGGTCGGGGGGGCGGCCTTCAGGAGCTCATCCAAATGCGCCATGTCGTTGTGGCGATAGATGCGCTTCTCCGCTCCAGAATGGCGCATGCCTTCGATCATCGAGGCGTGGTTCAGCTCATCGGAGAAGAAAATGCAGCCCGGAAGCAACCGCGCAAGCGTCGAGAGCGTGGCCTCGTTGGAGACGAAGCCCGAGGTGAAAAGAAGCGCAGATTCCTTGCCGTGCAGGTCGGCGAGCTCCTTTTCCAGCTCGACATGGAAATGATTGGTGCCCGAAATGTTCCGTGTACCGCCAGACCCGGCGCCGGCCTTGTCGACCGCCTCTTTCATGGCAGCCAGCACCTTGGCGTTCTGGCCCATGCAGAGATAATCGTTGCTGCACCAGACAGTTATGGGCCGCGTGCCGTTGGCGGTGTGATGAACCGCGGTAGGGAATTGACCCTGGTGGCGTAGGATGTCCGCGAAAACCCGATAGCGGCCTTCGCGCTTCAGTTTCGCCAGATTGTCCTTGAAGATATGGCCGTACGCGAACGGCATGTGTCCCTACTCTCCCCGGCTCTGCCGATCTTTTATATGACGGCTGAGCAAGAGGATAGCCCAAGACGGTTCCCTCGCGCACATGAATTGTCACAGGCGTGATACCAGCGACGCGAAAATTTTGTCAGTTGAGAATGAGTCGCGACTGCTGCCGTTCGGCGCCGAAAATAAGACGGCAATTATAGCCGGTAGCGGACCTGATCGAGCCAGAAACGTTCGAGCCGGCGTAGACTGACATTGAGGTCCTCGAAATTGTCAGCGGTCACATTGCCCACCGCCTCAATCGATTCGAGGTGCCGTTCAAACAATTTCGCCACGGTTTCGCGAATCTCCGAGCCCTTGTCGGTCAGGCTGACATGCACCGAACGGCGATCCACGTCCGAGCGCTCGTGATGAATATAGCCGGATTCGACCAGCTTCTTCAGATTGTAGGAGACATTGGAGCCGAGGTAGTGGCCACGGGTGCGCAGTTCCCCGGCCGTCATTTCCTGGTCGCCGATGTTGAACAGCAAGAGCGCCTGCACGCTGTTGACCACGCGTTCGCCACGGCGGTCCAGCTCGTCCTTGATGACATCGAGGAGCTGGCGATGAAGCCGCTCCACCAAATTCAGGCATTCGAGATAGCGTGGGCGAAGCATTTGCGGTTCGTTCAGCTGCTCGGCCGTTTGCATTTTCGCGACGACGGTCATGTTTTCCCTCTTAGGGGGCCCGATACCCGCGTGAAAGCTACCAGTCAGGGGTTAATGGCCGCTTAGCGCGTTATTCCCAAAACGCGCCAATTTGGAACGCCTAGAGGGACAATTCTGTGACATTTCGAAGTTCGAAGTACCTCGAAATATCGGCATCGTTCACGGCGTCCAGCGTTGCCGGCCGCCAGTACGGGCGCTGGTCCTTGTCGATCAAGGCTGCCCGCACGCCTTCATAAAGATCGTGATTCTCCAGGAGTTGCGTCATCAAGCGGTATTCCGAACGCAGGCAGCTATCGAAATCGAGCGTTTTGCCCAAACGCATCTGGCGATAGGTCAGCTTGAGGCTCGTGGGCGAGCGGGTGCCAAGAAGCGCAGCCGTTTCTTGGCCCCAAACCCCTTCGGCGCCAAGGGCATCGATGACGGCTTCAACCGAAGGCTTGGCGAAGGCGCGGTCTATGGCGGCGCGATTCGCGGCCAAGGCCGAGGGTCCCGGATCGGCGGTCAATCCAGTCAGAACGGGGTCGGGCGGCTCGCCCTGGATCAGGCGCGGCGCGATGTCCCCGATGCGTGCCGAAGGCACAAAATGGGTCGCGATCCCGGCATAGATCATGTCCGCAGGCTTGATCCGACCGCCGGTGAGCGCGAGGTACATGCCGATTTCGCCCGGCAGCCGCGGCAGGACATAGGTTGTTCCTACATCGGGAAAGAGGCCTATCGCGGTCTCCGGCATTGCGAAAAGCGCGTTTTCGCTGACCACGCGATGCGAGCCGTGAATCGACACGCCCACGCCACCGCCCATGGCAATTCCGTCGATCAGCGCGATATAGGGCTTAGAAAAATGCCGGATGGCGGCGTTCAGCCGGTATTCGGTGGTGAAGAAGGCTGCTGCGCTGCCGTCGCCGCGCTTGCCCATTTCGCAGATGGCGCGAATGTCGCCGCCCGCGCAGAAGGCCCGTCCCGGAATTGCGTCGATCACGCTGAGGCGGATGGCCGGATCCTCCCGCCAGGCGCGAAGCTGCTCGAGCATGGCAGCGCACATTTCACGCGTCAGGGCGTTCAGAGCCTGTGGCCGGTTCAGCGTGATATGGCCGACACCGCCTTCGTTGCGGAGAAGAACCTCGTTGCTTTCCATGGCGGCAAATCCAAGCGATTGACGGACATTGAAGGCTGTATGCGACGCACTATAGTGCGCCTCCTTGCAAATCCTTCATTTCAGGTCTGAGCCAAATGCCGCATCACCCTCCTGCCTATCCCAGTTTGCGCATGCGGCGGCTGCGCCGGCACGAATGGGCGCGCCGTCTGGTCGCGGAGAATTCACTCTCGGCCGCCGATCTGATCTGGCCGTTGTTTCTTATCGACGGCGAGAACAAACGCGTCCCCATCGCGTCCATGCCGGGCGTAGAACGGCTTTCGGTCGATGCCGCGGTCGCGGCGGCCGAAGAAGCGATGACGCTCGGCATCCCTGTGATCGCGCTTTTTCCGAACACGGAGGATGCCAAGAAAACCGCCGATGGGCGCGAAGCGGAAAATCCCGACAATCTTGTCTGCCGCGCGGTGCGCGCCATCAAGAAAGCTGTGCCCGATATCGGCATCCTGTGCGATGTGGCGCTCGATCCTTATACCAGCCATGGCCATGACGGCGTGCTGATTGACGATTACGTGGCCAATGATGAGACCATCGAGGTTCTGGTGCGCCAGGGCCTGGTTCAGGCGGAAGCCGGCTGCGATATCCTCGCCCCGTCGGATATGATGGATGGGCGCATCGGCGCCATTCGCGCGGCGCTGGAGAAGGACAATCATCGCGATGTGATTCTGCTCGCCTATGCGGCGAAATATGCGTCCGCGTTTTACGGGCCGTTCCGCGACGCCGTGGGTTCGGCCAAGGCACTGACCGGCGACAAGCGCACCTATCAGATGGACCCTGCGAACACCGACGAAGCTCTGCGCGAGGTCGCGCTCGACATTGCCGAAGGCGCCGACATGGTGATGGTGAAGCCTGGGATGCCCTATCTCGACGTGCTCAGGCGCGTGAAAGATGAATTCGGCATGCCGACGATCGTCTATCAGGTGTCGGGCGAATATTCGATGCTGATGGCGGCCATCGAGCGCGGCTGGCTGGATAAAGACCGCGCGATTGCGGAAAGCCTGACTGCCTTCAAACGCGCGGGCGCCGATGGGATCATCACCTATTTCGCCCGCGATGTGGCGAAGCGGTTGAGGGCGAGATAGCCCTCAATCCCGCACCACTTCCACCAGGCTGCGCAGGAGAATCTCCGCGCGCGAAGGCGCAACCGCCAATCCTGCTTCCTTCTGGCCGAGGTCGATAACGTTCTCCAGGATCAAAATCGCGAGCCCGTGCATCGCCGCCCATACCGCAAGCCCGGCCGCCTGATCGCCGAGTGCGAGTCCGATATCCTCACCAATTGCGGCGGTCGCTTCCGCAAGCCCGGGAAAGTCGCCACGGTTCGGAAGCTCCGAACCGAAGATCAGCCGCAGCAAGCCCGCGTGGCGCGAAGCAAAGCGCAAATAAGCCCCACCAATGCGCACGATGCGGTCCGAACGGTCGCCGGGCACCGAGGCCGCTTGCGCCAATTCGCCGCGCAAACGCTCGAGCCCCTCCACTGCGATATCGGCGAGGAGTGCCTCTCGGCTCGGATAATGCCGATAGGGTGCGGCATGGGACACGCCCGCCCGCCGCGCCACCGAACGCAACGACAGCGCGCTCAGCCCCTCCTCTTCCAGGATGGCGCTCGCGGCTTCCCGCAACGAGGATTTGAGATCGCCGTGATGATAGGCGCGGCCAGATTCAGGTTGAACCATCGGCTAATGATGATCCATTCCGGGCATCGCGCCCATTGTGCCGGACGCGCCCGCAGGCGCACGCGCGCCGATAGGCGCTACCGCAAGCTCGACCTGGACGGCTCCCGCCTTGGCGAAATTCAGCGTGGCCGGCACATGCGTGCCTTCCTTCAAGGGTTCTTTCAAGCCGGTGAGCATCACGTGATAATTCGCCTGCGGTCCCAGCGTGACCATGGCGCCTGCGGGAATCGCAATGCCACCAGCCTCCGGCCGCATGGTCATGATCCCATTGGCCATCGACATTTGATGGATCTCGAATCCGCCCGCCACCGGACTGGAACCGCCGAGCAGCGTGTCGGGCACCGTGCCATGATTCGTGATGGTCATATAGGCTGCTCCCGTCCTGGCTCCGCCGGGTGTCGCCGTGCTCCAGACCTGCTCGATCATGATGTTGCCTGCCATGTAGCTGGCAGGTGTCGTCGCCGCGGTCAATTGCAGCATTGGCGCAGGGTGCGCCGAGTGACCATTTTGTCCCGCGGCCGGAATGTCGATCCAGCGCGCCTCGCCTTTTTCGCATTGCTGCGTGCTTGGGAAATAGAGTGCGCCTTCGTGCGGCGGTAGGTTCACGAGCAGTCCGAACTGGTCCACCGTTTTGGCGTCGAGTCGGCCTCGCCATGTCACCGCCGTGATGCGACCCTTGTCGCGTTCGATGCCAAGGTTCCAGCCGGGCTTTTGCGGCGTGTCGAGCACGGTGACGTCAGCGGGCATTTGCACGCGCAACGCGACGGTCGGCGATTCCCCGCAGCCATGCTGAACCTTGAAGAACGCCGCAAACTTCTGCCCCGCCTCGAAGCGCGGCTGCGAGAGCACAATCTGGGCGGTTGCAGCTTGATTCATGACGCCCAGAAGCGGCCCCACGCAGCCCAGGAGCCACCACATGGTTTTCATCGCACTCCTCCTTTCAGCGCCGCGCATCATTGTTTTGCCGTGAAGCGGAATTCGCCTTCGGTGCGATGGGTATCCACCGATACGACGTGCCATTTCACGCGATAGATTCCTGGAGCCAACATCGGCAGGTTCGCAACTAGCACTTTATGGCCCTCGTCGGCAAAGCGGATTGCGTTGAGGGCCACCGGAACACCCGATGCGTTCAATAACTCCATCCCGGAAAAACCAAGCTCGATGGCCTCGCTGAATTCCA
>DATLVC010000162.1:0-6644 GCA_035577685.1 Micropepsaceae bacterium | reverse complement strand
CGAACAGGAACTCGCGGAGCGTTTCGGCGCCCGGCTCAACGATGCCGACACGCCGATGGATGCAGCCGCGCTTAAGACAGCGGTGGCGCATGCTGACGTGCTGGTGCCGACCGTGACCGACCGCATTACGGGGGAGATCATCGCCGCCGCAGGGCCGCAGCTCAAGCTGATCGCGAATTTCGGCGTCGGCTTCAACCATATCGACGTCAAGGCTACGGCCGCGCGCGGCATTTCGGTGACCAACACGCCGGGCGTCCTGACCGATGCCACCGCCGACATCGCCATGACGCTGATGCTGATGGTGACGCGGCGAGCGGTCGAAGGGGTGAAGATTCTGGAATCCGGCCGCTTTCCCGGCTGGTGCCCCACCTGGCTGATGGGGGTGAGCCTCAGGGACAAGAAGCTCGGCATCGTCGGCATGGGGCGCATCGGCGAAGCGATGGGAATGCGGTCCCGCGCCTTCGGCCTCGCGATCCACTACCACAACCGCAAGCGCGCTTCGGCCAATGTGGAACAGGCGCTGGCGGCAACCTATTGGCCTGATCTCGATGCCATGCTGTTGGAAATGGACATCGTCTCGATCCATTGTCCGTACACGCCGGAAACCTATCATCTGTTCTCGCGCGATCGGCTGGCGCGGATGAAACCCTCGGCGTTTCTGATCAACACCGCGCGGGGCGAGATCGTGGAGGAGGCCGCATTGGCCGACGCGCTGGCTTCGGGGCGTCTTGCCGGTGCGGGACTCGATGTGTTCGAGCACGAACCCAAGGTCGAACCCAAACTTCTGACGCTGAAGAATGTCGCGCTGCTGCCGCATCTGGGGTCCAGCACCATCGAAGCGCGCACCGGCATGGGCAAAAAGGTGATCGCGAATATCGATGCGTTCATCGAGGGGCGGCCTCTGCCGGACCGGGTTTCACCGCCCTGATTTTTTGGGGCCCTCCGCCGTCATTCCGATCGGAGAAACTTAAACACATCCCCTCCCCGAAATTTTCGTCGCGGACGGCTCAAAAATTTCGTGCCCTCCCTCAAGGGGAGGGCAAAATGTTAACAGCATTGCGACACCACACGCGTTGCGTGAGACCAATATTGTCACAGCAAAACACGAACCAAGCCGCAGCGGTAGAACCCCATTTTGCCAGCAAATATGGGCATAAAACGTTGCTGCACCTGCGGCACGCCTGCGCAGCAAATTGATTCAACAACACCCGATCCTGCTGCTAGCGTTTGAAAAGGCGCCCATCGGCGAGCGGGGATAGGAATGAATATTGCCGAGCAATTCGGGGACCGGTTGAAAATCGAAGCGGATCCATTTTCCGCCGGCACCATAAGCCCGCATCTGGGCCGGCCGTTACAATCGGCCTTTCGCGAGATTGTCCGCCACATCGTGCTGAAAACCCCGATCGTCCTGGTCACGGGAGAAGCCGGCACCGGCAAAACCCTGCTGGTCGATATGACGGCGCGCGTCTGCAACGAGATGGGCCTACCGGTCCACCGCATCGATCGCGGCGATTTGGTGCACATCACCCTCGGTGAGCAGGCCGATGTGCTGCTGATCGACGAGGCCAATTCGATTCCCGACACAATGTTGAATGCCGTGCTGCCGGGGGGCGGAAAAAACACGGCCGCCACAACGGTGTTCCTCGGCCTGCCGTCCTGCACCACGCGCTTCATGCTTGCCGATGCGCGGCCCGTCCTGATCGAGCTGACGTCGCTCTCACCGGTGGACGCGCGCAACTATTTGACGGACCAGGCGGCTAGTGCCGGTTTGCGCGATCTGTTCAGCGATGAAGCGTTGGAACTGATCGTCGTCGGAACGCATGGGTCGCCGCGCGCGCTGCGTTCGATCGCCAGTCTGGCGTTTTTCTTCGCGGCTTCCGCGGGTGCATCGCAAATCAGCGTCGAGCACGCAACCTCTGCCTTGATCGGCCGGGTGCCGCCGCCCGCACAGAAGGCCGACGAGGCGATTGTTCCACCACAGAGAGCCGAAGATGACGGTCTCCCGCCGGAGAACATCGACGATGGCGTTCTCCCACCGCTGACGCTCGATGCGCCCCTCGCAGAGGACGCCGCAACAGACCAAATTCCCTTCCGCTTTGCTGCCGAACAACCGGCTGAAAGCATATTTCCGGCGTTTCACAACGAAGAGCCGGTGGCCAGCCAAAGCGCCACCCGGGCCCCGTTGGAAGCGCAAAAGCTGCCCGACGATATCTGGAGCCGCCGCGCCGAAGCGGATTCGGGCGTCGCGATAAAAGAGCCGGGCCTTTTGAAGTTCCGCCCCAAAACGGCCGTGGCCGCCATCGTTGTGGTGATCCTGGTGGTGGCTGCCATCGCAATGCTTACGCCATCGATGCAGGCGGGTACGAATTTGCCATCACCCCCGCAAGCGACCACACCAACCGCCGCTGTCCAACCGCCGGAACCTGCCGTTCCTGCGTTGCCCTCCGACCTGGGCAGCGCGCCCGCAAAAAACGCCCAAGCGGCGCCGGTCTCGGACGAGCGGGACAATTCGGCCCGGGGCGAAAAGCCGACGAACACCGCCATCGAAACGGTCGCCAAACCTTCTGCCGAGGCGCCGCAACAGAAGACAGTCTCCCGCAGAACGCTGTCGCCAGAGGAAGAAGCCGCGGTCGCGCGGGGCATACAGGAATTGCAGCAATCGGCGCGCCGGGTCGAGACCGGCCGGCGTTAATCAGACTGCGCTGTAAAAATCATCGACCGCAGTGGTCTTACTGGTGTTATTCGTCACCTCGATCGTGCGGAAGGTGAACGACACGGTTTCGAGCCTGCGGTCCTCAGACGTGGAATCGTAGGTGAAATTGTCCACATTGCCGATATAGCGGCGAAAATCGGACACGCTGGCGCCCGTCAGTTTGATGGTGTCGGAAATTTCCTCTTTGCCGTCGGGCGCAGTCTTCACAAATTCGAACAGGACACTTGTCAGGGTCTCGTTGGTGACGAGCGAGCGGAAGAGCTGCGGCGAGGCCGCTCCCCATTCCTTGGTGAACGCAACCGGCTTGTGCTGGCGCTTGCCCGTAGGCAGCCCGGTTGCGGCATCCCGCGGCGATTTCACCTCGTAAAAAAATTCCAGGCCGGTGATTTTGCCCTTGTGCCCTTCCTTTGTGGTCTCGCCGTGGAAACGGCCTGTCGTGACTCCATCGATGGTGACGTAGAATTCGTTGGCCATATTCTGGAACCTCCCAATTCCCGTATTGCTTTGGATGAATTATGCAAGCGTCCTATCCAAGCGTGGATTTGAAAAATTCGACGAGATGATGCCAAGCGTGTTCGGCCTGATGCTCGTGATAGACGGTGTGGTCCTTCACGCACCAGCCGTGCCGCGCGCCGGCGTAGGTTTCCCCTTCATAATTCACGCCCGCCGCATCGAGCGCCGATTTCAGTTTCTCCACCGCTTCGGGCGGCATGGTGCGGTCTTCGATGGCGAAGCCAAAATACATCTGCGCCTTGATCCGGGGCCCCAACGTGTGCGGCGAATCGGGCTCAGCGGACGCGAGATTGCTGCCGTGGAATGAGGCCGCTGCGGCGACTTTGCCCGGCTCGGCGGCCGCGGTGCGCATCGCCATGCCGCCGCCCATGCAATAGCCGACCGTGCCGATTTTGCCCTTCACCGGTTTCTGGTTTCCGAGAAACGCAACATAAGCATGCGCGTCGCTCTCCACACCGGCGGGCGTCACATATTTGCGCACTTCGCCCATGCGGGCCGTGGTGGCTTCCGTGCCGAATTTGAAATCCTGATACACAGGCGCACGCGACAGCCGGTAGAAGGGATTGGGCACCAGCACCGCAAAGCCTTCGCCGGCAAGCCGCTTTGCCATCTCGCGGAAGACCTCGCGCCGGCCGCCGATGTCGGTGTACATGATGACGGCTGGCCATTGGCCGTTCTCGTCCGGATAGACGAAATCACAATCGGCGACGCCGTCCGGCGTTTTGATGTCGACCTGTTTTTCGATCACGCTACGGTCTCCAGTCTGATGGTTTCACGTATTCCTAATTTTTGGGATTGCGCGCCGGACGCGCGAGGCAGCGGTCGAGCCATGCCACAACATTGGGAGCGTAGGAGATGTCGATCTTGCCGTAGCGCGTCATGGACACCACGGTGGCGACATTGAGATCCGCAACGCTGAACTTCTTGCCGACGAGATATTCGCGGTCCTTCAGGCAATCATCCAGAATCTTCAGCGCCGGCTTCAGCTTCTCGGCAGACGCAGCGGCACCGGCAACATCCGTGCTGTAGCCGAGCTGGACCATGAGGGACGGAAGAGCATTGGGCTCGACCTCGGTCGCCGCCCAGAGCGTCCATTGGAAGGTGCGCGCTTCGTCTTCGATGCTGGTGGGGTAAAGCTCGCCGGTGCCGTATTTCTTGGCGATGTAGAGATTGATGGCGAGTGACTCGAACAGCTTCAAATCGCCGTCGGCGAAGCCGGGAAACTTGCCGCACGGATTGACGGCAAGAAATTCCGGTTTCTTCTGGTCTTCCCAGGCGACATCGACATGCTCGAACGGAACACCGACTTCCCGGGCGCACCACATCACGCGCGAGGCGCGCGACATCGCGGCGCCGTAGATCTTCATGGCCATGCTTGCCTCCCCTTTTGGTTAAGGCGCAAGGCAAGAGCGGGGCAGGATTTTTGTCAAGCCGGAGAATGGGTTGTCCGAGCCGGCGCAATGATGCTTTTGAACATTTGCGGGCGCGAACATGCTAGGTTGCCTCCCGCATCAACGGGCCGAAGCGCCGCACCCCATCAATGTTGCGCATCGGTAATACGCATGCTAAGTCCCGGCCGCGGGCGTAAGGCGTTCTTTCTGCCCAATTAATTGCAATAAAAACAATGGCTTAGCCCAAAATTCCGGGCCGGCCTCATCCAGGTAAGGCAAGACTTGGCCTCCGACAACAGCCATATCTCGGGTCTGGCGCTGCGCTATGCGAACGCGGTTTTCGAACTGGCGGCAGACGAGAGCGCCATCGACCGGACCGAAGCCGATTTTCTCAGCTTGAAAACGATGCTTGCGCATAGCCCCGAGTTGACGCGCCTGGTGCGCTCGCCCCTGTTCTCCCGCGAGAACCAAGCCAAGGGCATGGAAGCGGTGCTCGCTGCTGCCGGCATGGGCGATCTCACGCGCAAGCTGGTCCTGCTGCTGGCGCAAAAGCGGCGCCTGTTCGCGCTCACCGACATCATCCGCGCCTTCGAGCAATTGCTGGCGCGCCATCGCGGCGAAGTCGCCGCCGACGTGATTTCGGCGCGCAGCCTGTCGGTTGAAGAAACCGCCGAATTGCGGCGCGTGCTCAAAGACAAGCTCGGCCGCGAACCGCGGCTGACCGCCCATGTCGATCCCGGCCTGCTCGGCGGGCTGGTGCTCAAAGTGGGTTCGCGCATGATCGATTCATCCTTGCGCAGCAAGCTCAACGGCTTGCGTGCCGCCATGAAGGGACACTGACCATGGACATCCAACCCTCGGAAATCTCCGCCATCCTGAAGCGCGAGATTCGCAATTTCGACGCCGAGGCCGAAGTCACCGAAGTCGGCCAGGTGCTGTCGGTGGGCGACGGCATCGCGCGCATCTATGGCCTGGATAATGTGCAGGCCGGCGAGATGGTGGAGTTTCCCGGCGGCATCAAAGGCATGGCGCTGAATCTGGAGTCCGACAATGTCGGCGCGGTGATTTTCGGGTCCGATGCCACCATCAAGGAAGGCGACACCGTCAAGCGCACGGGCGCGATCGTGGACGTGCCGGTGGGCAAAAGCCTGCTCGGACGCGTGGTCGATGCTCTGGGCAATCCTATCGACGGCAAGGGCGAGATCGCCAATGTGGCCGAGCGCCGCCGCGTCGACGTGAAGGCGCCCGGCATCATTCCGCGCCGCTCGGTGCATGAGCCGGTGCAGACGGGCCTCAAAGCCATCGACACGCTGATCCCCATTGGCCGCGGCCAGCGCGAACTCATCATCGGCGACCGCCAGACCGGCAAAACCGCCGTCGCCATCGACGCCATCATCAATCAGAAGACCGTCAACGCCGGGACCGACGAGAAGGCCAAGCTCTATTGCATCTATGTCGCCATCGGGCAGAAGCGCTCGACCGTGGCGCAGATCGTGAAGACGCTCGAGGATGCGGGCGCGCTGGAATACACCATTGTCGTTGCCGCCACGGCTTCCGAGCCGGCGCCGCTGCAATTCCTGGCGCCGTTTGCCGGCTGCACCATGGGCGAGTGGTTCCGCGACAATGGCATGCATGCGCTCATCATCTATGACGATCTGTCCAAACAAGCGGTCGCTTATCGCCAGATGTCGCTGCTGCTGCGCCGCCCGCCGGGCCGCGAAGCCTATCCGGGCGATGTGTTCTATCTGCATTCGCGCCTGCTGGAACGCGCCGCCAAGCTGAACGAGGACAATGGCGCGGGTTCGTTGACCGCGCTTCCCATCATCGAGACCCAGGCCAATGACGTGTCGGCCTATATTCCCACCAACGTGATTTCGATCACCGACGGCCAGATCTTCCTGGAAACCAACCTCTTCTACCAGGGCGTCCGGCCGGCAATTAACGTCGGCTTGTCGGTCAGCCGGGTGGGCTCGGCTGCGCAGACGAAGGCGATGAAGAAGGTCGCCGGCTCCATCAAGCTTGAGCTC
>DATLVC010000161.1:0-3773 GCA_035577685.1 Micropepsaceae bacterium | reverse complement strand
TATGTCGTGGCCAACATCCGCGGCGGCGGGGAGTTCGGTCCCGCCTGGCATGATGCGGCGCTGCTTGCCAATCGCCAGAAGGCTTACGACGACTTCGCGGCGGTCGCCGCCGACCTCGTCAAACGCGGCATCACGACGCCGAAACAGCTCGGCATCATGGGCGGATCGAATGGCGGCCTTCTGGTGGGAACTGTCGCGGTGGAACGGCCTGATCTGTTCGGTGCCGTGGTCTGTCAGGTGCCGCTGCTTGACATGATGCGCTTCAACAAGATCGGCGCCGGGGCCTCCTGGGTGGGCGAATATGGCAACCCCGATGATCCCTTCGAGCGGGCGGCGATTCTGCGCTATTCGCCCTATCAGAATGTCAAGCAGGAGGTGAAATATCCGCCGATTTTGTTCGTTACGGCGACCTCGGATGATCGGGTGACGCCGGTGCATGCGCGCAAGATGGCAGCCAAGATGGAGGAGCAGGGCCACGATGTGCTGTTCTACGAGAACACCGAAGGCGGCCATGCCGCCGCCGCCAACCATGCACAGCAGGCCGAAATGAACGCCCTGGGTTATGTCTATCTGGCCCAGAAGCTGGGGCTGAAATAGAGCGAAGTGTCATTCCCGGCCGAGCGGCATCTGCCGCGAGGGGAAGGGAATCCAGCCCAATAGAAAGAATCCACGGCGAAGACTGGATGCCCTTCCCTCGCCGCTTCGCGGGCTCGCCGGGCATGACAAGTGGTGTCTTACCCCGGCATTTCTTCGTGCTTGGTCATGCCGGAGCAATCGGTGAACCAGGGCGCACGCGAGCCCCAATAGATCACTGCTTGCGGCCGGGACAGCGGGTCCTCATCCAGCGAACCCGCCGGGATGACCATCCAGGCGTGGTCACGGGTATGATGGGGCACTTTCGAGCCGCATTGCGTGCAGAATTGCAGACCGAACCGTTTGGCCTCGGGCACGTCATACCGCTTCACGAACGCCTGGCCGTGGGTCCAGCGAAAGGCGCTCGCCTTCACGAACCCATTGGCGGCATGGGGAGAACCGGTAGCTTTGCGGCAGCGCGAGCAATGGCAGTACATGAAGCGCTCGAAAGGCAGATCGACCTCATATTGAACGGCTTTGCAAAGACAGCTTCCATGCGCGACGGCCATTCCAAATCTCCCTCAGTCCGGCTCAGATTGACTTAATCTATAGGCGGAACTACATCCTCGCCATCCGGAAGGCTGACGCTTTTCCGGTCCTGGGCATCGGCCTAGGATCGCCCCCAGGCAGCGCAGGTGCGCCCCCTGGGGCGTTGGCGTTTGGAGTAAGGCATGTTCGACTCGTTGCAGGATCGCCTGGGTGGCGTGTTCGACCGGTTGCGGGGGCGCGGGGCGCTGTCTGAAGCCGATGTCGAAACCGCGCTCGAAGAGGTGCGCAGCGTCCTGGTCGACGCCGACGTTGCGCTGCCGGTGGTCAAGACCTTCATCCGCAAGGTGCGCGAGCGTGCCGTCGGCGAACAGGTCATCCGTTCCGTCACGCCCGGCCAGCAAGTCGTCAAGATCGTCCACGATATCCTCGTTGAGACGCTGGGGGCCGAATCCGAAGGGCTTTCGCTGGGCGCCCCGCCCGCGCCCATCCTGATGGTGGGGTTGCAGGGTTCCGGCAAGACCACGACCTCGGCCAAGCTCGCCAATCTGCTCCAGACCAAAGAGAAAAAGCGCGTGCTGATGGCGTCGCTCGACGTCAACCGGCCCGCCGCGATGGAGCAGTTGAAGGTCCTGGGCGAACAGGCGAGCGTCGCCACACTCCCCGTCATCCTGGGACAGCGCCCGACCGATATCGCCAAGCGCGCCCTCGCGGCCGCCCGCGTCGGTGGCTATGACGTGCTGATCCTGGATACCGCCGGCCGGCAGCACGTCGATGAAGCGTTGATGGCCGAAGTCGCCGAGGTGAAGAAGCTCACCAACCCGCATGAGACGCTCCTGGTGGCCGACAGCCTCACCGGCCAGGACGCGGTCAACATCGCCAAGAGCTTCAACGAGCGCGTGCAGATCTCCGGCATCATCCTGACCCGCACCGATGGCGATGCCCGCGGCGGCGCTGCGCTTTCCATGCGCGAGGTCACCGGCGCGCCGATCAAATTCCTGGGCACGGGCGAGAAGCTCGATCAACTCGAGGCCTTCCATCCGGCGCGTGTCGCCTCGCGCATTCTCGATATGGGCGATGTGGTCAGTCTGGTCGAGAAGGCGGTCGAGCACGTCGACCGCGAAAAGGCGGAGAAGCTCGCCAAGAAGATGAAAAAGGGCGAGCTCGATTTCAACGATCTCGCCGATCAGCTTTCACAGATGCGCAAGATGGGTGGGATGCAGGGCCTGCTCGGAATGCTGCCGGGTGTCGGCAAGATCAAGGATCAACTCGCCGCGGCGGGGTTGGACGATCGGCTGTTGAAGCGGCAGGAAGCGATCATTTCCTCCATGACCAAGGAGGAACGCGCCAAGCCCGATCTCATCAACGGCTCGCGCCGCAAACGCATTGCGGCGGGCTCCGGCGTCGAGGTCTCCGAGGTCAATAAGATATTGAAGATGCAGCGCCAGATGTCCGACGTGATGAAGAAAATGGGCAAGGGCGGCCGGGGCATGATGGGTGCGCTCGGCGGCATGAACCCGAACATGCTGGCAGGTTTGGGGGGCGGCCCTGCCGGCGGTGGTTTGCCGCCAGGCTTCCCGGGTCTGCCTCGCAAATAGGAATTGTTGTCAGTCCCGCACGCGCGGGCATCGGTCTTGATCATCAGCCTACGGAAAAAGGAAACGGAACTTATGGCTTTGAAAATCAGGTTGTCTCGCGGCGGCACCAAGAAGCGTCCGCATTACGCGATCGTGGTGGCGGAATCGCGCAGCCCGCGTGACGGACGCTTCATCGAACAGATCGGCTATTATGCGCCGATGCTGCCCAAGGATCATGCCGACCGTCTGCGGCTCGATCTCGACAAGGCGAAGGCCTGGCTCGGCAAAGGCGCAACCGCGTCCGACCGCGTGCACCGCTTCCTGTCCGATGCCGGTCTGGTGAAGCCGATCACCCATCACAGCCCCGAGAAGATGAAGCCCAAGAAGAAGGCGCAGGAGCGCGCCGCCGCAGCCGCCAAGGCGGCCGGTGCGGGTGCTGCCGAAGCTTGACGCAACCCCGCGTCCTTCTCGGCGTGGTCGTGAACGCGCATGGCATCAAGGGCGAGGTGAAGGTGAAAACCTTCACCGAAAGCCCCGACAGGCTCAACGCTTACGGGCCGCTGACGACCGAGGACGGGCACGAGCTTGAGATCGCGGCCCTGCGCGTCACCAAAGGCGATGAAGCCGTGGTGCGCTTCGCGGGGGTCCTAGACCGCAATAGGGCCGAGACGTTCAAAGGCCAGCGGCTTTATGTGCCGCGCGCGGCCCTGCCCGATCCCGAAGCCGGTGCGTTCTATCACAGCGACCTCATCGGGCTGCGGGCCGAGGATGCCTCGGGCGCAGCCCTCGGCACGATCCAGGCCGTGCACAATTTCGGCGCCGGGGACGTTCTCGAAATCGAATTTGCGAATGGGGGGACGGAATTTGTGCCCTTTACCGATCCGATTGTTCCGGTGGTGGATATCGCAGGTGGACGTGTCGTAGTCCATCTCCCGCGCGACCAGGACGGGTGAGCCATGTGGCGCGCTTCGGTCCTGACCCTGTTTCCCGAGATGTTTCCCGGTCCGCTCGGGGTTTCGTTGATCGGCAAGGCGCTGACCGATGGCATCTGGGCTCTGGAGGTCCGGGACATCCGCG
>DATLVC010000160.1:0-3081 GCA_035577685.1 Micropepsaceae bacterium | reverse complement strand
CCACCCCGCGGCGAGTTGCTGGGCGCCCAGGACATCGAACGCGAAAGCCACCAGTTCTTGCGCCGCTTCGGTCGCATAGCCCCGGCCCCAATAGGGTTTGCCCAGCCAATAGCCGAACTCCCAGTCGCGGGCCGGATGCACGCCGCAGGCGCCGATATAGGCACTCGGAGCCTTACGGAGAATGGCAAACGACAAATCTCCGCCGCTCTTCCAGCCATTGGCGGCATAGACGACAAAGGCGCAGGCGTCGTCCTCCGTATACGGATGGGGCACCCGCGACAAATTCTTCGCCACGTCGTAGTCGGCCAGCAGCGGCACAAAATGGCTGATGTCCGCCGCCCGCGGCGGGCGCAAGAGCAAACGCTCCGTTTCCAGAATGCGAGACATGGTTTTCCCTCAAGTCAGCGAGGGAAAACAAAAGGGAGATGGCGGACCATCTCCCTCGCAAATTCCAAAGGGCCGCCATGTGGTGGCGGCCTATGATTTCAGCCGCCTATTCTGCTGCTTCCGTCGACGGCATGACCGAAACATAGGTGCGGCGCTTCAAGCCCTTCTTGAACTCGACCTTGCCGCCGACCGTCGCGAACAGCGTGTGGTCCTTGCCCATAGCGACATTGACGCCCGCGTAGATCTTGGTGCCGCGCTGGCGGACCAAAATATTGCCCGGAAGCACGGTTTCGCCGCCGTAGCGCTTGGTGCCGAGACGCTGGCTATTGGAATCGCGCCCGTTGCGCGAAGAGCCGCCTGCTTTTTTGTGTGCCATGGGATCCGTCCTTAAGGCGCGCTGATATCCGTGATCTTTACCCGCGTCAGAAGCTGGCGGTGGCCGCGCTTGCGATGCGTATTCTTCCGCCGCTTCTTCTTGAAGGCGACGACTTTCGGCGCCCGGTCCTGCGCCACGATTTCCGCCGCGACCGAGGCTCCTTCGAGCAATGGCAGGCCGATCTTGCCGCCCGCCATCAGCACTTCGGAGAAGGTGATGGACGCGCCGGCTTCACCGGGAAGCCGCTCGATTTCCAGCACGTCGCCGGGAGCGACCGAATATTGCTTGCCGCCGGTGCGGATGACCGCGAACATATGACTATCCTTACAGCCGAGTGTGAAAGCTCGCGCAAAACGTCTGTCCCGCGCGGAAGGCGGGCAATATAGCCAGGGACCCTTCGCAGTCAACCCGTTTGCGGGGCTCTTGCCAGCGCGGGGTGCTGCGGCTACGCGGGGCGCCATGTCCCTGGTTCTCGACCGGCTCTATCATCTGCATTGGGTCAGCCCCGGGCTGGCGCGCTCAGCCCAGCCTTATCTGGGATTCTACACCGCCTTCTTAAGACCGCACGGCTTCAAGAGCCTGATCAATCTGCGCGGCGAGAATGCCGGTTTCCACTGGTGGCGGACGGAAAAGCGCACCGCGCAGGCACTGGGGATCGCCCATTTCGACGTCAAGCTGTCGTCGCGCAATATCCCTTCGCGGTCGGGCCTGACCAATCTGTTCCACGCCTTCGAGCAGGCCAAAACGCCCATTCTCCTCAAATGCAGTGGCGGCCAGGACCGCACCAGTCTCGCCGCCGCGCTTTATCTGCTGCAGCGGGACGGGCCCGGCGCGCTGGCCCAGGCGCAGGCGCAATTCGCCTTCTGGCCCTATCTGCACCGGCCCAAGAATTATCAGCTTTGGCTGAAGCAATTCCCGGCCTATGCGGTGACAGAGGCGCAAGGAGCGCCGCTAAGTGTGTGGGCGCGGGAGCGCTACGATCCCCAGGCTTTTGCCCGGTTTCTCGCGGCGAAGGGTCTCGAGAATGCCTTCCGGGCCTTTCAGGCCGAAGTCCCGTGATGAGCCTGCGTTTGGATGTGGCACCGGGAGTCATCTATTGGCCGGAGCGGTTTGGGCCGGACGATCAGGCCGTGCTCCTCGAAGACATCCTGGCCCGCACAAAGGTGGCGCCGTTTTATCGCCCGACCATGCCGGGCAGCGGTGCACCGCTTTCGGTGGAGATGACCAATTTCGGACCCTTGGGTTGGGTTTCCGATCAGGCCAATGGCTATAGCTACGAAGCCTGTCATCCCGTAACCGGCGCCCGCTGGCCGGATATCCCGCCGGTTCTGCAGGACCTCTGGCGCGAGGCGACGGGCTATCGCGCGCCGCCCGAAGCCTGTCTCATCAACCTCTATCGGCCCGGAGCGCGCATGGGGCTGCATCGGGACGCCGACGAGGAAGCGGCGGATGCCCCCGTTCTCTCGGTTTCGCTGGGCGACACCGGGATATTCCGTTTTGGCGGGCCGACCCGGCGCAGCCCGACCGCCACCTTGAAGCTGAATTCCGGGGATTGCCTGTTGTTCGGCGGGCCGGCCCGGTCGATGTATCACGGGATTGATCGCGTCATCGCGGGAAGCAGCACTCTTGTTCCGGGCGGGGGGCGCCTCAATATGACGTTGCGGCGGGTTACGTCCCCTTAGGCCAGAAAAAAGGCAACCCGCTAGGGGGCTAACGGCCCGTGCGGGATACCGCGCCGTAGAAAAAAGGCGACCCGTTAGGGGGCTAACGGGTCGCCAAATGCGCTGTAAGCGCTGGATGCCGGGAGGGGATGACCGGCACCCGGGGAGATGATCCAATCTGCGAGCGGGGGGGCATGCAGATTGGATGCTTCATCATCCCACCGGGATTAAGTATAGGCACGAAAGACACAGGTTTCAACTTTCGTAACGAGAAATGTGATGAATTGCCATTTATTAATGGACAGTCGTATTTCTGCAACATAGCGGAGACGAATTTCCGACCTAGGCCATGCCTAGGTCGCGTGCCGTCAAATCGATGCAAAGCTTTGCTTTGGCAAGCAATTCTTCCACTTCCGCCTCGCTGATGACGAGCGGCGGCGCCAGGACCATGGTGTCCCGGATCGCCCGCATCACCAGTCCGTTGTTGAAGCAATGGTCGCGGCAGATGGTGCCGGCGTTCTTTTCGCGGGCAAAGGTTCGGCGTTGGACCCGATCCTCGACCAGCTCCATCGCGGCCAGCATGCCGACGCCCCGCACCTCCCCGATTAGCGGATGGCCGGCAAAGACCTAACCGACCCGCCGCTGGAAATAGGGACC
>DATLVC010000159.1:0-2161 GCA_035577685.1 Micropepsaceae bacterium | reverse complement strand
CCGGTTATTCCTTCAATCTGGATGGAACCTGCCTCTATCTCGCCACCGCTGCGGTGTTCCTGGCGCAAGCGACGAACACGCCGCTGACGCTGGAACAACAGCTCGTCCTGGTTGCCGTTGCGCTTTTGACGTCGAAAGGCGCGGCCGGTGTGGCGGGCGCGGCCTTCGTGGTGCTGGCGGGGACCGTCGCTTCGGTCGGCTCCATTCCGGTGGCCAGCATCGCGCTGGTGCTGGGCATTCACAGATTGCTGGCCGAAGCTTTGACCTTCGTCAATGTCGTAGGCAATTGTGTGGCGACCATTGTAGTCGCCAAATGGGATCGTGCACTGGACAATCAAAGGCTGTACGCGCAAATCGGTCTGGCCGCGCCGTGGCACGTGCCTGCCGCAAGACCGGCCGAATGAAGGATGAGCGTTTTGAACAAGAACACCAACCCGCCCTATATCCCGTTCCATCCGAACCCGTCCCGCCCACGGTTCAAAGTGCCGGCCGGCGCGGTGGATGCGCATTGCCACGTCTTCGGGCCGGCCGCCAAATTCCCTTACGCGCCGGAGCGCAAATACACGCCCGTCGATGCGCCCAAGGAAAAGCTTTTCGCGCTGCGTGATTTTCTCGGCTTCGACAAGAATGTCATTGTGCAGGCGAGCTGCCACGGCACGGACAATTCGGCGCTGTTGGACGCGCTGACGCATTCGGGCGGCAAGGCCAAAGGCGTCGCCGTGATTGGCGAAGGCATCACCGACGGCGAACTCAAAGTCATGAATGATGCCGGCGTGAAGGGTGTGCGCTTCAATTTCGTGAAGCGGCTAGTCGATTTCACGCCGCGCGACGTGCTGGAACGCATTGCCGCGCGCATTGCGCCGTTGGGCTGGCACATCGTGGTCTATTTCGAAATGCCGGATTTACCGGAGCTGGCGGACTTCTTCACCGCGCTGCCGACCGCCGTCGTAGTCGATCATATGGGCCGGCCCGACGTGAAGAAGGGCGTGGATCATCCCGAGTTCCAGAATTATCTGCGGCTGCTCGACAAGCACGCGAACATCTGGACCAAAGTCTCGTGCCCGGAGCGGTTGACGGTGGCCGGTCCGCCCTATGACGATGTGGTGCCGTTCGCGCGCGCGCTGGTCGAAGGGTTTCCCGACCGCGTGCTGTGGGGCACCGATTGGCCGCATCCCAACATGCCCGTGGAAGCGCCCGATGATGGGGTTCTCGTCGATGTGATCCCGAAAATTGCGTCCACGCAGGCATTGCAGCAGAAGCTGCTGGTGGATAATCCGATGCGGCTCTATTGGGCTTGAGGAGAGACAATGTCGCTACCCCAGCAATATGACGACATTCCCGGTACAGTGGTGTTCGATGCCGAGCAGGCGCGACGGGGCTATCATCTGAACATGTTCTGCATGTCGCTTATGAAGCCGGAGAACCGCGCGGCATTCAAAGCCGACGAGCGCGGCTATCTCGACAAATACCCCATGACCGAAGAGCAGAAACAGAGCATCCTGAACCGCGACTGGAACGGCATGTTGCAGCTCGGTGGCAACATCTATTTCACCGCCAAGCTCGCCGCCACCGACGGCCTGTCGTTTCAGCAGATCGCCGCCATCATGACCGGCTCGACCCAAGCCGACTACGCGGAAATGATGATCAAGGGCGGCCGCTCGCCGGACGGAAACCGCAGCAAATCGGAATGGAAAAACCGTGGCTAAAATCATCGCCGGCGTCGCGACATCCCACATTCCTGCCGTAGGCGCGGCCCTCGACAACGGCAAGACCAAAGAACCCTATTGGCGGCCCGTGTTCGAAGGCTTCGAGCGCTCGAAGGAATGGATCGCCAAGGTCAAGCCCGATGTTTGCATTGTCGTTTACAATGACCATGCTTCGGCGTTTTCGCTCGATCTGGTGCCGACTTTCGCGCTCGGTTGCGCGGCGGAATTTCCAATCGCCGATGAAGGGTGGGGACCGCGTCCTGTGCCACCCGTCAAGGGCCATCCAGAACTTGCCTGGCATATCGTGCAATCGGTGGTGCTAGACGAATTCGATCTTACCATCGTCAACAAGATGGATGTCGATCACGGGTTGACGGTGCCGCTGTCGCTGATGTTCGGTCAACCTCAAGAATGGCCATGCCCGATCGTTCCGCTGTGCGTCAATGTCGTGGTCT
>DATLVC010000158.1:0-3738 GCA_035577685.1 Micropepsaceae bacterium | reverse complement strand
AGATGCGCGAGATCGGGCGCGATCATGTCGCCCTTGGCATTGTACCAGGGGCCGCTGCCGATGCGGTCGCGCGCGTTCACCGCCGGCTGGCCCGGGCGCGCCTGCGTGCTCAGATAGGCGTGCCAGGTCTTGCCACCGGCTCCGACCGCTGTCGCAAGCTGCTGGCAATGCGCGTCCGCGCCCGCGAGCCCGCCGAGATTGGCACCATGGCCGAGGCCGATGCTGGTGACGAAGAAGCTCATCGGATGGGCCTGCGCGGGCGGCTGCTGCGCCAGCGCGAAATAGGAGCCCGCCAACACGCAAAGCGTGGAAGCGGCAATCAGCAACGGAGTTCTCATCATCAGTGGTCCTCGCCTCGAATACCGCAAAAGCCAGCACAAACTAGCAAGCCGCCTACAGGCTTTCCAGGTGCAATCGCCGGGTCAGGGTTTTACGGGGCGCGGACACCGTCTAAGGTCTCCGCCCGCAAAAGGGAGCCGCCCGTGCGCCGATCCTTCATTGCCATATCGCTTGGTCTATCGCTCATCGCAAGTACCGCGCTTTCCCGCGACGGGCGGGCCGCTTCTGCGGTGCCTGCGCTTCCCGACCTCACCGCCTTTGTGTTGATGCGCCTGACGGCTGGGGCGCCAGCCGCACCGGTCAGCGTCGAGCAGGCGGCCGACGCGCTGAAGGATTATGACGTGATCTTCCTCGGCGAATGGCACGACCATTCCGGCAATCATCTGGCGGAAATGGCGCTGTTTCGCGCGCTCTATGCCCGCGCGCCGAATCTCGCGCTTTCCATGGAGATGTTCGAGCGCGACGTGCAGCCGGTGGTCGATGATTATATGGCCGGGCGCATCGGCGAGGACAATTTCCGCCGCCGCGGCAGGGCCTGGGGCAATTATGCGGAAAGCTACCGTCCGCTGGTGGAATTTGCGAAGGACCATGGGCTGCCGCTGATCGCGGCCAATGCTCCGGCCAGTGTCGTGCGCTGCGTCGGGCAGGAGGGGCCAGACTTCCTCGCCCATATGCCCGCCGACAAACGGGGGTGGGCGGCGGCGGAATTGCACCTCAGCGATGGTCCGTACAAGGAGAAATTCCTGCGCTTCCTCGCCGAGGATGGCGCCCATGGGGAAGACGCCAACCGCACCGAGGACGAGAAGAAACAGGCCGCCGACCGCAGTTTCGCCTCCCAGGTGACGCGCGACGACACCATGGCCGAATCGATCGTCCTGTCCGCCCGGAAGAATCCGGGGCGCAAAATCGTGCATGTGACGGGCGCCTTCCATGTGGAAAGCGCGCTCGGCACGGTCGAGCGGCTGCGCCTACGCGCGCCCGACCTCAAAATCGCCTTGGTCGTGCCGGTTGAGGCGGAACATCCCGAGACCCCCAGCCTTAAGCCCGGCGATGCTGCGGCTGCGAATTTCGCGTTTCTTCTCAAGGCCTCGCCGCCGGACTATGTCAGCGACGCGGAAAAGAAGGAGGCGGAATCCCGCATGCAGGGGAATTTCCGCACCCAGAGCCGCTGTACCCTGTGAGACTGAGGACAAGAGAGGCGATTTATGCCAATCTGGGGCCCTGGTGGAGGACTTTGAGAGGGAATTCTATGCGCTTTGTCAGCCTTATTCCGGCCGTGGTGGCCTTGTTCATTTCGAGCGCCGCGTCGGCGCAGGTCTGGGAAGAATATGTCAATCGCGGTGATTTCTTCACCGTAAACTTCCCCGGCGACCCGACCGTGCAGGAGATCACTTACAAGACGGCGAAAGGCACCTCGCTTCCGGCGCATGTCTATACCGCGCAGGACCCGAGAGGCCGCTACACCATGACGGTCGTCGACTACAATTCGGCCCCGGCCGAACTTGCCACCGCCATCGACGAAGCAGTGAAGAACATCCGGGCCAAAGGCACGCCGAAATATGACGCGGTGAACATGCTCGACATGCACCGAAGCTGGCGCATCACGGTCGAGACCCCGGATAAGCGCCGTCTCCTCGGCGAGGTCCTGGTGGCCGACAACAAGCGCCTTTACATCTCGCAGGCCGACACGGCGCTGAACGTGCCGCCGCCGGCGCAATTCTCCGTATCGCTGCAGATATTGGACGCAAACGGCGTGCGCATCCGCAACAAAGAGGTCAAGGGCGCGACCCCCGATGAAGTGGTGCCGGTGACCGAACAGGCGCGCATCATCGACACGGCCGATATGCTCAAGCAGGTTGTCGGCAATTGGAAAGCGCCCGGCGGAAGTTGCGACAACGCTTTCCTGAAAGCACAGACGCGGGCCAAGACCGTGCGTGGTGAGGAAGCCCTGAACGGCACGGTCACCAATTCCGGAATGGTGATCGAAGGTCTGTTGATCATCAACGGTCCGCGCGTCGGTCAGATCGTCAACGCCAAGACGGACAAGGTGATCTTCATCTTCGACCCGAAGGGCGACAAGATGGACATTTCCGCGCTTGGCCCGCCGGCTCTCGGCTGGCCGGATATCACTTTGGATTTCTGCCCCGGCACTCGCAAATTATAAGAGCGGTCCGGCCAATGGAATAATGGGAGCCCGGTAAGAGCCGGGCTCCCAACGTCTTACGAGGGCTCTGGGAGGAGCGTTTTCGATGTCCAAATTCTCCTTGTTGGGCACAGCCGCTTTCGGCCTTTTGTGCTTTGGTGCGGCACTCGCGGCGGATGGCGCGAATGACGAGCGGCCGGCCATTCCCAATTTCAATCCCGACGGCGAAACCGGATGGACCGCGGACCGGCCTGCGAGCGACGACTTCCTGCCGCATGACAAGTCGACGGGCCCCGGACCGGTCGAGTCCGATCCGGCCCATCCCTATACGCCCAACGGCCAGGGCCAACCGACCTACAGAGTCGCGGACCTTACCAATCCCATTCTCAAGCCTTGGGTCGTCGCCCAGATGAAGAAGGCGAATGATGAGGTATTGGCGGGGAAAGTCCCGTTCATCGCCCGTGAAAGATGCTATCCCGGCGGCGTTCCCGGCATGGACATTTACAATCGCGGCCAGCCGCTTCATTTCGTGCAGACGCCCAAAGAAGTGGTGATGATCAACGAGCTCTATGCCTCGACCCGGCATATCTATATGAACGTGCCGCACACGAAAAATCCGAAACCGTCCTGGTACGGAGAATCAGTCGGCCATTACGAAGGCGATGAGCTGGTCGTTGATACAATCGGGCTGAACGACAAGACGTTCGTCGACAATTACCGCACGCCGCACACCACCCAGATGCACGTCGTCGAACGCTTCAAGATGCTCGACGGCGGAAAGACGTTGGAGGTGAAAATCCGGGTCGAAGATCCCGGTGCCTTCAACATGCCCTGGACGGCGCGATCCACCTGGCGGCGCATGCATGCGGGCATGTTGATCGAAGACCTCTGCGAGCCGAACAATGATTTCTATTTCGGCTATGAGGTCGCGCCTCTACCGCATGACGACCATCCGGCGTTTTGAAGACGCATTCACCCGTCGGCATTAGCATCGCAAGCGGAGGTAACTGCCAGAACCTGGTCTGAGGCCAAGGTTCGGGCAGATAACCGACGAAACTTCGGTCAATTCGTCTTGGTGGCGCCCGCCTTGGCCTGCTCTTCGGCGAGGACTTTCTTGGCCTGTTCGAGCTGGCGCTTGGCGCGTGCGTCCCACGTCGCCGGATCGACAAAGGGATGCGGGTCGCTCGGCTTGCGGGCCGCGAGCTTCTTGGCGCGCTCATGGATGCCGCCGCCCGGATAGCCGTTCGGGTCCTGCC
>DATLVC010000157.1:0-3006 GCA_035577685.1 Micropepsaceae bacterium | reverse complement strand
GCCGGTCTTGCGGCAGGCACGTGCCACGGCGCGGCCAGACCGATTTGCGCGTACAGCTTCTGATTGTCCAGCGCGCGATCCCATTTGGCGACGACGAGTGTGGCGACACAATTGCCCACAACATTGACGAAGGTCAAAGCTTCCGCGAGCAATCTGTGAATGCCCAGCACCAGCGCGATGCTGGCTACCGGAATGGAGCCGACCGAGGCGACCGTTCCAGCCAACACGACGAAGGCGGCCCCCGCTACCCCGGCCGCGCCTTTCGACGTCAGAAGCGCAACGGCAACCAGGACGAGTTGTTGTTCCAGCGTCAGCGGCGTGTTCGTCGCTTGCGCCAGGAACACCGCAGCGGTGGCGAGATAGAGGCAGGTTCCATCCAGATTGAAGGAATAACCGGTCGGGATGACCAGCCCAACGACCGATTCCTCGCAACCCAACGCCTGAAGCTTTTGCACCAAGCGCGGCAGCACGGTTTCGGACGACGTGGTGGCCGCAACGATCAGCAGCTCCTCGCGGATGTAATTGAGCAAACGGAACAAGCTCACACCCATGCTGCGCGCGATCGCACCGAACACGATCAGCACGAAAAGCAGGCACACCACATAGAATTCGACGATCAGCGCGCCCAGCGAAAGCAGAGAGGATGCCCCGAATCGCCCCACCGTGAAGGCGATGGCACCGAACGCGCCCAAAGGCGCGACCCACATGATGAGCCCGACAATGCGAAAGAAAATCTGCGACAGCCGCCCGATGAAATCGAGCACGGGTCGGGCCGGCTCGCCGACCAGCGCCAGTGCGAAAGCGAAAAGGACCGAAACAAACAGCACCTGTAGCACGTCGCCCTGCACGAACGCCGAGATGAACGTCGAAGGCACGATATGCAGCAGGAACTCGCTGAATGTCTGGTGTTGCGCCGCTGCGGTGTAGGTACGGACCGAATTCGCATCGAGTGCAGCCGGATCCACATTCATACCCGCGCCCGGTTGCCACAGATTGACCGCCACGAGCGCAAACACGAGCGCCGTCAGCGTGATCGCTTCGAACCAGATAAGCGCCTTCAGCGCCACGCGCCCCACCCGCTTCATGTCGTTCATCGAGGCGATGCCGTGCACCACCGTGCAGAAGATCACCGGCCCGATGATCATGCGGATGAGATTGACGAAAAGGTCGCCCAAAGGCTGCATCCGGGCGCCGAAATCGGGCTGCGCATAACCCAGCAATGCGCCCGCGACCATCGCCACGAGCACCTGGAACCAGAGCTGGCGCGCCAGGCGCATTGCCTATTTCCGCGCCGTGGCGATTTTGTCGAGCTTGGGCGCGAGCCGCGGAAACACTTTGCGGGCATTACCTTCGAAGATCTTCTGCTTGTCCGCTGCCGAAAGAGCCGTCGCCTCGACATAGCGCTTGGTATCGTCATAGGGCTTGCCGGTGGTCGGATCGTCGCCCTTGACCGCGCCTAGCATTTCCGAGGCGAACAGAATGTTGTCGGCGGGAATGAGCTTGGTCAGCAGATCGATACCCGGCTGGTGATAGACGCAGGTGTCGAAGAAGACATTGTTGCGCATCATCTCGTCCAGCGGCGGCCGGTTCAGGTTCTGCGCGAGGCCCCGATAACGGCCCCAATGATAGGGCACCGCGCCGCCGCCATGGGGAACGATCAGCTTCAGCTCCGGGAAATCCTTGAACAGATCGGCCTGGATGAACTGCATGAAGGCCGTGGTGTCGGCATTGATGTAGTGCGCCCCCGTCGTATGGAAATTCGGATTGCACGACATGCTGACATGCACCATGGCGGGGACGCGCAACTCGCAGAGCTTTTCGTAAAGCGGATACCAATAGCGGTCAGTCAGTGGCGGCGCGGTCCAATTTCCGCCCGACGGATCGGGATTGAGATTGCAGCCGACGAAGCCCAACTCCTCGACGCAGCGCGTCAGTTCCGGGATGCAATTTTCCGGCGGCACACCGGGGCTCTGCGGCAATTGGCAGACGCCGATGAAATTGTTCGGGAACAATGTGCAGACGCGGTGAATGCAATCATTGGAGAGCCGCGACCATTCCAGGCTGGTCTTGGCGTCGCCAATATGGTGCCCCATGCCTGACGCGCGCGGGCTGAACAATGTCAAATCCGTGCCGCGCTCGCGCTGGATGCGAAGCTGATTGCCTTCGACGCTGGCACGGAAATCCTCATCGCTGATTTTCACCGATGCAGGAGACGGCGCTTGCGACGGGTCTTTGAGAGCGGCGGTCTGCTTCTTGCGGAAATCAGTCAGCGGCGCGGGCTCGGTCGTGTAATGGCCGTGGCAATCGATAATCATCAAAGTCCCCTCATTATTCCGCGGCTTTTGTCGAAGCCGCCGCGTCTGTGTCGATATTCTTGCGGATGGCGTCCAGCATGGCGCCGAGATCGTCGATATGCGCCAGCGCATGCTTGTGCGCGGCCGCCCAATCTTCGCGTTCCGCCGTCGCCAGCGCCATCAGCGGCTCAAGCCCGGCCTCGGCCACCGTCTTCGCCGATTCGCGCATTTCATCGGCGCGGCGTGTGCCATGCTCCAAAGACCGCGAGATGAAATAGCGGGCGATCTTCTCCCAATCGCCGGCGGGCAAAAGATCGGACAGCGAATCCAGCACCGTTTTCTCGATGCCGTAATGGCGCGCGGTCAGCATGGATTCGGTCAGCAGCGCTTCGACGCCTTTGATGATGACGCTGCGGCACATTTTGGTGGCGGACGCCTGGCCCACGATCGGCGAGAAGACCTTCGCGCCGGTGAAGCCAAGCGATCTTGCACCTTCCAGGAACGCGTCCCCATGCGGGCCGCCGAGCAACATGGATGACGCGATGCGCTTGGGCGCGATCGGCGTCATGACCGCGGCCTCGATATAGCGTCCGACCACGCCCTCGATGATTTCGGCGCAAGCGCGCTTCATGCCGGGCGAGACGGAATTTACATCGAGATAAAACGCCCCGCGCGGCAGTCCTGGGGCCACCGCTTGCGCCGCTTCCAGATC
>DATLVC010000156.1:0-5307 GCA_035577685.1 Micropepsaceae bacterium | reverse complement strand
GGACTGCCCATACACTTTCAGGCCGGTATAGGGCGCAGGCGCACCGCCGCCATCAGCGGGCGCCGTGCGAACCGGACCATCCGGCGCGGAAATGACGACGGCAGCGCCCGAACGGCCGCGGGCCACGCCCTGATTATAGGCCAGCCACACCACGCCCGCGAACGCCGCCAGCACCAGAAGCGCGATGACGATCAGAAGCGGCAGACGGGAATGCTCCTCGTCTTCGATCTCCTCGTCCGAGAGATCGTAGATCGGAATGTTGTCCATCGCCGGCTGATAGACGCCGCGTTGATGAGTATTCATAGGCCGACTCCACCGAATCGTATTGTCTGCATTTTTAGCACTCGGGCCGCTCCGAAGCATCGCGCCCCACCCTGCTTCTGCCGGTCAAAGCTGAATTTCCATGTGGAAGATTCTGCGATGTTCCTGCAAGGCGAAACGGTCCGTCATCCCGGCCACATAATCGCACACTGCCCGTGCGGTCGCGCGATCATCGCCGGGGCCCCGGCACTGCACCATCCAATCCTTGGGTAGCAGAGACGGATCGGCCATGAAAGCGCTGAACAGTTGGGTTAGCGCAAGCTGGGCATTTTCCATCACCTGGAGCACGTGCGGATGATGGTACATGCGCCGGAAGAGGAATTCCTTCAGCCGGCCCAGGCCCTCGCGAAAATCCGGGGAAAATTCGGCCAGCGGGGCGCCGTGGTGCCGAATCTCGGACGCGCTCCGTGGATGGAGCCCGGCAAGGCGCCGGCCGGTTTCGGCGGTCACGTCGGCCACCATTTCGCTGATCAGCCGCCTGATAGCTTCGCCAATCAGCCGGCCATGATCGAGTTGCGGATGCGCATCATGGAGCGTTTTGAAGATCGGCCCCACCAAGGCAATATCGAACAGCTCCTCGGTTTCAAAAAGGCCTGCGCGCAAACCATCGTCGATATCGTGATTGACATAGGCGATATCGTCGGAGAGCGCCGCGATCTGGGCTTCAAGCCCGGCATGGGTGGACAATTCCAGATCCCAGGGGAATTCGGCGATCGCCTCAGGGAGCGATGTGCGGTCGGCACCTTCCGCCAATAACGGCCCATTATGCTTCACGAGGCCCTCAAGAGCTTCCCAGGTCAGGTTCAGGCCGTCGAAGTCGGCATAGCGATGCTCCAGCCGCGTCACGAGAGCGAGCGCCTGGGCGTTGTGATCGAAACCACCTGAATCGGCCATGCAGGCATTGAGCGCCGCCTCCCCGGCATGCCCGAAGGGTGGGTGGCCAAGATCGTGGGCGAGCGCCAGGGCCTCGGCCAGATCCTCGTCCAGCCCCAGCACCCGGGCGAGCGAACGCGCGATCTGGGCCACTTCCAGGGAATGCGTCAGCCGCGTGCGGTAATAGTCGCCCTCATGCTGCACGAAGACCTGAGTCTTGTGCTTCAACCGCCGGAACGCCGTGGAATGGATGATCCGGTCGCGGTCACGCTGGTAACAGCTCCGTGTAGCGCCTTCCTCCTCAGGCCAGAAGCGGCCCCGGCTCGATTCGGGATTCGTCGCGAACCGCGCCCGCGGCGGGGGAACGAAGAACGGCCCCAAAAGGCGGCCCGGCGGTGACGGCTTGGACATCGGCCCTACAGCGCTTACATAACCAGAACATGATATAGGCTGTTCTTCATGAGCGTTGAAACGATTGAAACCTCTCCCGTCCGCCTGACCGAGCGGGCAGCCAAGCGAATCGCCGAGATCCTGCAGGAGGAGGCCGGATCCTCGAATTTGCGTGTCGCGGTGACCGGCGGCGGCTGTTCGGGTTTCCAATATGATTTCTGTTTCGATGATTCGATCACGGACGACGACCTTGTATTGGCGCGCGACGGCGCCAGAGTGCTGATCGACTCGGTCTCGCTCGATTTCCTCAAAGGCGCGGAGATCGATTTCGTCGAGGAGATGATCGGAGCCGCGTTCAAAATCAACAATCCGAACGCGACATCCTCATGCGGCTGCGGCACGAGCTTTTCGGTTTAGCCGCACGAATGAAAATCGCCACGTGGAATGTCAATTCGGTCAAAGCGCGGCTCGACACCGTGCGGACATGGCTCGCTGAAGCCGCACCCGACATTGTCTGCCTGCAGGAGATCAAGACCACCGACGACTCTTTTCCGGTCGAAGTCTTCGAAAGTCTCGGCTACAATTGCGCCGTACACGGACAAAAAAGCTACAACGGCGTGGCCATCCTATCCAAACGGCCCCCTGAAGACGTGACCAGGGGCCTTCCTGCCGTCGGGGGCGACCATCATGCCCGTTATCTCGAAGCGGTGGTGCCGGGCGAATCAGGCGGCGTCGTACGTGTCGCCTCGATCTATGCGCCCAATGGCAACCCGCCGGGTACGGAGCGATTTGCCTACAAGCTCGCCTGGCTGGAGCGGCTGAACCGCCATATACGGCATCTCTTGAGCTTCGAGGAGCCGCTGATTCTCACCGGCGACTACAACGTCATTCCGACCCCGGACGATTGCTACGACCCCAAGGCATGGGAGGGAGACGCGCTTTTCCAGCCTGAAACGCGCGCGGCTTTCCGTCGCATCTTGCATCTCGGACTGACCGATGCGTTCCGCGCCTGCCATTCGGAGCCGAAATACTATACATTCTGGGATTATCAAGCGGGTGCTTGGGTTAAAGACCATGGTATCCGAATCGATCATATTCTATTGTCGTCGCAAGCTGCCGATCGGTTGGTCGGGTGTTCCATAGAACGCAAGGTGAGAGGGTGGGAAAAGCCCTCCGACCATGTTCCTGTTCTGTGCGAATTGGTTATTTGAGCGTTGAGTTTGACCTGCGTCTCGATTACTCAATAGACTCCAATCTCGAATCTCCGCATTCATTTCCCTGCCTTAAATAGGAGTTACAAAAATGAAGTCTCTGAAAATCCTTGCTGCGCTGGCGACGGCGACATTGCTGGTTGCATGCAATCAGAATTCCGCTCCGGCTCCGGCCCCGGCTCCTGAAGCGCCCGCAGCGGCACCCGCAGAGCCCGCTCCTCCGCCGGCGGCTGAACCCGCTCCTGCTCCCGCAGAACCGGCTCCCGCCGCTCCCGCACCCGCTCCGTAAGCAGGGGACAGTTTCCTGACATGCGGCACCCCGGCCGCTCGATTCGGCCGGGGTGTTTTTCTTTGTCTTTGCGCTGCATCAAAGCCCATCAGCAGTCGCCGTTGGCGCGGGGCCGTACTTTGCGCCTCAAAAAACTTACAACCTCTTGGCCATTCGCGCGTTCTTTTCGGTTGGCGCGGCCCATTATGCATGCGCCGCATCCGAGAAAGACACAGAGGGAACCCCATGAAAGCCAGAGTCTTCAATATGTTGCTCCTGTCTGCTGCGACAGCAGTTCTGATTGGATGCAACCAGAACAATCCGACGCCTGCTCCGGCAGGAGAGCCCGCACCTGCCGCGGCACCAGCTCCGGCGCCGGAACCGGGTCCCCCTGGAGCGCCGGGGGCCCCTGGGGCTCCAGGTGCACCTGCGCCTGAGCAAGGACCGCCCGGGGCGCCTGGCGCACCGGGAGCACCTGCTCCGTAGCGTCTGAGTAATTCTTTGTAATTCTTGCTCACGAGCCCGGGCGTGTCGGTTGACCCGCCCGGGCACCTTCGTCTCTATGAATGCGGTCAAGGGTCTTCGCCCGAGGATATCGCATTCGATGGATTGGCATCTTTCCAGAACACTGGTTGGGGTCGCAGCGGTTGCGTTGCTTCTGACCGGGTGCAATCGCAATCCTGCTCCGCAGCAGCCCGCAGCCGAGCAGGCGCCGGCTGCTACGCCCGCTCCGGTTGCGCCGCCGCCTACGCCGCCGCCGCCCATCCCGCCTGGGACGGAACTCCCGCTCAACAGCGTCGACAGCGTGATGCTGAGCCGGCCGGGCGATGCACCGACGGCCCTCGTCATTCATGTCACGGGAACTGCGCCCTCTTCCGGCTGGACTGATCCGAAGCTTACGGAAGACGCTGAGGCTGCCGCCAATGCGGCGATCAAGACTTACAAACTGGTAGCGACATCGCCTGCAACGCCGGATGAAAAACGCACCCCGCAGGCATTGGATGCCGAACTGCGCGTGGAATCGCTACCGCCGGAGGTGACGACCATCCGCATCGTATCGGCGACCAACGAAATTTCTGCGCCGATTGCACAATAGGTTCGGTTACGCCGCTTCGGCGATGACGCGATTGCGTCCCTCGCGCTTGGCGCGATAGAGCGCCTGATCGGAACGGTGCAGAAGCTTATCGGCATTGTCGCCCGCACCCGTCGAGGACGCGATGCCAAAGCTGGCGGTGATATTGAGCTTGTGCGGCGCACGGCTGATCGGAATCGGCGTCAGCTCCATGCTCTGACGCAGCCTTTCGGCGACCGAATAAGCAAACGCCGTATCCGTATCGGGCATCACAACGACGAACTCCTCGCCACCATAGCGGCAGGCCAGATCGATGCCGCGCACATTGGCCGAAATCCGCGCCGCGAATTCGCGCAGCACTTCATCGCCGATATCATGGCCATGAGTGTCGTTGACTGCCTTGAAGTAATCGATGTCCATGATGAGGAATGAAATCGGTCTCGCCTCGCTGGCATTCTTCATCAGTGTCTCGAGATGGCGTGCCATATAACGGCGGTTGTGCAGTCCCGTGAGCTGATCGGTGATCGCCATTTCCAGACTGAGCTGCATATTGTGCCGCAGCTTGTCGGCGTAATGCTTCTTGCGAAGCTGTGTCTTGACGCGCGCCATCAGCTCGTTGCGATCCACGGGCCGCATCAGATAATCGTTGACACCCATATCGAGCGCCTGGGCGAGCTTGCGGTTCTCGCCTTCGCTTACGAGAACGAGGATCGGCGTGTTGCGAATCTCGGCAAGCGAGCGCAAGTGGGAACACAATCTCAGGCCATCGAAGCCACGAATACCGAGGCTCACCACAATCAAATCGAAATCGCCACCACGCGAGAGCACCAGCGCCTCCTCGAAATTGGAGACGTCGGCGACTTTATTCTTGACCTCGAGCGCGGCACGGAACCAGGCCACCGATTCCGGGCGGTCCTCCACGATCAGGATGTGGCCGGTGGGGTCGGCCTCGAACAACGTTTCGCCGGCATCGGAAAGACCCATGCTCTGACCGGTTTCCTCGCGCATGCGCAGTTCGTCGGTCATCATTTTCAGTCGCACCAGCGAGCGCACGCGGGCGAACAGCGCGGTGTCGTCCACCGGCTTGGTGAGGAAATCGTCTGCGCCGGCATCCAAGCCGGTGACGCGGTCGCTCGGCTGATCGAGCGCAGTCACCATCACGACCGGGATAT
>DATLVC010000155.1:0-7759 GCA_035577685.1 Micropepsaceae bacterium | reverse complement strand
CAACAGGCGCCGCCTCTCTGGTCGGCACTTTGGTGACGAGCGAATCCGGCGGCTGGGGCGGCGCGGTTGGACATGCGATTGTCGCGCCGTTTGTGAACAATGCATCCACGAGCGGCTTCAAACAGCATATTTTGCGCAGCGAAGATTCCGTCACGAAAATTCACCTGCACAGGAACGAGGTGACGTGGGTTTCTCCGTCTGGCAACTCATCGACTGGAGTCGCAACAAAAGCCATTCCAAAAACCACAAAGGCTGCCGCGGCGTAGCAATATCGAAGCAATCTTCCTCTCCCCTTTCGGGGGAGAGGAAGAGCTATCGCCGGCCGAACAGGCGTTCGATGTCGGCGAGCTTCAGCTCCACGTAGGTGGGGCGGCCGTGATTGCACTGGCCGGAATGGGGCGTTGATTCCATCTCGCGCAACAGCGCGTTCATCTCCTCGCCCGTGAGGCGGCGGCCCGAGCGCACGCTCATATGGCAGGCGAGCGTCGCGGAAACATGATCGAGCCGTTCCTTCAGGGAGCCGAGCGATTCCGATTCGGCGAGATCGTCGGCCAGGTCGCGGATCAGCGCTTTGACATCGACTTGGCCGAGAAGCGCCGGGACTTCGCGCACCAAAAGCGCACCGGGACCGAAGCCCTCGACTGTCAGACCCAGTGCCGCCAGTTCTTCACTGCGGGCGAGCACGCGTGCGGCTTCGCTTTCATCCAGTTCGACGATTTCAGGAATGAGCAGCGGCTGGCGCGCGACGGTACCGTTTTCCAGCGACTGTTTCATTCGCTCATAGACCAGACGCTCATGGGCGGCGTGCTGATCGACAATCACGATGCCGTCTTCGGTCTGCGCGACGATATAGGTCTCGTGCAATTGTGCGCGCGCCACGCCCAAAGGCGGGGATTCATGCGCGTGGTCATGGCCGTCATCAGGCGGCTGATCGTACGCATGCGGCGCGGGCGATGCCCCCTGTACGGAAACCGGTGGCGTCAGCGGCGCGTGATAGGTGCGCACCGATTCGGAAAGTCCGGCCAGCCGCGTCTGCACCGGATAGGGGGCGCGGCTTCCCATTTCGGGCACGCGAAACGCGTTCAGCGTGGCGTCGGCCACCGTGGTCGAGGCGCGGTGGCTCGCCTCGTGCAGGGCCGCCTTCAGCGCACCCACGATGAGCCCGCGCACCAGGCCGGAATCGCGAAACCGGACTTCAGCCTTTGCAGGGTGCACATTCACATCGACAAAGTTGGGATCGCAATCGATGAACAGGGCCACGGCGGGATGGCGGTCGCGGGCGAGGAAATCGGCATAGGCGCCCTTGACCGCGCCCAGCAGCAGCCGGTCGCGCACCGGCCGGCCGTTGACGAATAGGAACTGCGCCAGCGCATTGGCGCGGTTGTAGGTGGGAACCGCGGCAAAGCCCGTAAGACGCACGTTCTCGCGTTCCGCATCCACCTGCGCCGCGTTGTCGGCGAAATCGCGCCCCATCAATTTTCCGAGGCGTGACAGCGCGCCCTCGAACAAACGTTCCTCGGCGGGAAGCGACAGCACCACGCGGCCCTCATCGGTGAGGGTGAAGGCGACATCGGGGCGCGCCATGGCAAGCCGCTTGACGATGTCGGCTACGGCGACGGATTCGGCGCGCGCCGATTTCAGGAATTTCAGCCGCGCGGGCGTCGCGTAGAACAGGTCCCGCACCTCGACGCGGGTGCCCGATTGTCCCGAGGCGAGAAACCCGGCCGGTTCGGGACGGCCCACCGCGCCGCCATCGACCCGGATCGCATAAGCGTCGGCGGTCTTGGTCCGGCTGGTGATGGCAAGCCGCGACACGGCGCCGATGGAGGGCAGCGCCTCGCCGCGAAAGCCAAGCGTCGCGATGTTGGTGAGATCGTCCGCACCATCCGCGGCGACGGGCAATTTCGAGGTCGCATGGCGTTCGACGGCCAGGGTGAGCGCGTCGGCATCCATGCCCTCGCCGTCGTCCTCGACCAGGATCAACGATGCGCCACCGCCCGCAACCGTCACCGCAATGCGATGCGCGCCGGCATCGAGCGCGTTTTCGACGAGTTCCTTCACCGCGCTGGCCGGGCGTTCGACCACCTCGCCCGCGGCGATGCGGTTGATCGTGCCCTCAGGCAGACGGCGGATCACGCTCAGTCTTTTGACTTCGATGCCCATGGCAATCCTTGCGGGGGCGGATACGAACTTTAATCCGCGCCGCACGCGGCCGCCATCCTGCACCGATTCGATTTGGGCCGCACTCCACAAACAAATGGCGCCGCCAGAGGGCCCAGCGGCGCCATTCGCATGCGCAATTTCCGTGATTATTTGCCGATCGGGGGCAGACCGCCTTTGTAGGCGAAGCGCTGCACGCGCTGGCCCTGTACTTCGGCAGAGTAGATGTTGCCCTTGGAATCGATGGCGATGTTGTGAAGGTTCTCGAACTCGCCCGGACCGCGGCCGACGCGGCCGAAATCGCCGAGGATCTTGCCGTCGCTGCGACGGAAGATGTGGATCTGGCCATTCGGATCGTCGGAAGTGAACCAGACGGTCTGTCCCTTGTCGGGCCAGAACACGGTGGAACCCGTCACGCCGGGTGCGGTCGAATCGCGCAGCAACGCGATTTCACGGATGAAGGTGCCATCCTTCTTGAAGATCTGGATGCGGTTGTTGGCACGATCCGACACCACGACTTCGCCGTCATTGGTGATGCGGATGCCGTGCACCGGGTTGGCGAATTGCTGCGGCAGCACCTTGGGATCATAGGTGATCTTCTCGTCCGTCGGCGGCTTGCCGTAGGCGCCCCAGGTCCGCTTGAACTTGCCGGTGTCGGCGTCGAACACGACCACGCGGTGATTGAAATAGCCGTCGGCGACATAAAGCTCATTCGTCGCGGGATCGACCACCATGTCGGCGGCGCGGCCGACGCGGGTCTGATCCAGACTATTGGTCTGCTTGTCGGACTTGCCGATCATCATCAGGAATTTGCCGTCGATGGTGAACTTGACGATCATCCCGTCATTCTCACCATTGCCGCCGAACCAGATGTTGTTCTTGTAGTCGAGGAAAATGCCGTGCTCGTTGGCCGGCCAGTCGAAACCCTTGGCGGTTTCCGGTCCGCCCCACGAACGGATCACATCGCCGGCCTGGTTGAACTCGATGACTGAAGGTGCGGTCTGGCAACAGATCGAATGATCGCCATCCTGCATGCGGCGGTCACGCTTGTTCACGGTGCGCGGGCGCTGGGTGATCCAGACATTGTCGTCCTTGTCGACGAAAATGCCGCCGATCTGACCGAAGATCCAATGGTTCGGCAGCGGCTTCGGCCAGCTCGCGTCGATCTGGAATTTCGGTTCATCGCCATACGCCAAACCCGTCACCGCGCATGCCATGAACCCGGCAAGCGCCATCATCCGACCAAATCGTGCCACCGATACCTCCTCTGTTGGTCCCGGGCAGACGCAAAAAAAGGCCCACCTCGTCGCCGGCAACGTACCCTGGCGGCAGGCCCCGTGCAATTGCCGGATATTTACGGTTTTTGCGCCGGCTGCGGTGCGGCGGGGGTGCCTGCGATCACCACCACCAGCCGGGAAGGATCGAAATATTTCTTCGCCATGGCGTTCACCTGGGCGAGCGTCACGGCCTGGATCATGGCGTTGCGCTTGACGACGTAATCGGCATCGAGCCCGGCGCGCTGATAGCCGTTCAGGGTGCGGGCGATCTTGGCGTTGGAATCAAGCCCAAGTGGAAAAGAGCCCGTCAGATAGGTCTTGGCGTCGGCCAGTTCGTTCGCCATGGCGCCGTCTTTGGCGAAGCGTGCCATTTCCGATTTCGTCACATCGAGGGCGGTAAGGATCTTGGTCTTGTCGCTCTGCACCGAACCCACAAGGATGGAAGCCGAACGGAAATCGTTGATCTGGGTGGAGATGCCATAGGTGAGGCCGCGCTTGTCGCGCACCTCATCCATCAGCCGCGCGGAAAAGCTGCCGCCGCCCAGGATGTAATTGGTGACGAAGGCCGGAATGTAATCGGGATCGGCGCGCATCGGACCGACGAAGCCGAAAATCGCCACCGGCGCAGCTTCGTTGCGCACGACATTGCGCGTACCCGGCCGGCCGAGATCGGTGGGCTTGGGCACCGGCAGTCCCGATTTCGCCGGCAGCGGCGTGAACAGCGTCTGAAGATATTTCTTGAGCTGCACTTCGGTGATGTCGCCCGACACGGCGACCTTGATGCCACCGCGGACCAGATGCTCCGCGGCGAAGGCTTTGATGTCCTCGGCTTTGATAGCGGCGATCCCGGCGGGCGTTCCGGCCTGCGGACGGCCGTAAGGATGCGTGCCGAAATAGGCGGCGTACCAAGCTTTCGCCGCGGCACGGTTGGGGTCTTCGTCTTCCTGTTTCAGGGATGCAAGGATGGCAACGCGAATGCGCTCCACGGCTTCGGCATCAAAGCGCGGATGCGCGAAAGCAAGACCGGCCAGCCGGAAAGCCTCATCGGCATTTTCCTTGAGCGTGATCAGCGACACCACGATGTAATCGCGGTCGGCATTGGCCCCGAACTGGATCGCGCGCGATTCCAACGCCTGCTTGAACGCATCGGAGGCGAGGTCCCCTGCCCCTTCGTCGATCAGCGAGGCGGTCATATTGGCAAGGCCGGGTTTGTCCGCCGGGTCGTAAGCCGAGCCAGCCGGGAAGGAGATGTTGACGGCGATCATCGGCAGCGCGTGCTCTTCCGACAGCCATGTCTCCACGCCCGTCGGACCCTGCACGGACTTCACCGTGATCGCGTTCGCGGCGACCGGGACAAGAAGCGCGAGGAGCGCAAGTACGAACTTCGTCATGGGCCGGCCTTCGGTGACATGCGTCCGGTCACCGCCTCCTCCTTGACAAGATAGGTCTGTGCCACCTTGCGCACATCGGCCGCCGTCACGGCACGGATGCGGTTCGGCCAATCCTCAACGTCCTGAATGGTGAGCCCGATGGAAAGCGCGGTGCCGTAATCCTGCGCCATCAAATATTGGTTGTCGTGCTGATAGGTGTAATTGGCGATGAGCTGCGTTTTGGCGCGAGCGAATTCGCCCTCTTCCGGGGAGCTGCGCATGATGCCGGCGATCACCTGATCCATCGCGGTTTCCAAGGTGTCGAAGCCGATGCCGTCGCGCGGTACCGCGAACACGACGAACGTGCCCGGGCCGCGATTATGTCCGTCATAGGCGGCACCCGCCTCCACTGCGAGCTTCTTGTCCACGACGAGAGTCTTGTAGAGCCGGCTGGTGGCGCCATTGCCGAGAATGGCGCTCATCACTTCCATGGCTTCGGCCGTGCCACGCGGGGCTTTGACATAGCCGGGCACGCGATACATGCGCAGCAATTGCGGCAACTTTGTTCCGGCAATCGCGAAATTGAGCCGCGTCTCGGCAAGGCGCGGCGGTGTCGGTTCATCCACCCGCGGGGCGAGTTCGCGCGACGGCACGGCGCCGTATTTGTCCTCGGCGATCTTCTTCACCTCGTCGGGCGTCACGTCGCCGGCCACCATCACGATCGCATTATTGGGCGCATAGCGGTGCTGATAGAAATCATTCGCCTGAACGCGCCCGATGCTGCGGATCTCCTTCTCCCAGCCGATCACCGGACGGCCATAGGGATGGGTGAGCTGAAGGGCCGCTTCCATCTGTTCCTGCGCCAGCGCCTGCGGTTCGGAATCGATGCGCAGATGCCGCTCTTCCAGAACCACGTCGCGCTCTGTGGTCACATTGGGCTCGGAGAGATCGAGGTTCACCATGCGGTCGGCTTCGAGCCCCATCATGATGGGGAGGCGATCCCTGGCGATGCGCTGAAAATAGACCGTGAAATCATGCGAGGTCTGGGCGTTGTCCTGCCCGCCATTGCGCGCGACGATTTTCGACAGCTCGCCATTGGGCACGGTCTTGGTGCCTTTGAACATCAGATGTTCGAAAAGATGCGCCTCGCCGGAAAGGCCCGGCGGATCGTCCGTGCCGCCGACGCGATACCAGACCATATGGGTGACGACGGGGGCGCGGTGATCGGGAATCACTACAACCTGCAACCCATTCTTCAGTGTGAATTGCGTGGCCTTGCTGGCGCTAGAGGCCGCCGCGGGGGCCGGTGGCGCAGCGTCGGGCGCGGCCGCATCGGCGTCAAGAACGAGGTAGCCGACTGTGGCCAGTCCGAAGCCTGCTGCAAGCAATACCAATGCCGGCAGCGCATTCTTGACCGTAGACATCTATGCCGTACCGTCAGGGCTGCGGCGTGGCGGTCTTAGGCGGCGGCAGCGGAGCGCTGGTCGGAGCAGGGGCGGCCGGAGCCGCAGTAGCCGGCGCAGCGCTGGGCGCGGCGGCGGGAGCGGCCGTCATTGCCGCGGGCGCCATGGCCCCGGAATAGAGCACCTTCTGCGCAAAGGCGGCCCCTTGATCCTCCTGGCCGACATCGTTCGTCACATTGTGACGGACATTGGGATCGACGCTGAGCGCGTTGGTCTTGGCCAGCAGCAGTTTCTCGCCGTCGCTATAGTTCGGACCCAAAACTGCGGCAGCGGCGGCCGAATTCTCCGGGAACAAAGCCGCACGGCCCGCATCGTCCGGATCCGGTTCGTTGCGCGAGGCGATGCCCGGCTGCGGCGGCCGCAGATTATAATCGGGCGGCAAGGCCAGCGGCGCCTTGGTCAGGACGGTGAATTCATCGGGCGGCTGCTTCGCGGCGCCGGTTGCCTGCCTAACGCTCTCGCAACCCATCAGCGCCAGACCCAGCGTGAGAAGCGCGGCCCACCGGCCGGCCTGCATCAGAGAATTCCGTGTCGCCATGCTTACGTTCCGGGTCACCGGCTCCCTACGCTTTTTTTCTCCGCCCCGATAAAGGCCTCGAGGAGGACCACCGCCACGCCCACCGTAATGGCGGCGTCGGCCACATTAAACACATACCAGTCATGGCCGAAGGCGTAAAAGTGGAAAAAATCCGCCACCGCGCCGTAAATCACGCGGTCGATCACATTTCCGAGCGCCCCGCCGATGATAAGGCCAATCCCTAGCGTCAGAATCGTCCGTTCGGCCTTCGCCATCCACCAGCCAAGGCCCACCACCGCGATCAGCGACAGGGTTACCCAGAAAATGACGCCCGCGGAGCTGGCCGCCGGGAAAAGCCCATAGGAAACGCCACGATTCCACACCATCACGATGTCGAAGAAGGGCAACACGGCGATGCGCGCGGCTGGGCCTAGGCTGCGGAAATCCCAGCCATAGAGCAGCAGATTCTTCGAAACCTGATCGGCGATGAACGCCGCCATGGCGACGATCCACCCAGCGCGTGCAGGGGTCATCCCACCGCCTCCGAGCAGCGGTTGCAGAGATCCCGATGGTTGGGGTGCGACCCCACTTCCTTCAGCACCATCCAGCAGCGGGCGCATTTCTCGCCTTCCGCCAGAGCGAACACCACGCCCGCGCCCGGCACATCCGCCAGCCGGAACGCATTCTCCGGCGCCTTGCCATGCACGATCTTCGCATCCGACGTAATGGCGATTTCAGCCAGGGACATCGCCTCGAACAGAGCCACATCGCCTGCGTCCTCGACATAGAGCGTGGGCGCGGCTTCGAGGCTCGCACCGATTACCTTGTCCCGGCGCGCGATCTCCAAGGCGCCCGTCACGACACGGCGCAGCGCGCGGACGCGGTTCCATTTCATCAGCAGCGCATCATTGGCCCAATCCTCGCCGCTCTCGGGAAAGAGAACCGCGTCCGCGCGCTACGCCGTGTCGTGAC
>DATLVC010000154.1:0-6024 GCA_035577685.1 Micropepsaceae bacterium | reverse complement strand
AACCCACACCATGACAGAGCAAACCGAAGCCGGCGTTGTTGCCGCCCTGGCGGCCAAGGCGTCCGGCGCAACTGTAGTCAAGTCGAGTGATGAGCGAGAGTTTCTAATCGTACCGCCAGGCTTTGCGCATCATGAGGTAACCGACGCCTATGGGCTCAAGGTTGCCAAGCCGCGCTATATCAAACAGGCGGTGACGATCGAGACCGCGGACTCACTCGTCGACTACGTTGATCGGTTCAAGGGTGAAGAAACGATGTTGTTTGCGGACATCGCGCACAACCGCATTGTGGCCCTGATCGACTATCATCCGGCATCGAGCCCGGATGCCGAAACTGCCTCCCACGTCGCGCATCGCGCCAAGATGGATTTGCCGTTCTCCGAGGAATGGAAGCTTTGGACGGGGATCAGCGGTCGATTGATGCCGCAACTCGAATTCGCGCGCTTCCTCGAGGAAAACGCCTCCGACGTGCGCGCGCCCGATGCCGGCGAATTGCTCGATGCCTGTCGCGATCTGCAAGTGCGCCGCAAGGTGAGTTTCATCAAGGCCGTTCGCACCTCGACGGATAACGAGAATTTTGAATATGCCGAGGAAACAAACGCGACCAGCCCGAAGAAGGGCGACATCGATATCCCGACCAAGTTCAAGCTCGGCATTCCGGTTTATTTCGGGGATGTGGAAACCGAACTGTTCGCATTCCTGCGTTGGAAACTTGATGACGGCGCGCTGACGCTCGGGGTGCAACTGCATCGGACAGAGCATGTGCGGCAAGCCATATTCAAGCGGATTGTACTCGATGTGGCGGAACAGACGGGGTGTCCGGCAGTGTTTGGACGATCCGAGAATTAAGCGACCGCGCGGGGCGGGGCTACGGCGGGGGCGGACTTGGACCATCTTGACGATCATCCATTGGCGAATCTGTTCCCCCTCATCGAGGGGGACGACTTCGCCGCGCTTACCGCCGATATCAAGACGCGCGGGCTGCACGATATAATCGACATCTACCAGGGCAAAATCCTCGACGGCCGCAACCGCTATCGCGCCTTGGTGGCGGCGGGGATTGATATCGAGAAACGGCATTTCCGCGCTTTCCATCCGGAATTCTATGGCGATCCGCTCGATTATGTGATCGCCAAGAACTTGAAGCGCCGACATCTGAATGAGAGCCAGCGCGCCATGGTGGCGGACAAACTCGCCACAATGCGGCAGGGCGAGCGGGTGGATTTGGCTATTGCTCGCCAATCGGCGGACCGCTCTGACCCGATAGTGTGCGACGTGGGCGATGCCAGCCGTAAACTCGAAACCGTTGGGTACGTTAAGCCGCATCCAAGACCGGCAAATTTGCCGGTGATTGATCAGGCGTCCGCAGCCAAGGCTTTAAGTATTTCGGAGCGCGCATTGCGCCACGCACGCGCCACGCGCCGCACGGGCACGCCCGAACTGATCCGCGCCGTTGAACGCGGCAAACTCGCTGTGTCGTCTGCAGCGCAAGCCGCCCGGCTCGCTCCCGACATTCAGCGCCGCATAGCAGAAGAATCTGAGGCGGGCGCCGCCAACGTCGTCCGTACCGTTATCAAGCAGGAAGCCCGCGCCATGCGCGAAACCGAACTCGGCGCCAAGCAGGCAGCCCTGCCGCAAAAAAAATATGGCGTCATCCTCGCCGACCCGGAATGGAAATTCAAACCCTGGTCGCAAGAGACCGGAATGGATCGCGCTGCCGACAATCACTATCCGACATCCGAATTGTGCGACATCGCTGCGAGGGATGTCGTCGAGATCGCGGCGGACGATAGCGTGCTCTACCTCTGGGGCACCATCCCTATGTTGCCGCAAGCGTTTGCGGTCATGCGCGCGTGGGGGTTCGATTACAAATCCGCGCATATCTGGGGTAAGGACAAAATCGGGCTCGGATACTGGGCGCGCGAAAATTGCGAAGTCCTCCTGATCGGCACGCGCGGCAAGCCGCCGGCCCCGGCGCCCGGAACGCAGCGCAATCACCTGATCATCGCGGATCGCGGTGAGCACTCTGCTAAGCCGGAATACTTCCTCGAAATGATCGAGAGGCATTTCCCGACATTGCCCAAGATCGAACTCAACCGCCGTGGCCCGGCGCGCCCCGGCTGGGACGCATGGGGCAACGAGGCAATCACTGAATCCATCCAGGCAATCGACGCCGCGCCGCCAATGGGCGACGTCACGCCCGCGCCATCCTCGGGGGAGGCAGGCGCGGGCACCTCTCCCATTGATGAGTTTGCAATACCTGATTTCCTGCGGAGGCGCGCGTGAGTGAAACCAAAGACATCCAGGCAACGCTCACTGACCGCGGGCAGACGCATGGTGACTACCGCCAGCAGGCCAGGGCATCACAAACTCTGCTCAACGCTATGCGCCTGCAGGAAGGATGGGAACGATTATCGATCTCGCAATGCGACAGCCTGCAAATGATCGCGGTCAAGATATCGCGCATCCTGTCGGGTAATCCGAACCACAAGGATCATTGGGATGATATCGCGGGCTATGCGCTGTTGATCTCGCGCCAACTCGCGGCGCCTGAGCCTGCTGCGGAATACGACGGCCAGAAGGATTTGTCTGGAACATTCACGGAAGGCTACCAGGCCATCCGTGAGCGCATGGCAAAGGGTGGCCCCGGCTGGGAACGTAAATCCGACTGCCAAGGCGAATGGCCGCATCCGAATTCCACAATCGTCGAGTGACACCCATGAGTGACCGCAAATTCCTTTTTCTGGTGTTGTGCATTGCATGGGTGGCGATGGCGGCGGCGATTGCGGTCGCCTGCTACGTCACGTCGACCGGCTGGCCGCTATTTGCGTTCGCGTTGGCGCCGTCCAGCGGCACTTCAAAAGACTGATTCTATCCTCTGTGCCTGTTGCGTCTTGAGTTGTCCGCGCCCCCATCGGGCGCAATGTCAATCATAGGCGAGCAGTTACAGATGATCCCCTACACCAGAGACGCAATCGCGCAATTGCGTGAGGCCGCCCGCAAATCCACGCCACACAACGCGATCATCGCGCAATTCGGCTGGTCGGCCGGAATGCTTGACCGCGTGTGCCGCGATCATGGCATCAGGATCGCGCCTCCCGCCACCACAAATGCGCAAGCCCCCGGAAAGGTTCCGCCGATAACATTGCCGCAAGGCGAGCTAGAGCAATTCATCGCAGGATTACCCAGGCGCCAGGCCGTAGCACTGCGGACGTTGCGCGCCGCATCCCTTGTCTGCGACGGCTACATTCCCTCAAATGCAATAATGAGCGGAGAAATGCGCGACACCTCCACGCGCAATGTCGGCAAGGTAATTGGATTCCTCAGAATCAAACTGGCGGATGCGGGCCTGCCCTATTTCATTCAGAGCGATTCCAAGGGCGGCTATCGCCTCCTGTTTACGGGGAAGTCATGAGCAAGAATCCGCCCGCCCCCGACAAATCAGAATCCAAAGCCCCCGCGGAAGTCGCGCGCATCGCCGCCTCCAAACACAAATGGCGCGACGACGGCAACAAGCTCCGCGACACCACTCCATCAGGCTGTGACGAGCACGAACGCACCTGTGAATTCTGCGGGCTGGTCAAGATCACGGTCCACAAGCCGGAAGGATTTCCATACCGGGCATTCCGAAGCAAGGGCGGGGTGAGATTCCCTGATCCTGGGTACACGCCTGTTTGTGATGGGGGCGAGACGTGAGCGTACAAATCCTCATTGGCGATTGCCGGGACGTGCTCAAGACTTTGCCGGATGAGTCCGTGCATTGTGTGGTGACGAGTCCGCCATATTGGGGGCTGCGGGATTACGGGAACGGTGTGGCCGGTATCGGGCTCGAGCACACAATCGACGAGCATATGGCCGCGCTCGCCAAGGTATTCCACGAAGCGCGGCGCGTGTTGCGCGCGGACGGAACGCTATGGGTCAATTATGGCGATGCCTACGCAGGCCACAACTTGCCGGGATGGCGAGCCGGGAACGAGGCAAAAAACGGGGGCGCGTCTAATAAAAATGGGGTTGGGTATGTCGATGGCCTCAAGCCGAAAGACCTAATCGGCCTGCCATGGCGGCTCGCCTTTGCGCTGCAGGCGGCCGGCTGGTATCTGCGCCAAGACATCATCTGGCACAAGCCGAATCCCATGCCGGAAAGCATCACGGATAGATGCACGAAGGCGCACGAATACCTTTTCCTGCTTAGCAAAAGCGCGCGCTACTATTTCGACCAGGAGGCGATCCTCGAAGAATGCAGTCCGAACACGCACGCGCGGCTGGCCCAAGACCTGGAGGCGCAGATCGGGAGCGAGCGCGCGCATGCTGGCGGTAAGACAAACGGCAATATGAAAGCCGTGGCGCGACGCGGGGGCGGGAATCGGTCGCACAAATTCACAGAAGCTTATGATGGTGGTGCAGACGAGCACAGAACGAAGGCGGGGCTTGCGGCTTTTGCCGACAAACAGCGCAAGATCGCGGAAGCCGGGAGCGGTGTCAAAAACAACGATAGTTTTGTCGACGCATGTTCCTTGTCGGTTACGAAACGCAACAAGAGAAGTGTCTGGACGGTAGGCAGCGAGCCATTTTCGCAGGCCCACTTCGCCACCTTCCCGCCCACTCTAATCGAACCCTGCATTCTCGCCGGATGTCCAAAAGGTGGAACGGTCTTGGATCCTTTCGGCGGCGCCGGCACAACTGCCCTCGTCGCTGATCGCCACGGCCGCAACTCCATCCTCATCGAACTAAATCCCGAATACGCCGCAATGGCCAAGCGCCGCATTGAAGGTGATGCCGGCATGTTTGCTCAAGTCGAGGCCATCGCATGAGCACACTCCTCCACACCCCCATAGTTACACACCCGAGTCCTCCCGAGGATTCCCCTCTCTCACGTCAATGCGAATCATCCACTTCATACACACCGTCCACAGGGACAAGTTCATAACAGGAGTTATCCAATGCACGTCATGCTTGACCTTGAGACCTGGGGGACGCGGCCGGGTTCGGCGTTGCGATCGATTGGCGTTGTGCAATTCCATCTCAATAGTTCGGTTCTAGGCGGAACCTTCTACCGCAACATCGAAAAGGAATCCTGTCTTCTTGCCGGCCTCACGGTCGATGCCGAGACCGTCTCATGGTGGCAACGGCAATCGCCCGAAGCCATCGCATCACTGGAGAAAGACCCGCGCCCGCTCCCTGAAATCGTGAGCGCATTCCACGACTGGTTCCGCACGGTCGGCGGCAAATACATTTGGTGCCACGGCGCCAACTTTGACGAGCCGCTGTGGTCGGCGGTATGTCGCGCGCTCGCGCGCCCCGTCCCATGGAAATATTGGGACACGCGTTGCACCCGCACGCTGTTTGCAATGGCGGATTTCGACATGCGCTCGGTCCCGCGCGAAGGCGTTGCGCATGACGCGCTCGCGGACGCCATCCATCAGGCGCGCTGCGTGCAAATGGCGGTCGGGAAGTTGCGCGCGCCGAAAGACAAGGCGGCGGCATGAATACCGCCCGCATCATCCACCTCCGTCCTCCACCTCCCGACCAGGAGGAATCCTACCGTTCCGCCTGTGCGGCATTCCTGCGTGCGTGTTTCGAGAGATTCCCGAGAGACGAAATCAAGCGCCAGGCCGTCGAAATGGGCCGGGCGGACATAATCAAGTTCGATGCGAGAAAAGGCAGAAGATAAATGAGCTTCCAAGCCATGACCTGGGCAATCGAAAGGCCGGTGGCGTCGCCGGCAACCAGGTGCGTGATCATGTCGATCGCCAACCGGACGGGCCACGACGGCCACGGCTGGGTCTACCAGGATACGATCGCGCGTGAGAGCGTGATGTCGGTCGACACCGTGCAGCGGCGCGTCCCGGAATTGATTGAAGCTGGATTTTTGCGGCGCATCAAGCTCAAGCGATTCGGCCGTCGCACCCACGACTATTACATTCTCGGGTGCTCTCAACTATTCACGGCGCCATTGGATGATATCCGGCCGTTCCTGCCGTCTTCCTGCGACGTCATGGAAGAAGCGGATCACATGCCTGCGCCCG
>DATLVC010000153.1:0-2956 GCA_035577685.1 Micropepsaceae bacterium | reverse complement strand
GATGGAACTGGGGCCCCGATAGTGGGGCAGCAATGACGGGTGGAACTGAATCATGCCGTGGCGCGGAATCGTGACGAAATCCTGCGGCGCGAACTGCAGTACGTAGGCCATGACGCCGAGATCCGTGTCGAGCGCGCGCATGGCCTGGCGCGCCTCCTCGGTCTTGAGCGACGCTAGCTGATAGACCGGAATGCGCCGCTGCTCTGCGGCGAGCCTCAGTGGATCTGCCGGGACCCCAGCTTTTTCCGGGGCACAGAACACGCCGGCGACGGTATCGCCTTTGTCGAGGAAGGCATCGAGAGCGGCCTTGCCGAAGTCCCTCTGGCCTACGATGGCAATCCGCATAACCCACTTCCCCCATTGGCAAAAGAGCAATAATATATCATATATCAAAGCTTCGGGTTCGGGCGTAGAATCCCGAAGGTTGCCCGTTCGTTTCCCGCGCCGTCATTCGCCGGCCCGGTATCGTATAAACGTTAAATCCGTAGAATCCGCGCAATCAAAGGAGCTTGTATGGCCGGCCGCAATTTCCTGTTCGTTCCCGGACCCACCAACGTCCCCGACCGCGTCATGCGTTCCATGGCGGTTGCGATGGAGGACCATCGTTCCCCCGTCTTCCCCGAACTGACTCAAGCATGCCTGCGCGCCCTGAAGCCGGTGTTCAAGACCACTTCCGGCAGTCCGATTCTGTTTCCGTCCTCCGGCACCGGGTGTTGGGAAGCGGCCCTCACCAACTGCCTCGATCCCGGCGACACGGTGCTCATCGCCCGATTTGGCCAGTTCAGCCATCTCTGGGCGGACATGTGCGCGCGGCTGGGGTTCGAGGTGGAACTGCTGGAGACGCCCTGGGGAGAAGGTGCTCCGATCGAGCGCCACTTGGAATTGCTGACCGCCGACAAACGCCACCGGATCAAGGCGGTATTGGTGTGCCAAAACGAAACTGCCACCGGCGTGACCAGCGACGTCGCCGCTATACGCCGCGCCATGGACAGCGCCAAGCACCCAGCCCTGCTGTTCGTGGACTCGGTCAGCGCGCTGGCCAGCATCGATTTCCGCATGGATGAATGGGGAGTCGACGTCTGCGTCAGCGGCTCGCAGAAGGGCCTGATGCTGCCTGCGGGACTCGGGGTCACCTGTGTCAGCCCCAAGGCGCTCGACGCCGCCAAGCGAGCGACCTCGCGGCGCTGCTACTTCGACTATGCCGACATGGTGAATGCCAACGCGACGGGATATTTTCCGTACACGCCGTCGATACCGATGCTGTACGGCCTGCGTGAGTCGCTGGCCATGCTCGCCGAGGAAGGTTTGGAAAACGTGTTCCGGCGCCATCACTACCTCGCCGCCGGCGCGCGTGCCGCCGTGCTCGAGGGATGGAAGCTCAAGCTGTGCGCGGTAGCGCCAAAGTGGCATTCGGACACCGTGTCGGCCATCATGGTGCCCGACGGCATCAACGGCGCCGAGGTCATCGCGCACGCCTTCACACGCTACAATCTTGCGCTCGGCGCCGGGCTGTCCAAGGTCGCTGGCAAATTGTTTCGCATCGGTCACCTGGGCGATCTCAACGAACTCATGTTGCTCGGGGGCATTGCCGGAGCGGAGATGGCCATGCTCGATGTCGGCGCGAAACTCGAGCCGGGCAGCGGTGTGGCTGCCGCACAGAACTATTGGCGCAGCCATCCGCCGGTACGCCTCTCCGACGATTCTGCGACGGCGCAAGCCGGCATCGCCGCATGACGGGGCGCATCGTGTTCCTGGACCGCGCCTCGCTCAAGGCAAAGGTCCGCAAACCCTCCTTTGCAAGCGAGTACATCGAGCACGAAAAAACCGCCGAGGCTGAGATCGTCCCACGACTGCGCGATGCCTCCGTCGCCATCATCAACAAGGTGCCGATGCGGGCCGCGACGTTGCGGCAACTGCCGCAGCTCAAGATGATCGCCGTGGCAGCCACCGGCTATGACGTGGTGGACGTTGCCTATTGCAAGGAACACGGCATCGCCGTCGCGAACATCCGCAATTATGCAGTGCACACCGTGCCCGAACATGCCTTCGCCATGATCCTGGCGCTGCGGCGCAATCTGCTTGCCTACCGGCAGGACGTCGAAAACGGCGTATGGAACAAATCCGATCAATTTTGCTTTTTCACGCATGATATCGGCGACCTCTACGGCAGTACGCTCGGCATCATCGGCGAGGGCGCCATCGGCCAGGGCACCGCCGCCATCGGCCGCGCATTCGGCATGCGCGTGTTGTTTGCCGATCATCCGCCGCCGAAAATGCCGGACGTCGCCTTCACGCCGCACGAGGAGGTCCTGGCGCAATCGGACGTGATCTCGCTGCACTGTCCGCTGCTGCCCGCGACGCGCAATCTGATCAACATCGACGCCTTTCGCAAAATGAAGCGCAATGCCCTGCTCATCAACACGGCCCGCGGCGGGCTGGTCGATGAGGCCGCGCTGATTCAGGCGCTCGATGAGGGCTTGATTGCAGGGGCGGGGTTCGACGTGTTGACCGTCGAGCCACCCAGGAACGGCCATCCTCTGCTCGATGTCCGGCGTCCGAATTTCATTCTGACACCGCATATCGCATGGGCGTCCGACGGGGCCATGCAGTTCCTCGCCGACCAATTGATCGACAATATCGAGTGTTGGGCGGCGGGCAAACCGCAGCATCTCGTGACATCATAAGCCCCCCAAAGGATCAGGCTTGACCGACAATAGTGAAAAAACTCCTCTATCAGTTCGACACTGACACCCTCCCCTCGGTTTTTGACAATGTCGTGGGATATGACGGCGGCGCCGACCACATTGCCGCCTATGGCGGCGTCAACGCCAAGAACGTCGGCGGTCTGGTCGAAGGCGCCATTTTTACCCGCGCGCCCCAGCACAAAAAGAACACCGCGATCTTCATCGGCGGCGGCAACATGCCGGAGGGCGAGGCGGTGCTGGCCGCCGTGCGC
>DATLVC010000152.1:0-2488 GCA_035577685.1 Micropepsaceae bacterium | reverse complement strand
TCCGCACGCAGGAAGTGCACGCCTTCAACCAGCGCATCGACCGTCACCACCAGTTCTTCACCGGGGGCCAAACGCAATGTCGCGGCATCGTCGGCCAGGCCATATGCACCCGGTGCCTTCGCGGCCAATGGCGAAAACAGTTTCGCGATCATCGCGAATTCGCTTAGGCGCTTCGGCGGCTCAGAATTGGAGCTCGTCATCGGGCGGGGTCTCCCCGAATTCGCTGGCTCGCTTTCTGTGCGCAAGGCGATCCAGCACGGCGTTCACGAAACCCGGCTCGTCGCCTTCGAAAAAATCGCGCGCGAGATCCACATATTCGTCGATGACAACTTTGGCCGGTACGTCACGGCGGGCCACCAGCTCGTAGGTCGCCGCACGGAGAAGCGCCCGCAGGATCGAATCGATCCGCGTGAGCGTCCACCCCGAGGCCAGAGATCGCGCGATCGAGCGGTCGATCTCGTGCTGGTGCTTCAAGACCCCGCGCACGACATCGGAGAAGAACGCCTCGTCCTGGGGCGCGACATTTCCGGTTTCCGAATCGTGCCCAAAACGATGCTGAATGAACTCCGCGACGACATCATCGGCCGCAATCCCGGTCATCTCGAGCTGATAAAGCGCCTGCAACGCGGCCAGCCGCGCAGCACTGCGCGTCTCATGCTGGTCAACCGTACCGCTGGTCATGGCGCACCAAAGCGCGATTTGAGCGCAATTAGCGCCAGGCAAGCACGTGCCGCGTCGCCCCCTTTGTCATCTTCATCGGGACGGGCGCGAACGAGCGCTTGGTCTTCATCTTCGACCGTGAGAATGCCATTGCCGATGCAAAGACCATCTTTGATAGTGAGGTCCATCAGCCCCCGTGCGGATTCACTTGCCACGATCTCGAAATGATACGTCTCGCCACGGATGACGCAGCCGAGCGCGACGAAACCATCATAACCGGGTGCCGCGAATTTGATCGTACCGGGGATCTCGAGAGCACCTGGGACAGTCACGCGGTCGCTTGCAACGCCGGCCGCTTCGAGGACGCGAGCCGCGCCCTCATACAGCGCATCGGAAATCTCCGGATAGAAGCGCGCCTCGACGATCAGCACACGGATCATATCGCGGTCCCCGGAACCACGGGCATTGTATCCGCGACTTTGAGGCCATAGCCTTCGAGGGCCACAATGCGCCGTCCCTTGGCATTCGTCAGCAGGACCATGTTCTCGACGCCGAGATCGAGCAGGATCTGCGCGCCGACGCCATATTCCTTCAACCGCGATTGCTCCATATCCGGCATGGTCTTGGTCGACTGGGCCAGGACTTCGGAAACCGGTGCAATACGGTGGCGGCGGATGAGCACGATCACGCCCCTGCCCGCTTTACCGATCATCCGCATGGATTCGCCCAATATGTCGCCCGGCCCCCATTTGGCGGCCAGCGTGTCGTCGAAAAGATTGTAGGCGTGCATGCGCACAAGCGCAGGTTCCGGTCCGCTGATATCGCCCTTCACGAGCGCCACATGTTCCTGGTTCTCGATGGTATTGAGATAGATCATCAGCTTGAAATGGCCGCCATTGAGACTTTCAAAATCCAGTTCCTTGATGCGCTTGACGAAATGGTCGTGCTTGCGGCGATAGGCGATAAGGTCGGCGATGGTGCCGACCTTGAGCCCGTGCAATTGGGCGAATTTCACCAGATCCGGCAGCCGTGCCATAGTGCCGTCATCGTTCATGATCTCGCAGATCACACCGGCCGGATAGAGGCCCGACAGCCGTGCAATATCGACGGCGGCTTCGGTGTGTCCCGTGCGGACCAGGACGCCGCCGTGGCGCGCCACCAGCGGAAAGACATGCCCGGGCATCACGATGTCGTCCGGCCCTTTGGTAGGATCGATCGCGACGGAAACGGTGTGCGCGCGGTCGTGCGCGGAGATGCCGGTGGAAATGCCCTCCTTGGCCTCGATGGAAACCGTGAACGCCGTCTGATTGCGGGTGCGGTTTTCCGCCGCCATCATGGGAAGCTTCAACTGCCCGGCGCGTTCTTCGGTCAGCGCAAGGCAAATGAGGCCGCGTCCGAAACGGGCCATGAAATTGATCGCCTGCGGGGTGCACATCTGTGCGGGGATGACGAGATCGCCCTCGTTCTCGCGGTCTTCCGCGTCCACCAGGATGAACATGCGTCCGTTGCGCGCATCCTCGATGATGTCCGGAAGCTCGGAAATATAGTCGTGGAAGATGTTCATGGGGTCTTTGTGACTTGGGCCAGCCGCGCGACGTAACGCGCAAGCAGATCGACTTCAAGATTGACCAGAGCACCCGGTTTCGCGCGCCCGAACGTGGTGACGCTGAGCGTATGGGGAATGAGGTTGACGCCAAAGCGCGTACCCTCGACCTCGTTGACCGTCAGCGATACGCCGTCGAGCGCGACCGAGCCCTTTGGCGCGATGAAGCGGGCCAGTTCTGCCGGCACCTCGAAGCGCACACGCTGCGATTCCCCCTCCGGCCGG
>DATLVC010000151.1:0-3305 GCA_035577685.1 Micropepsaceae bacterium | reverse complement strand
AGACGTTTGGGCACGCCTATTTGTCCGCGGCTGCGACATCCATCGCCGAGCGCCAGGTGAATTCGACGATGCGATACAGCGATTGCTCCGAGGTGCGTTCCACATCGCTGTGGGCACCGAAATTGATGGTATCGCTGTCGGTGCTGGCAGCGCCGATGCCATAGGACTGGATGCCCTTGGCCCGAAGCTGCGCCATGTCGGTGGCGCCCGTCGCCATGGTGGGCAGCACGGTGACGCCGGGATACATCGCTTCGCTCGCCTTCACGAGCGCGCGATACATTTCGGTATCGAGCTTCGATGCCGCCGCCACAGGGCGCAAATTCGCGGTGATGGGCTCCACTTTCACTTGCGGGTCGGCGATCAGCTTGTCCAACGTGGCGAAGAATTTCGGAATGTCCTCGTCAGGCAGCGCGCGCACATCGAAGGTCGCTTCCGCCACGGACGGGATCACGTTCGGGCCGACGCCGGCCTTCATCATCGTCGGCACTACCGATGTGCGCAGCATCGAATAGCGTTCGGGCTCGTTCTTGGCGAGATAGGCTTGAATCTCGGCCGACGGCTGCGGCCCCAACAGCGCGCGATAGCGCGCGGCATTTTCCGGCGGGCTGACGCTCGCGAGCTTTTCGAAATAGGCGCGCGTCGTTTCGTTCAGCCGCATCGGGGTCACCCAATTGCCGGCCTTCTCGACCGCCGCCGACAAATGCGTCAGCGGATTGTCGAGCCGCGGTATCGAGCCGTGGCCGGACGTTCCCGTCGCCACCAGCCGGAACCGGCGCGGCACTTTCTCGGTGGTCTGGATGTTCACTCGCGTGACGCGGCCGTTTTCGATGGTGGCGCTGCCGCCTTCGTTGAGCGCAAATTCCGCATCGATCTCATCGAAATGATTGTTGACCATATAGGCGATGCCGACGCTGGCGGGGTCCGCCTCTTCGCCGGATTCGGCGAGAAAGATCAGATCGCGGTCGAGGGTCACACCCATACGCTTGGCGAGCAGCATCACCATCAGATTGGCGGCCAGCTTGTCCTTGTCGTCGCGCGAGCCGCGGCCCCAAATATAGCCGTCCTTCACCACGGCGCCGAACGGATCGACCGGCCATTTCTCGCGCTGCACGCCGACCACATCGGTATGCGCCATGAGCAGCAATGGCCGTTTCTTGCCGTTGCCCTTCAGCCGCGCCACCAGATTGCCGCGCGCTGGCTGCAGCGCGAACGTCTTGACCGGAATGCCTTCGGCCTCGAACACCTGCTTCAGATAATCGTCGACCGTGGTTTCATTGCCGGGCGGGCTGCTCGAGTCGATCTGGATCAGCGCGCGGTGGCGGCTGAGGATTTCGGCTTCCTGCTTCTTCCAATCCACCATTGGCGCGGCGGCAAACGCAACCGGCGCGCCGATCAATGCGGCGGCAATTACGCCCGCCGCGAGGCTTGCGGCTTTCACGGCTTGGCCGCCTTCATCTCGTCGAGCTGCGCGTGGAACATGGCCTCGTCCAGATCGGCCTCCTGCATGCAGGTCGCCGGTTCGATGAAGGGATTGGGCCCGCCATTCTTCAGCTTCGCGTATTTCTCCTGCATGCCGTATTGGGCACCGTGATCGCCCAGCTGCACATCGCAGGGCAGCGTCCGCACCACCTTGAACGAGCGGTTGAATTCCTCGGTGATCGGCGGCGTCAACACCGCGGGCGTGCGCAAGGAGCAACCGAGCAGCACATTATAGGTCTTGCCGCCTTCCTGCGCCGTCGTCGTCCAGCTTGTGCAGCCGCGGGTGTGGCCGGCCGTCAGATGCGCGGTCAGCGTCACGCCGCCGAGACTGACCGTGTCGCCGTCATGAATGATCTTGTCGACGGGATGTTCCTTGCCGCCGGGCTTCATGGCTTTCAACGCCGGCACATCCTCGGCCATCGCGATCACCTGCGCGCCGGTCATCTCTTTGACCACGGCATCGCCTTCCTGGTGATCGTTATGCGCGTGATTGCCGAGCAGGATCTTGATGTCGGAGAATTTAAACCCGAGGTCGGCAACCGATTTCGCGATCACCGGCACGTTGCGCTCATAGGTGCTGTCCATCAGGATATTTCCCTGAGGCGTCACGATGAGGAATGAGCTGAGCGTCTTGGTTCCCACATAATAAATATTGCCGATGATCTTATGCGGCGGGAACTGCGTCGTCTGATCCGCATCCGTGCCCATGTTGCGCGAGAGGATCGAGCGCGGCGTGTAGTCCTTGCCGTGCACGGTCACTTTCGGATGATCGGGCGGCGGCGGATTCTGCGCCTCGGCGCTGCTTGCGCCGATCAAAGCCGCACCGGCAACACACGCAATCGCAGGCAACCGTGAAAGGATCGTCATCGCAAAGTCTCCGAAAAGATTTGCACTGACGGTAACACCGCCGCTTTTGCGACACTAGGGCGGCCGTCTGTCATTCCCGCGAAGGCGGGAATCCAGTTCTTTAATGATGGGCTGGATGCCCGCCTGCGCGGGCATGACATTCGGTTTTTACTTCAAAGTCTGAACGACTTTGGGAACCGTTCCCGATGCCGGCGCCACCGAAAACGGCACCCGCCCGATCAAACGTCCATCCGCCATCGTGATGTCCACCCGCCAGCGCCCGGCGCGCGGGCTCGATTTGATCGAGAAGCCGCGATAGCCGCCCTCGCGCCCGCCGGTGATGGGAAACGTCACGGCGGATTCGGTCTGCCAGCCGGCCGTCGCATCATAGCGCCGCCACACATGCACGATATTCGTGCGCAGCTGGATCGGCGCGAACACCGCGCTGTAGACATAAAGCGGCTCCCCCGGTGCGAGATGCAGAACAGGCGCCGCGCCGGCCTCCGCCAGCAGCGTGTTGGGCTCGGCGACCGCCTGATAGGCATCGCCCACCTTGGTCACCGTGTGGAACACGCCGGCCGTCGTCAGCGTCAGGGGCAGCGGCGGCAATACATTGGCGAAATAGAACAGATTCAACACCACATAAACGCCGAGCGCGCCCATCGCGATGTTCCGCCACGCGCTGCGCATGCGAGCCGGTCCGATGATCCACAGCGCCAGCAGCACCAGCGCGAAAACCGCGATGGCCACGCTGCCGCTGAACACGAAGGTGCGCGGCCCGATCTGCCGGGTGACCATCGGCACCGTGAAGATGGCGTAGGAGAACAGCGCGAAGAACAGCAGCGTGCAGGTGAACGCCAGCCGCTCCTGGTATTTGCGGAAGATCTCGTTGCCCACCAGCATGCCGGCCAGGACCAGCAGAAACGGCCAGGACGCGGCGATCACCGCGCTGCGCCCGTAGAAGATAAGGAACGCGCTCC
>DATLVC010000150.1:0-2445 GCA_035577685.1 Micropepsaceae bacterium | reverse complement strand
GATCGACCCCTCCCTCCGGATCGACGGGGTCCGCGACGTGGCGGTCTCCGGCGGCCGTATTGCTGCCGTTGAGGCCAACATCGCCGCCGACGCCGCCGAGACGATAGACGCCCGCGGCAAGCTTGTGGTGCCGGGCCTGATAGACGTCCACACCCATACCGCCCGTTTCAAGGAAGGTCCAGGTCTGGTGTTGCAGGACGGCGTTACGGGATGGATCGATGCGGGATCGCAGGGTGCCGATCACATCGGCGATACAATCGCGGTGGCGCGAACCTCGCCCCAGCCAGCCCGGGTGCTGATCAATATCGGGCGTGCCGGCATCCTGCCGGAAGGCGACACAATGGATCTCGCCCGCGCCGATGTCGCCGCGGCCAAGGATGCGATTGCGAAGAACCGCGACTTCATCGCCGGGGTCAAGGCACGGCTGTCGCGCGATGTGGCCGGCCCCAACGACAATGAGGTGCTCAGGCGCACTCAGGAAGTGGCAAGCTCCTTCAACCTGCCCGTGATGATCCATATGGGGCAGACGATCTCGCCGCTTCCCGTGCTGATCAATCAGCTCAAGCGCGGCGACATCGTCACCCATATGTTTGCGCCGCCGCCCAACAGCATCATCGATGACAGTGGTCACATCCTCCCCGAGGTGCTCGCCGCTCGCCGGCGCGGCGTCTGGTTCGACGTCGGCAATGGGCAGGCCGGCCATATGCGGTGGGACACGGTCGCGGCGATCATGAAGGCAGGTTTCTGGCCTGACTCCTTCTCGACCGATTGGAATACCAACGCCCACATGACGGGGGTCATCGATCTTCCCAATTGCATGTCGAAGCTTTTTGGCTACGGCATGACTCTCGATCAGGCGATCGCGCGCGCGACCGTCAATCCGGCCCGCATGTTCCCCTTGTTCAACGACCGCGGCACACTGAATGTGGGCGCGCAGGCCGACATTGCCGTGCTCGAGCTTCGGCAAGGAAACTTCGAGTTCCTGGACAACTTCATGAATAAGATCTCGGGCAATCAGAGGCTGTTCCCGAGCGAGACCGTACTCGCGGGCAAGCGGGTGGCACGCGCCTGACCGTCAGCGGTGCGATTATACGTCATTTGCTCCATGGACTGGCTTTCCGGTCGCTGCCTAGGCTGCAATAGAGGCCGTCCGATGGAGCGGCTATGATGTGCCAAAGCCACGAGATTGCGGAGTAATCCCATGCGCAGACTGGTCCTTGCCGCGGCCCTGGCCGCTTGGTCTTTTCCCGCCCACGCGGCCTGGAAAGAGTTCACCTACACCGACCTCGGAATCGCCAAATTCTTTCCCGCCGAGCCGAAAGTGTCCAAGGGCACTTATGGCGAGGATATCCGGCTGCCTTTGTCCAAGGTCGTTCCCACCACCATTGTTGCGGCCGAGGACGGCGGCATTACTTATAAAATGACGATCGCCGACTTCAAGGGGCGAGAAACCGAAGGCGCCAACATCATGGGCGAGGCCTTTTCCCGCTTGGCGGGGCGCGGCACTGTGGTCTCGCAGGGTTTCCCTCGGCTCGATCTCGGCGCCAATTCGGTCTACGGCTTGGTCCTGATCGTGGATGAGAAGGGCGGCGACCACGCCACCTCCGAGGTCTTCTTCAACAAGGGCAAGCTTTACATCATCCAGGCGATTGCGCCTCAGAATAGCCAGGCGCGCTTCGATTCCGGCATCGGGCGCTTCATGGAAACGGTTCGGTTCCATTTGCAGGGCTATGGCTTCGACGAAAAGCTCGGCCATGATTTCCCGATTGGAGATAACGATCCCAACGATCGCGATCTCGGTTACAACCGGCCGGCACCGCCAAAGAAGAACTGAAGCTGCTCGGCCGCTACGCTTTGCCCAGGCCCATCATCGCGAGCGCGGCACGTCCGGCCCAGCCATAGGGATTGGCCATCGTCTCCTGCAATTCGTAATGATTGTGGTTCGGCCCCACGATCAGCGTCACCGGCTTGCCGGCAGCTTTGACGGCTGCGGCGAAGTCGCGGGTTTGCCGCTGGAATTCCGGCGTCTCGTTGGTGCCGTAAAGCAGCGTGATCGGCGTGTGCAGCCTTTCGATATGACGGATCGTGCTCATGGATTCCTCCATGGCGTCGTCGAACTTCACGTATCGGCTGCGCGAGGACAGCCGCACGGGCTTCATCTCATACATCCCCGAGAGCAACAGACCGCCCTTGATGATGTCGGCCGGCAAGCCGAAATCCTTTTGCCAATCCGTGACGAGCGCGACGCCCGAAAGATGCGCCCCTGAGGATTGGCCGCTCAAATAAAGGCGGTTGGGATCGCCGCCGAAGCTGGCCGCATTCTTGTAAACCCAGGCGATACCACGCTTGACCTGGTCGGCCATCACCCGGATGTCGCCCTTGGCCGCGCCCACCGCGATGAAATCGAGCGCAACATAATGGGCGCCCGCGGTCACCATGTTCTCC
>DATLVC010000149.1:0-5875 GCA_035577685.1 Micropepsaceae bacterium | reverse complement strand
GACCCGGATGGCCGCTGGTCGATAACGGCGCGTACATCGTCCAGCCAGCACCGACACCGTCAGAGCCCGGCTCGCCGCCGGTAAAGGCGGAAATAATCAACAGCGAGAACGAGGCCGGCAGCAGCCAGAACGAAATGTTGTTCATGCGCGGGAAGGCCATGTCCGGCGCGCCGATCATCAGCGGCGTGAACCAGTTCCCGAAGCCGCCGATCATCGCCGGCATGATCATGAAGAACACCATGATCAATCCGTGGCCGGTGACGAAGACGTTGAAGGTGTGCGGATCCTTGAAGATCTGCATGCCGGGCTCCATCAGCTCGGCGCGCATCATCACCGAGAGGAACCCGCCGATCAGGCCCGCGCAGATGGCGAAGACCAGGTACATCGTGCCGATGTCCTTGTGGTTCGTCGAATAGACGAACCGGCGCCAGCCATGGGGATGTGCTTCGTGGCCCGCATGGGCCGCCGCACCGTGAGTATCGTGTGCACCTGCCATGGCGCTACCCTCGCTTCCGTTAATGGGCCGCCGCGACGCGCGTGGGCGCGTCGACGGAGGCGAATTTGGTTTTTGCTTCGGCGACCCACATGTCGAACTTTTCCTGGCTTACGACATCGACCGTGATGGGCATGTAGGCGTGGCGCGCGCCGCAGAGTTCGGAGCACTGACCGTAGAAGGTGCCTTCCTTCTCCGCCTTGAACCAGCTCTGGTTGATGCGGCCCGGCACGGCGTCAATCTTCACGCCGAACGCGGGAATGGCCCAGGAATGGATGACATCGGCGCCCGTGGTGATCAGGCGGACCGTTTTGCCGACCGGCACGACCACATGATTGGTCGTGCCCAGCATGCGCGGCGGACCATCGGGAACCGCCGGCTGCGAGCGCCGGTCCGGAACGATCTGCGCATCGAAAGTGAAATTGCCGTTGTCCGGATATTCATAGGTCCAGAACCACTGCTTGCCGATGGCTTTGACCGTCATGTCGGCGGGCGGGATCACGTCCTCGAAATACAACAGGCGGAACGAGGGAATGGCGATGGCCACCAGGATCAGCACCGGCACCACCGTCCAGAGAACTTCCAGCAGCGTATTGTGCGTGGTGGCCGACGGCGTCGGATTGGCCTTGGCGTTGAAGCGCAGCATGATCCAGACGAGCAGCGCCAGCACGAACAAGCACACGATCGTGATGATGTAGAGAACGAAAGTGTGCAGCCCGATGATGTCACTCATGCGTTCGTCGGCAGCAGGCTGCAATCCCATTTGCCACGGCACCGGCTGCGCCTGCGCGGAGACGGCAAAGAACAGCATCGCCGTGGTGAGCAACGCCGAGAACGCGCCGAATTTTCGGATCATGAGGCCCCTCATATGGACTTGCCGCCTGCGGATGGGGCTCTCCCTCCCCTATCCGGCTCGCGCAGAAGATTCGCGGTTGCGATTTAGTCGGTGCGGGTGGGCTAAGTCATTGCGACCAGATGCCACGCAGGGCCGTTATCCCCTGTCGGCGCTTGCCATTCTTGCGTTTTTTCGCGCCAGGTGACGGGCGGGCGGCGCGCGCTTATATAGGTTGAACCGAGCCGGCGTTTTTGTTGCGGCGCAAACAAAGAGCAAAGCCCATGACCAGCCACGAAGACCTGTTTTTCACCCAGACCGGCATGGAAAGACGGCGTGTCCAGAACCTCGTCGACAACACCCTGCACAAGGCCGACGATGGGGAGCTGTATCTGGAATATCGCCAGACCGAGAGCTTTTCCTTCGATGACGGCCGGCTGAAGGCCGCGACCTATGACACCACCCAGGGCTTTGGCCTGCGGGCAGTGGCGGGCGAAGCGACCGGTTATGCCCACGCCTCGGAGCTGTCGGAAGCCGCCATTGCGCGTGCGGCCGAAGCGGTCAGCGTGGTCAAGCTTGGCCATGCGGGCGATCTCGCAGCCGCACCCGCGCGCACCAATATTCATCTTTACACCGACAACAGCCCGCTCGATTCGGCCAGTTTTGACGTCAAAGTGAAATTGATGGCGGAAATCGACGCCTATGCGCGATCGAAAGACCCGCGCGTCAAGCAGGTCTCCTGCTCGCTGGCCGGCGAATGGCAAGTGGTCGAGATCATGCGCCCTGGCGGCGAATCCTATCGCGACGTGCGCCCCTTGGTGCGGATTTCGATCTCGGTGGTGGTGGAAGAGAACGGCCGCCAGGAGACCGGCTATTATGGCGGCGGCGGGCGGCGCGCCTACACCGATTATATCGCGCCCGATTATTGGCGGGCCGGCGTGGACGAGGCCCTGCGCGGCGCGCTGGTGAATCTGCGCTCTGTCCCTGCCCCGGCCGGCGAAATGAGCGTCGTCTTGGGACCGGGCTGGCCGGGCATCCTGCTGCATGAAGCGGTGGGCCACGGGCTGGAAGGGGATTTCAACCGCAAGAAGACATCCGCCTTCGCGGGCCTGCTCGGGCAACGTGTCGCCTCGCCCGGCGTGACCGTGGTCGATGACGGCACCATCGCCGAGCGCCGCGGCTCGCTCACCATCGACGATGAGGGCACGCCGACCTCGCGCACGGTGCTGATCGAGGATGGCATCCTCAAGGGCTTCATGCAGGACCGCATGAATGCGCGGCTGATGGGTGTGGCTCCCACCGGCAATGGGCGGCGCGAATCCTTCGCGAGCCAGGTGATGCCACGCATGACCAACACCTACATGCTCGGCGGCGACCGCGCGCCCGAGGAAATCATGGCTTCCGTCAAGAACGGCATCTATGCGGTGCAATTCGGGGGCGGCCAGGTCGACATCACATCGGGCAAATTCGTTTTCTCCTGCACCGAGGCCTATCGCATCGAGGACGGCAAGATCGGCGTGCCGATCAAGGGCGCCACCCTCATCGGCAACGGCCCAGAGGCGATGACGCGCGTCTCGATGATCGGCAACGACATGAAGCTCGACACGGGAATCGGCACCTGCGGCAAGGCCGGCCAGAGCGTACCGGTGGGCGTGGGTCAACCGACCTTGCGCATCGACGGGCTCACCGTGGGCGGCACCGCGGCCTAACGCCTAGACGTGCATCAGCGGGAACAGCGCGAACGCGATCTGGCCCACGAGGCCGATCGCGCCATTGGGCGTGGCGAACGCGTTGACGAATTGCTCCGGCGACAGCCCGAACGCCACCCGCGCCAGTGCGAGTTCCGCCAGCATCAACAGCACGAACGCCACCGTGCCCATCGTCAGGCGATGGCCCATATGCTGGGGAATCGCGAACCGCCGCACCACTACGCCGCACGCGATCCAGGAAATCACCAGCATCACCGGCAATTCGATCAGCACCGCGCCGGTCGCCCCCAGATGGGGCACGACATAGAGAATGCGCACCGCGCCCAACGCGAATCCGGCCACGAACACGATCGCGAAATAGACCAGCCCCGCTTTGACCGCCCGTCCCATCAAATCTCCCCGCTCCGTGCCGCTCGGCAACGATGCGCCCGCTCTACAACGCATCGGACACACTTTCGGCTCTTACGAATGGGCTTCGGCGTGTTCCGTCCGAGCCGCACTATAGACCTCGCGTGCGGCGTCCGCGTTGAGAACGGCGATCCCTGCCCCCACGATCAGGTCCGGCCAGCCGGAGGGATAGAGCGCCGTGATTCCGGCCGCCGCCAGGATCGCGAGATTGGCAAACGCATCGTTGCGCGCCGACAGGAACGCGGCATGGGAGAGGCTGCCGCCGTGGGTCCGGAACCGCGCCAACATGAAAGCGCAACTGACATTGACGGCCAGCGCGCCCAGGCCCGTCGCGCTCATCGGAAGGGGCGCGGGCGGGAAAGGCACCACGAATTTCTGCCACGCCATCCACAGCGTCGCCAGACTAGGCAGCAACAGAATGCCGGCGAGCGCCATGCCGAGATGCGCGCGTCGGGGCGCGCTCCAGGTCAGCGCGAGCAGGATGAGCAGATTGATCGACGCGTCTTCGAGGAAGTCGATGGAGTCCGCGAACAGCGACACCGATCCGATGGTGAGCGCGACCGCACACTCGATCCCGAAATAAGCGAGGTTGAGGATCGCAACGATCCGCACCGCGTCTCTCAGCGTCGCTGGCATCATATGCATTCCTATTTCCCTCTCCCCAACGAGGGAGAGGGCGGCGCGGCGCGCGCGTTAGCGTGCCATTGGCGCGCCGGGTGAGGGGGATTTTTTCGCATTATTCAATCCATTTCACCATGGCCGGGCCTCATCCTGAGCTTGTCGAAGGATGTCTTATTTGAAGGATGCCCGGCCACCCAGCCGCCGCGTGTCCACACGGCGAATGAATTAAACATACGCACCTCATTTCACCATGGCCGGGCTTGACCCGGCCACCCAGCCGCCGTGCGTCCGCACGGCGAATGAATCAAAAAGAGTCTTTCAGCCCGCAGACGCGGGCTGACTGGTTGGCCGGCTCGGAGGCCGGCCATGGTGAGATTTTGAATTCATCGGCCGCCACCTATGGGCGCCGGTTGCGGATATAGGCGCGCAGCGAGAAAACCAGCGACACAATCACAATGACGGCGATGACGATCTTCGCGGCCAGTGGGAATGAATCCGAAACGATGATGGGCTGCATGATCCATCTCCCGCCAATTCACCGGCGACACGACAATCGCGCGCTGTGAGCACAAACGAGAAACACCGGATTCGGTATCGCGTTGCCATTGCCCTAAAATGAAAAAATCGAATCGCTTGCGCGTGATTCGGTTTTTTCACAACCAAGCCTTGCGGCGACGCGCGCATTTTTCCGTTCGGATGTTATTACGCATACGCTCATCGATATTGACGTCGCCACGCAAGGCTCTATCGGAGGTCAATATGGCACCGCGTACCGTGAACAAGAGCGCCAAAACCGGAAAATTCGTCACCAAGGCGGCTTTGAAAAAGAGCCCCGCCACAACGTTCCGCGAAACGACGAAGCCGCGGGCTAAAGCGAAGCCGAAGAAGAAATAGATTTCGCTATTTGCGTTGGCTCGCTTCGGCGAGCCTCCACTTTTTCGTCTTCGTTTCTACGTGTCGCTTGCGCGGCGTAGCCACTCGGCCGTCGTGCGTCTGCACTGCGAGTGGATCAAACCCACACATCTCATTTCACCATGGCCGGGCTTGACCCGGCCACCCAGCTGCCGCGGGTCCACGCGGCGAATGAATCAAACGGAGTCTCTCAGCCCGCGGACGCGGACTGACTGGCTGGCCAGCTCGAAGGCCGGCCATGGTGAGTTTTTGATTTCTCGAACGCAGCCTATGGGCAGCGATTGCGAATATAGGCGCGCACAAAGAACACCAGCGACATCCATATCCGACAGCGCTTACGGTGCCTTGCCGCGAAGGCAAGCGGCTAACCTATTATCAACCTCGTTAAATCAAAGACCTTCTTACTCACTACCTCGCTTTGGGATATCCTTTATCGGGATCGGGCCTTGAAATGCACCGTGCAAAATCCTTTACAGACGTTGGCTCAGCTCTTCATCGAGCTTTGCGCTTATTGTGACCTCTGAACTTGAACAGTGCATCTACTGCCCCGCGATGTTACCGCGAGGTGACCTCACTGAGGAACATATCATTCCGAAGGGTCTGCGCGGGACCATCGTTCTAAAGGAAGCAAGTTGCCCTGATTGCCAAAAAGAAACGTCATGCCTCGAAACGAAGATTATAAATGGCATGTACGCCTTAGCGAAGCCGCACCTTGGAATTCGCGGTAGAAAACAGAAGAAGCCCCGGATGTTCGCTCGGGTCGTCTCGGGGCACCCAAGCGGACGTGATAGCCTCGTCCGTCCGGTAGGTGACCACCCTGGGCTCCTAGTGAATCTGTCCTACGTTGGACCGCACATCCTTTTCGGTTTGCCGCCTGCAGAGAATGTTGGGACTAAGTAC
>DATLVC010000148.1:0-19716 GCA_035577685.1 Micropepsaceae bacterium | reverse complement strand
CCATCGGCCACGAAGATGTCGCCATTGGGCGCGACCAGAATATCGGACGGGGCATTGAAATGGGTCGCATCATTGCCCGGAACGCCGGGCGTGCCCAGGGTCATCAGCAATTTTCCCTGCGGCGAGAATTTCATGACAGTTTGGCCCTTGCCGTTGTTCTTGACGACACGGCCATCCGAGACCCAGATATTGTCCCCGGCATCGATGTAGATGCCGTGGGGATAATTGAACATGCCTTTGCCGAAGCTGAAGACAAGCTTGCCGGAGGCATCGAATTTCTGGATCGGATCGAGATTGGAGGCAGAACAATCGTCCGCTGTCTCACAACGGTCGAACACCCACACGCTCTTGCCGTCGCGGTCGATGTCGACCGCCGACACCGCACCCCATTTGCGGCCTTCCGACAGTTTCGCCCAACCGGGGTCTTCACGATAGGTCTGAGGTGCGCTGTTCGGATCGGGCGTGACTTGCGCGAAACCTTCGCCGGTCATTGCTATCGCCGTGACGATGGCAAATCCGACCGCATATTTCACGGCATGTGCGTGGCGCATGATATTCCTCCCTTGGTTTGCGCGGCCTGTTAGGCCGGCCAAGCCTTCTGCGGCGGAAAAGACGTCGCGGTGAACTGAATAGACGTGATCGCCTTCACGCTGCGCGCGCCATAGCGGAACGGCACCACCAGACGCATCGGCGCGCCATGTTCGGGCGGCAGCGGCTTGTCGTTCGCCATCCAGGCGAGCATCACCTGCGGATGCATCAAAATCTTCATGTCCTCGTCGAGATAATAATCGTCCGAGGCTGTCAGCCGCGCATAATTGGCGAAGCTCTGCGCACCAACGGATGCGGCGAAATCAGAGAAGCGCACGCCGGTCCATTTGACGATGCCGTGCGGTTTCGGTGCGCCGCATTGCAGCAGCGTGATCTGCGTATGACGTGGCAATTTCTCGAGATCTGAAAAGCTGAGCGTGCCGGACAACTTCGACGTGCCGCGACCGTCCACCTTCACCTTCATCTTGCGATAATCGAATTCGATGTCCGGCGTCGCCTTGCCCTTCCACAGAACGCCGTCGATCGGGCCCGTCTCGGCTTCGCTATATTCGACCGCCGAACCATCGGGTTTGAGCGGTAGATCGGCGATGGTGCGAAGGCGCGCTTCCGCCAGCGTGTCGGGTTGCGGAGCGGCGCCTTGCGCGGCCGCTGGGGTTGCGCGGATCGCCGCCACGGACAGCGCGGCGATAGCGGTTGCGGATTGGATCGTCTCACGCCGTGACAGTTTCATCGGGCACCTCTGGGTCTTGGTTGCGGTCAGGCGATTGTGAGTGAGTGTCAAATCCTTTCGGGGAATCGGATGATGAAATTGTCCCGATTCGGCATCTTCACTTTCGGCAGGGTGTCTTTGTTCATCACGTCATTGTCGCCGATCAGTCTGTTCAGGTTCAGCAGATAGGCCGTGAGAGCGTAGACCTCGTCGTCCTTCAGCGAATGGGGCGCATTGTACGGCATCGCGCGGCGGACGAAATCAAAGATCGTCGTCGCGTAGGGCCAGAAATTCGCAATGGTTTTGCCGCCGTCGAGTGTCGCCTTCGGGGCATATGGTGTCACCGGCGCCGCGATTCCGCCGGTGCCCTTGTCGCCATGGCAGGCCGAACACTTGGCGGCAAAAATCGGCGCACCTTGCGCGGGCGTACCGCTGCCGGCCGGAAGGCCCGTGCCATCGGGCATGATGGTGATGTCCCAGGGGGCAATGTCCGCGGGCGAAAGCGGTTTTCCCAGATTGGGCGTTTCAGCGGCGGCGGTCACCGCTACAAAACCGAAACCGGCAACACCGGCCAGCAGAGGAAGCCTAGGCATAGACATGGGTCACCTCCCCCTTCGCATTCACACCCCAGCTGGTGATGGCGTTGAAATGCTGGCTGGGAAAATCCGTAACCGCGGGCGGCTTCGACGTCTGTCCGCGCAGCGCCGTAAATTGCGCGCGCGTCGGTTGAAACGTACCACTCTCATCGAAGGCGCGGCTTTGCAGGATGGCCGGCCCGCCATTCCATTTCCACGCCATGCGGAAGCGCGTGAACGCCTTGGGCAGCACCGGGTCTTGCAGTGCCGCTTCGCCCCAACTCTGACCGCCATCGGCCGAGATCAGCACTTTGCGGATTCGTCCCGTGCCGGAATAGGCGACGCCGGTGATTTCGTAGATGCCGGGCCCTTTCAGGTGCAGCCCATGAGACGGGCTGGTGATGAAGCTCTTCACCTCCTGCAGAAAATAGAAGCGATAGGCTTTGCCGTTGGGCAATATCTGCGAATAGGTGCGCGATTCATAATAGCTCATCGCCGGTTGTTCGGTCAGCTTGATCCGGCGCACATATTTTACGTTCATATTGCCTTCATAGCCGGGCAGCCACAGCCGCATGGGATAGCCCTGCCCCGGCTGGATACGCTCGCCATTCTGGTACAGCGCGATCATGGCATCGTCCAAACCCTTGGCCACAGGCACGCTGCGCGACAGACGCGGGGAATCGGCACCTTCGGCGATCATCCATTTGGCTTTCGGATCGATGCCGGTTTCTTCGAGCAGCGTGGAGAGCATCACGCCCGACCATTCCGAGCATGAGGAGAGCCCGTGAAGGGCCTGGACGTTCTCCTGCAACGGCTCGTTGGAAAACAGCGGCGCGGAATTGCCGCCGCATTCGACAAAGCCGATGCGCGACACCATGGGATAGCGCTCGAGGTCTTCCAGATTCCACACCAACGGGCGCTTCACCAAGCCGTGGATGGCAAGGCGATGCTGCGCAGGATCGATGTCGGGGACGCCGCCATGGCAGATGGTGAAGTGCAGGCCGTTCGGCGTGATGATGCCTTTGAGCAGATGATGCGGGGTGCGGGCGCGGCTATTGCGCGGCACGCCGTCGGGATTGTCCTGGGTGCGCACCACATGGGCTTCGAAGCGCGACGGCGTCTGATAGGGCGGGATCACGCTTCCCACCTTCAGGCTCCACGGCCCTTCGGTGAGCGGCTCGGCAGCCGCGTTTGTTGCGCATGCGGCCAGCCCCGTTGCCGCCGCCCCCGCGATCAGGATACCGCGTCCCAAAAGCGCACGCCGGTGCAGCAACCCGTTACCGGCGACGATTTCCGGCTCCGCTGCAGCCGGTGGTAAGCGCTTTTTCGCCATGTTTTGCCTCCCCAAGCTCGAATCGGGGCGCTGCGCTGCCTCCGCGTCGTTGCAGGGGAATCTATCCGGTGGGGAAGGCTGCGAACAGATGGATTTTCGCCGGAAAACCCGTCAATCGCCGCCGTTAGAACGCTTTTGATCCACATCAAGGTATCCGGCCGGTGGCGATGATAGCCATATGCCCATGTCGACCGAACTCGAAAATTTGCGGGCCCGAGCGCAGTGGTACAGGGACTTTGCCCAGCTCGGCACACCCGATGAACGCGTGTGGCGAAATCAAATGGCGGAGTATTTCGATCGCCTCGCCATGGCGCTGGAAATGCGCCAGAAGAAAGAGGTCAGCGAGAGTTCTTAGATTTCGATGATCTGGTGGCCCTTGGGCAGCGAGAAATCTTTCACCCCATGCACCAGGCCATAGATCACGGCTTCCTTCGGCGTGATGTAGACATCCTTGAAGCGGCGGGCGACCAATATTTCTTCCGGGATGGCGGCGCGTTCGCGCAATATATTTTCTGTGCGCGTGTCGTCCGCAAGGGCGGCATTCAGCGAGCTTTGCAGGCGCTCGGACGTCATGCCCTCCTGCGGGGGCATTACGGTCGGATGAATCATGAACATCGCGTGCGGCGAACAATACCGCTCATGTCCGGCAACGAAGACCGTCACCGCGATAGAGCTGACGCTGCCTGTATTGTGGATGACCACGTCGATGGGCAGCGCGCGGATGTGATTGTACAGGTAAATCCCGTCCGAGACATAACCGCCGAGTGAACTAAAACACAGCTGCGCCTCGTCAAAACTATTGTTCACGGCCGTGTTAAGCGCGGCTGCGATGCGCCCGACGCCGTTCGAATCGATCGGGCCCGTATAACCGAGATAGGAAATTTTTCGCCCCGCCAGATCAGGCATGCCAACAGGTCCATTGCATTGCATCCGGCCGAGACGACGTCTTCAAACCCAACTCCAATGCCTTATTTTCCCTCGTTTTCACTAGCATTCGCCACTTCGCCGTGCTTTCGCAAGCCCTTGATACATTAACCGATTGTGTCGTGTGCAGGGTGCGGTGCAACACGGAACGATTTGCGAGGAAGCCGAGTTTAATCATGGGGGGTGAGGCTTCACCAACTCTGAGGAAATTTCCATGGGAACCGACAATATGAATCGGCCGTCTGGCCAACAGGGTCAAACGGGCCAACAGGGCCAGCAAGGCCAAGGCAAGCAACAGGGCCAAAGCGGTCAGGGTCAGGCCAACCAAGGGCAGCAGAACCAGGGTGGCAAGTCCGGTCAGCAATCCGGTCAACAGCAACCCGGCCGTTCCCAGCGGACCGGCGCAGACGATTAATAATCAATATCCACGGGCGCTAGCCCGGGTTATTCGATTTTGAAATTGCTCGGCCGCGGGGGCTAACGCGGCCGGGCTTTTTCGCATGACGAGGGGGCACTCACGAAGCGTGGTCGTGATTCGCCGAATTTTCCGACATTCTAACGGCGCAATTTAAGCCCTATCATTGCGCCGCCACGGCCCGAGAAAGCCGCGGCGCAGGGAGAATCGCCCTTGGATTTCGCGCTGGGTGAGACGGCAGACCTGCTGCGCCAGACCGTGCGCGCCTTCGCGGCCAATCATATCGCGCCGCGGGCCGAAGCCATCGACCGTGACAACACATTCCCGCGCGATTTGTGGCCCAAGCTCGGCGAGCTGGGGCTCTTCGGCGTGACGGTGTCGGAAGATTATGGCGGTGCCGCCATGGGCTATGTCGAACAGGTGGTCGCGGTGGAGGAAATCAGCCGCGCTTCGGCCTCGGTCGGCTTGAGCTACGGCGTGCACGCGACCCTCTGCATCAATCATCTGTTCCGCTTCGGCACAGACGCACAGAAGCGCAAATATCTTCCGCGCCTGTTGTCGGGGGAATGGATCGCGGCGCTTGCCATGAGCGAACCGGGGGCGGGGTCGGACGTGCTCGCCATGACGACGCGGGCGGAATTGAAGGGCGGGCGCTATATCCTCAACGGCACCAAGATGTGGATCACCAACGGGCCGGTAGCGGATTTCATCATCGTCTACGCCAAGACCGGCGATCCGAAAGAAAAGCGCGGCATTACCGCATTCCTGATCGAACGCAGCTTCACGGGCTTTTCCACTGCACAGAAGCTCGACAAGCTTGGTATGCGCGGGTCCGACACGGGCGAACTTATCTTTCAGAATTGCGAAGTGCCCGTGGAGAATGTGCTCGGTGGCGTCGATCAAGGCTTGCGGGTGCTGATGTCCGGCCTCGACTATGAGCGCGTGGTGCTATCTGCGGGCCCCGTGGGGATCATGCAGGCCTGTCTCGATCTGGTCTTGCCCTATGTACGCCAGCGCAAGCAATTCGGCCAGCCGATCGGCGAATTCGAACTGATGCAGGGCAAGCTCGCCGATATGGATACGACCCTGAACGCCTGTCGGGCCTATGTCTATGCGGTGGCGCGCAATTGCGACGACGGAGCGGTCATGCGCAAGGATGCTGCTGGCGTGATCCTCTATACGGCGGAACGCGCCACCCAGATGGCGCTGCAGGCGATCCAGGCTTTGGGCGGCATGGGCTATGTCAATGAGATGCCGGCGGGGCGCCTGTTGCGCGACGCCAAGCTTTACGAGATCGGCGCCGGCACATCGGAAATCAGGCGCATGCTGATCGGGCGCGAGCTATTTGAAGGACGCGAATAATGCCAGCAGAAATTGTCGTGATTGTGGGCGCCGCGCGCACGCCGATCGGTTCGCTTCAGGGACAGTTCAAGTCGCAAGCCGCCCCCGCGCTCGGCGCGATTGCGATCGGAGCCGCGCTGGAGCGCGCGCATTTGGATACCGATGCGCCCGATGAAGTCTTCATGGGCTGTGTGCTGCCGGCGGGTCTCGGCCAGGCGCCAGCACGGCAAGCTTCCATCGCTGCCGGAATTCCGCACCGGGTGGGATGCACGACCGTGAACAAGGTCTGCGGCTCCGGCATGAAGGCCGCCATGCTCGGCCACGATGCCATCCTTGCCGGCAGCGCGAATGTGGTTGTCGCCGGCGGCATGGAGAGCATGACGAATGCGCCCTATCTTCTGAAGAAGGCGCGCGGTGGGTATCGCCTGGGTCATGACGCGGTCTACGACCACATGTTCCTGGACGGGCTGGAGGACGCTTATCAGCGCGGCACCTTGATGGGAAAATTCGCCGAAGACACCGCCGAGGCCTATCAGTTCACACGGGCCGCGCAGGATGAATTTGCGCTGGAATCGCTGAAACGTGCTAAGCATGCGGCAGCCGAAGGGATTTTCGCCCGCGAAATCATCGGGGTGCGTGTCGGCGATGCGGAAATCACCGAAGACGAACTCCCCACCCGCGCCGACCCCGCAAAAATCCAACGCTTGAAACCCGCCTTTCGCGACGGCGGCACGGTGACGCCGGCCAATTCGAGCGGCATATCCGACGGCGCGGCCGCTCTTGTCCTGATGACCGAAGCCGAGGCCGACCGTCGCAGCGTCACGCCGATTGCGCGCATCGTGGGCCATGCCAGCCATGCGCAAGCGCCCGCGCTTTTCACCACCGCACCGATAGGCGCGATCGAAAAACTGCGGGAGAAGATCGGCTGGAATCCCGACGATGTCGATCTCTACGAAATCAACGAGGCTTTCGCGGTGGTGACGCTGGCCACCATGCACGATCTCAGCATCCCGCATGAGAAAGTGAATGTGCACGGCGGCGCTTGCGCCTTGGGCCACCCCATCGGCGCCTCAGGCGCGCGCATTGTCGTCACGCTCCTGAATGCGCTTCGGGAGAAGGATTTGAAGCGCGGCATCGCCAGCCTGTGCATCGGCGGCGGCGAGGCGACAGCCATGGCCGTGGAATTGATCTGATGGCCGTTCTCAACACCCGCGTCGATCCGGCCGCCAAAGACTTCGCCGCCAATGCACAGATCATGGACGCGGCTGTGGCCGATTTGAATGCGAAGCTCGCGGAGATTCGCCTGGGCGGCGGGGAAGGCGCGCGCAACCGTCACACCGAGCGCGGCAAGCTGTTGCCGCGGGCGCGGGTGGAGGCGCTTCTCGACAAGGGCGCGGATTTGCTGGAACTGTCGGCTTTTGCCGCCTACGGCGTCTATGACGATGCCGTTCCGGCCGCGGGGTTGATTACCGGAATCGGCAGCATCGCGGGGCGCGAATGCGTCATCGTCGCCAACGACGCGACGGTGAAGGGCGGCACCTATTATCCACTGACCGTGACAAAGCATTTGCGGGCACAGGAGATCGCGCTCGAGAACCGTCTTCCCATCATCTATCTGGTGGATTCGGGCGGGGCCTTCCTGCCCTTGCAGGATCAGGTCTTCCCCGGCCGCGATCATTTCGGGCGCATCTTCTACAATCAGGCGCAGCTGTCGGCCGCCGGCATTCCGCAAGTGGCCGCCGTGCTCGGCTCATGCACCGCCGGCGGGGCCTATATCCCGGCCATGTGCGAGGAAAGCATCATCGTCAAAGGTCAAGGCACCATCTTCCTCGCCGGGCCGCCGCTGGTGAAAGCCGCGACCGGCGAAACCGTCACGGCGGAAGAATTGGGCGGCGCGGATACCCATGCGCGGCTCTCCGGCGTGGTCGATCACGTAGCCAAGGACGACGCCGATGCCATGCGCCAGGTTCGGGGTATCATTCGCAGCCTCGGTCTCGCGCAATCCGCGCCGCGCGAGTCAAAGCCGCCGCGTTACGACGCCCAAGAGATCGCCGGCATCGTGCCCGCCGATCCGCGCTGGATCTATGATGTGCGCGAAGTTATCGCGCGCATCGTGGATGGAAGCGAGTTCGACGAATTCAAGCCGCTTTACGGCACCACGCTGGTCTGCGGTTTTGCTCATCTCCATGGCTATCCAGTGGGCGTCATCGCCAATAACGGCATCCTTTTGTCGGAAGCGGCGTTGAAGGCGACGCACTTTATCGAACTGTGCTGCCAGCGCGGCGTGCCGCTGATCTTTCTTCAAAACACCAGCGGGTTCATGGTCGGGCGCAAGGCCGAAGCCGAAGGCATCGCCAAGCATGGTGCGAAAATGGTGATGGCAGTCGCCAATGCTGCCGTTCCGAAAATCACCATCATCATCGGCGGCAGTTTCGGTGCCGGCAATTATGCCATGTGCGGGCGCGCCTATGGCCCGCGCTTCCTTTTCATGTGGCCGAATGCGCGCATTTCGGTGATGGGCGGTGAACAGGCGGCACAGGTGCTCTCGCGCATCAAACGCGAGCCGGGAAGAACCGAGCCCGACGCCGAGGAGCGCGCCCGCGCCGATGAAATCCGCAAACAATATGCGACGCAGGGGCACCCTTATTACGCGAGCGCGCGGCTGTGGGACGATAGCATCATCGCGCCCACCGATACCCGCGACGTGCTGGGCCGCTGCCTCGGCATTGTAAATCAGACCCCGATTCCGCCGACCAAATTCGGCGTCTTCCGGATGTGAGGATAATAATCTTTCCTCTATCGCCTGGAGGCATGATTGCGTGGGAGAGGAATAGCAGTTGTGTGCTTTAGTTGTTGAAGGACTATGCTCGATTGCGTTTCCGTGACGCCCTGCATCGCAGTGAGACGGTTGCGCATGAATTCGCGAAAGGCATCAACATCGGCGACGCGAACCTGCAACAGGTAGTCAAAACTTCCGGCGAGAAGGTAGCAACCCACGACCTCCGGCATCTGCGCGATTTCCGAATCGAACCTGTCGAAAGCGTCACTCGTTTGGCTTCGCAGCCGGATATTCACGAAAGCACTCAGACCGGCGCTGAGCTTTTCCGGGTTAAGGAGGGTGACATACCGGTCAATGTAACCCTCGCTCTCAAGACGCTTTATTCTGCGAGTACAAGGAGTGGGCGACAGACCAACCCGTTCGGCGAGATCAATCATGCTGATCCGGGAGTCGTCCTGTAACGCACTGAGAATCTTAAGGTCGAAGCTGTCCAGGTTGTCCATGGAGGATATCACTCAAATTGGAGGCATTCGCGTGAATTTCCTTCGAGACTAGCACGTAAACAAGAGGAAACAGCCGAAAAAACGCTGTTAGATAGTGATATTCTTATTTTTGGACGTTTGTTCCTAACCGGACAGGTGGATAGGAAGTGCGTGCTCCCAAATCAGTCAAGATGGTCGAGGTCGGTCCGCGCGATGGGCTGCAGAATGAGTCCGCCAACCTTGCCACTGCCGTCAAAGTCGAACTGATCAACCGCCTGAGCGAAACCGGTCTGAAGGTGATCGAAGCAGGCAGCTTCGTGTCGCCCAAATGGGTGCCGCAGATGGCCGACACGGCGGAGGTGCTTGCGCGCATCCACCATGTCCCCGGCGTGAGCTATCCGGTTTTGGTACCGAACCTGAAGGGCTTCGAGGCCGCGCGGGCGGCAGGTGCACGAGAGATCGCGATTTTCACCGCGGCTTCCGAGACTTTTGCGCGGAAGAACATCAACTGCTCGATCGAAGAAAGTCTCGAGCGGTTTGCGCCCGTCTGCGCCGCGGCCACTACGCATCACGTCAAAGTGCGCGGCTATATTTCCTGCGTGGTCGGCTGCCCCTATGAGGGCGAGATCGCGCCGGCGCGCGTCGCGCATGTGGCAGCGCGGCTGCTCGCCCTCGGCTGCTATGAAATCTCGCTGGGCGATACGATTGGAATCGGCACCCCACGCAGGACGCAGATCATGCTGGATGCCGTTTCCGAACAGCTGCCGCGCGAAGCCCTGGCCGTGCATTTCCACGACACCTATGGGCAGGCGCTCGCCAACATCCTGGCTGCGCTGGAAAAAGGCATCGCCGTGGTCGACTCCTCTGTGGCGGGATTGGGCGGTTGCCCTTACGCGCCCGGCGCCTCAGGCAATGCGGCGAGCGAGGATGTCCTTTATATGCTGAATGGCATGGGCATCGAGACCGGCGTCGATCTCGATTTGCTGGTCAAGACCGGACGTTTCATCGCCGATGCGCTGCACCGCGAACCCGGTTCCAAAGCCAATATCGCCCTCTCCTGGCGCCAAATGGTTTCAAGCTGAATTGTCTTTTCAATCACCCAAGGAACGCTAACCATGACAAACGGTTCTTGTGTCTGCCTCGGGTCGGAGAACAAATGAAACCACTATCCGACGGAAATGAAACACCCCCCGACCATCGCCTAACCGGCGCCGAACGGATCGTGGCGGAATTTGAAATCCGCCACCGGCAATGCCTCGATCCGAGTGGCGCCCTTGTCGGCGAGCCGCCCGCCTTTGCCCGGCATCGCGACACGATGATCGCGCTGTACCGCGCCATGACGCTGACGCGCATCTTCGATGCCAAGGCTATCGCGCTGCAGCGCACCGGCCAGCTTGGCACCTATCCCTCCTGCGCGGGACAGGAAGCTGTCGGTGTCGGCTATGCCAGTGCCATGATCCCCGAAGATGTGATGTTTATCACCTATCGCGAGCAGGCCGCCCAAATCTGGCGCGGCGTGACGCTGACGGAGCTGCTGCAATTCTGGGGCGGCGACGAACGCGGCTCCGACTATTCCGGACCGCGGGAAGATTTTCCCGTGGCGGTGACCATCGCGGGACATGCGCCGCATGCCGTGGGCGTGGCGACGGCGTTCAAGCTGAGGCATGAAAAGCGGGGCGCCGTGTGTGCGCTCGGAGACGGCGCCAGCTCGAAAGGCGATTTCTATGAATCGATCAATCTCGCCGGGGTCTGGAAGTTGCCGGTGGTCTTCCTGGTGATCAACAATTATTGGGCGATCTCCATGCCGCGCGAAAAACAGACCGCCACGGAAACATTGGCGCAAAAGGCGATTGCCGGCGGCATTCCCGGGATGCAGGTCGACGGCAACGATGTCATTGCCGTACGCGCGGCCATGGACGAGGCGATGGCGCGCGCCCGCAACGGCGAGGGCGCCAGTGTTATTGAAGCCATCACCTATCGCATGGGCGATCACACCACCGCCGACGATGCCTCACGCTATCGCCGCGAAGAACTGGTGAGCGCCGCGTGGAAGCTCGATCCCCTGGCGCGGCTGCGGGCCTATCTCGCGAACCAGCATTGGTGGACGAAGGCGGACGAGGAGCAGCTGATCGCCGAATGCCGCCAGAAAGTGGATCGGGCGGTCGCCGAATATCTCGCCATTCCACCGCCGAAGCCGGAATCCATGTTCGACCATCTGTTCGAAACCCTGCCCGCCTCGCTGCAGTGGCAGCGGGAAAAAATGGCGAGGCGCTGACATGGCTGAAATCACCATGATCGGAGCCATCACCATGGCGCTGGCACGCGCGATGGCGAATGATTCGCGCGTCATCGTGCTGGGCGAAGACGTCGGCGTGAATGGCGGGGTCTTCCGCGGCACGGAAGGGTTGCAGCAGCGGTTCGGCGAGGAACGAGTCATGGACACGCCGCTCGCCGAAACTGTCCTCGCCGGCATGTCGGTCGGATTGGCCGCGCGGGGCTTCCGTCCCGTCACCGAATTCCAATTCATGGGCTTCATCTATCCCGCGCTGGATCAGGTGATCAATCATGCGGGCCGCCTGCGCAATCGCACGCGCGGACGGCTCGCCTGCCCACTCGTGTTCCGTGCGCCGATGGGGGCCGGCATCCATGCGCCGGAGCATCATTCGGAAAGCACCGAAGCTTTGTTTGCCCATATTCCCGGCATCCGCGTGGTGATTCCGTCCTCGCCGGCGCGCGCCTATGGATTGCTGCTGTCCGCCATCGCCGATCCCGACCCAGTTATGTTCTTCGAACCGACGCGCCTTTATCGCGCCGGCAAAGAAGATGTCGCGGACAATGGCCAAGGCCTGCCGCTTGATGTTTGTTTTGTTTTGCGCGAAGGCAGCGATGTCACGCTTGTCACCTGGGGACCTGCGGTGAAGGAAACGCTGGCCGCCGCCGGTGCGCTAGCGGCCGAAGGCATTTCCGCGGAGGTGATTGATGTGGCGACAATCAGCCCGCTGGATTTCGAGACCATTCTCGCCTCGGTCGAAAAGACCGGGCGTCTGGTGATCGTGCACGAAGCGCCGCGCAATTGCGGCGTCGGTGCGGAAATCGCCGCGCGTGTGGCCGAACGCGGGCTTCTGTCGTTACAGGCGCCCGTCGAGCGCGTCACCGCGCCCGACGCCGTCGTGCCGTTGCTGCGGCTGGAACGCATCTATATGCCGAGCGAAGCGGACATTGTGGAGGCGGCGCGCCGCGTCGTGAATTTCCAATGAAGACATTCAATCTTCCCGATCTCGGCGAAGGTCTAAGCGAAGCGGAAATCGTCACCTGGCACGTGTCGCCGGGTGATCATGTGGTTGTCGACCAGCCGCTGGTCTCGGTCGAAACCGACAAAGCCGTCGTCGAAGTGCCCTCGCCCTATTCGGGCACTGTGGTGACGCTGCATGCCGCAGCCGGAGACATTGTGCCCATCGGCGCAAAGCTGATCGATTTCGATTCTGCGAGTGCGCATAAAGACACAGGCACCGTGGTCGGTTCCGTACCGGCGGAGGAACCGCCGAAAGGCCAATCCGCCGAACGCGCGCCTGCGCCGGCCACCGCCGTGCGGGCGATGCCGGCAGTGCGCGCGCTTGCCCGCAAGCTCGGCGTGGATTTGGCGGGCATCGAGCCGAGCGGCACCAACGGTGCAATCACCGTCGAGGACGTCACGCGCTTTGCAAGCGCCATGTCGAGCGCCGGCCCGGGCGTGCCGCTCCACGGTGTGCGCCGCGCCATGGCGCAGAAGATGGAGCAATCCCACGCCGAGATCGTGCCGGCCTCGGTCTATGACGAAGCCGATATCGAGGATTGGGTCGAAGGCGGCGATATCACCGTGGCTCTCATCAAAAGCATTGTCGCTGGGTGCCGCGTCTCGCCCATCCTCAACGCCTGGTACAATGGCGCGGACAAGACCGTGCGCGTCATCGAAACAATCGATGTGGGCATGGCCATCAACACGCCCGACGGATTGTTCGTGGCTGTCATGCGCGACGTCGCGGCGCGCGACGACGCCGATTTGCGCAAGGGGCTTAACAACCTCAAGCGCGCCGTGGAAGCACGGCAGATTCCGCTCGAGGAATTGCGCGGCGCGACCATCACGCTTTCCAATTTCGGCGTGTCGGGCGCGGGGCGCTTCGCCAATCTGGTTGTCGTGCCGCCGCAAGTCGCCATTGTCGGAGCCGGAACCATCAAGCCGCACGTCGTCGCCCGTGACGGCAAACCGGCGGTTCGCCGCACGCTGCCGCTGTCGCTCACCTTCGATCACCGCGTAGTGACGGGGATGGAGGCCGCAAATTTCCTCAAGGCCATGGTGACGGCGCTGGAACATCCCTCATACAACAGCCGTTAAATTGCTGACGCTCATGTTGGAGATTCCCCATGGCCAATGCGCGCATTGTTCAGCTTGATGACATTCCTCTTGCCGATGTGGGCAATGGCGGATCGTTCGTGGCAAAAGTCGGTCGCGCCGGCCCGTTGCTCGGTTCGACCGGCCTCGGTTGCAGCCTGACCATTGTGCCTGCGGGCAAGCGTGCATTTCCCTTTCATCGCCATCACGTGATCCATGAAATGTTCTATGTGATCTCGGGTGAGGGCGAGGTCCGCATCGGCGAGGAAAGCAAGCCCATCCGCGCGGGTTCGCTCATCGCTGCGCCGGCAGGAGCCGAAGCGCACCAGATCGTCAACACCTCTAAGAACGAGCTGCGCTATCTTTCCTTCTCGACCATTGGCGAAGTCGATCTCGTGGAATATCCGGATTCCGCAAAAGTCGCGGGGGCGGCAGGTATTAAAAACGCCGATTTCAGAACCGCCACAGTCAAGTTCCTGACGCGTGTCGAACCGGTTGGCTATTACGATGGTGAGGAACCGCCGAAAGCGTGATCGGCGATGCCTTCAGCTTCGCAATTGCGAGAGGAACCATAGCTCCGCCGTCGCATTCTCTAATCGATACACGACGCGCGCGAAAAGCGCCTGGAGGTTGTTATGGCTGAAATGCCGGAAGTGAAAGACCGCGGCTTCGGCGGCAAAATGGGTAGCCGGAAAACGATGTGGCTGACCTTTGTCTTCACCGCGGCGCTGGTCGCGGTAGGCGCCTATTATCTCGTTCCGCAATTCTGGTGATGTTTACGAAGCCGGCGGCGGTCACGCCGTCGGCTTCTCCGCATGGGCGTTGTGGCCAGCGATATAGCCCTGGCACAGACAGCGCGCGAGGCCATGCATAGAAAAACCACCCGCGGTTTCGCCGCCACTATAGAGATTCGGAATCACTTCGCCGTTCATGTCGACGACCTGACACTTCGCATTGATGCGTAGGCCCGCGCGCGTATCGTGAATGACGGGAGTCGACCAGGCGGCAAAGAACGGCGGCTTGGCGATCTTGTAGAGCGGCTTCGCCTTGCCGAAATCCTCATCGGTGCCGCTGTCCACGAAGGAATTGTAGCGCGCGACGGTTGCCTCGAGATTGGCAGGCGGCATCGGCACGCGCTGATATTTCATCTGAATTTTGGACGCGAGGCCGCCGAGCGTATCGGCGCTGAAGAAGAACCCGTTCTTGATATCGACCCAGGGCGGTTCTGTCGTCCATTTTTCGCGCGCGGCTGCGTCTGCATCGAAAATCGCCCAAATTGGGCCGCCACCATTCTTGCCATCGCCGATGCCGGCGAGTGCGGCGGGAATCCAATTGGGTGGATTGAACTTCACATTCTTCGCGTTTTTGGGGTTCACCGGATAATAGGGTTGCACCGTGTTGTAACGATTGCCGGGATATTGGCCGCCGGTTTCGTCATAGAAACGCTGACCCAGCATGTTGACGCAAATGACGTTCTGCCAATCGCCAACGCGCAAGCCCGACGCGCCCGCTTTGTCGAATACGCGGCTTCCCGGCATCCAGGTCAAATTCACATAGCCATATTGGCAGCCGATCTTGCCGGGCTTGGTGATGTTGTCGCCGATTTCTAGCGCGTAATTGGCCGTTCCCCAGAGCGACGCATTGATCGCCATCGCGGCCAGTTCTCCGCTTGCGTCCTGCTGGGACCAGGGCATTCCGGCGATGCCGCAATATTCTTCGGTGAGACGCGTATCGAACATGCGGCGGAAATTGACATTGGTGGAGGACCCGCCGGTCGCGATGATCACAGCCTTCCGTGCACGGATGTTCAGCGCCCGCCCGTTGTTGGTGACGGAAATCCCGAGCACGCGACCCGCTTTGGGCTGTTCGCGATAGATCGCCGTCATCCGGTGTTCGAGCAATATCTCGACTCCGGCCTTGCGCGCCGCCGCTTCCAGCGGGCGCATCAGACCGTTGCCGTTCGACGTGGTGGCGCGAGCGTCCGTCGGCGTGGGCTTGCCGGTCTGCACCTGCGGCCAGTCGCCCGCCCAGACATGCATCTGCCGCGGCACCGAATTGCCATGGGCGCTGCCGGCGCGGCCGTCGGGCTTGTCGTTGACGAAGGTGACACCGTGCTGAAGCAGGAACTCGAAGGTCTGCGCGCAATTGTCGGCGAAGGCGCGGATGATTTCGCGGTCGTTGAAGCGATAATCGGCATAGCCATTGGACTCGGTCAGCGACCAATCGGTCAGGTCCCGAAACACAAGATCGGGGCTGTCCTGGATACCGGCTTTCTTCTGGATACTGGTGCCGCCGCCGAGCGGAATGTTTGCGCCCGAACAGATGGCGTGGCCGCCAATGTCGGGTTCGGCTTCCACGATGATGACCGAAGAACCAGCTTCGCGCGCGATGATCGCTGCCGGCATGCCGGTCGCACCCGAACCGATAATTACGACATCGGCCTCGCGATCCCAGCGCGCGGGCACGCCTTGTGCTTGCGCAGCGGAGGCTGGCGTTGCGAGCCCGCCCGCCGCGGCTGCCGCACCCGCAACGGCGCCCGTTTTAATCAGATCACGGCGCGAAATCCTATTCTTATTGGCCATGTCGTTCCCCCCTCTTCCTAACGATCAAAACTGCGGATGCTTTTCTTCCGGCAGCGGACCGAAGGTCTGGCCATCGAAGGTGACATTGTTCTCCTCGCAGATGACTTCTTCCAGCGCTGGCGCGCGGTTCGGGCGATAGGTCAACTGCCCCACCCAAGGTCCGGTGAATGTGCCAGGGTCCTCGACACGGATCTGGACCGCGACGCCTTTGCCCTTGTCGTCCTTGATCGGACGGTAGCGTTCCACGATATGCAACTTGTCGGTGTGGGGCGTCCCGAACGGATCGACGAACGACATCGCATGAGCCTTCACGCCGATGGTGTCGACGACCAGCGTATCGCCTTCATAATGGCCGACCGATTCCCCATACCAAGAGGGCGTCACTTTTGTCGAATGCTTGCGGTTCAGCCAGACGCGGCGGATCTGGTGATCGCGCTGGTAGAGGATGGTGATCCGGTCCTTGCTCTGCAGGAATTGCACCGCCTCGCGCATGTTGAGGATGGCCGGAACAGTCACCGGCCAGCAGGAATCGTCCGCCTGATAGACATGCTTCAGCGCAACCTCACTGTCGGCATTCTTCTTCACGATGTCCCGCGCCCAGGGCTGCAGAATGGGATTGTCCCAATTGCCGGCCATGATCTCTTCGGCGTCTTTGCTGTTCACCTCCAGGCGGGCGACGGGTTTGCCCTCCGTGGCGCCGGGAATGGGCTCGAACATGGGCTCGCCCGTGCGCGCCCAAAGGCCCGAAAGATCGGGCGCGGCTTCATCCGCGGCCCCGGCATCCTTGGCGGCCGCAAAAAGCGGCCCGGCAGCAACGGACAGCATCAAGGCCCCGGCGGTTAAGCCCAGGACAATCCATTGCTTCGGCCAGTTCGTCGGCATGGGCGTTTCCTGTTTCGTTTTGTCCACTATACCGGGTCTTCGACCGGGAAGAAAACCGTGTGGCCACGGCAAAAACCCGGCTCTTGGTTGGCCCATAGGTGCCATGCGACATTCGTGCCCGATTTCGCCAGAGCCCGCCCTATGACCGCACAGAAGAACTTCGCTGCCCACATCGCCTATGACGATTTGCGGGAATGGCTAACGCTCGCGGATCGGCTGGGCGAAGTGCGCCGCGTCACGGGCGCGACCTGGCAAGAGGACATCGGCCTTGCCGCCGAGGCGATCCTGCGCGCCGAGAACGGCCCCTGCGTGGTGTTCGACGAGGTGCCGGGCTGCCCGAAGGGATTCCGCCTGCTGCTCAACATGTTCGCCGGCACGCGCCGGAACATGACGCTGGGCTTTCCCGATTCCTTGACGAAATGGGAGCTGTCGGACGCCTATCGCGAGGCCTATTTGGCCGAACTGAAGATCGTGCCACACGAGATCGTGGCCGACGGTCCGGTGCTCGAAAACATCATGACAGGCGATGCCGTCGATGTGCTGAAATTCCCCGCACCCATTTGGCATGAGAAGGACGGCGGCCGCTATATCGGCACAGGCACGTTCAGCATCACGCGCGATCCGGAGGAGAATTGGCTGAATGCCGGCGCCTATCGCGCGCAAGTGCACGACGCTAAATCCGTCGGGCTGGTGATGGCGGCAGGCCATCATGGCGCGCAGCATCTCGAAAAATATCAGAAGCGCGGTCTTCCGATGCCCGTGGTCATGGTGCTGGGCGGCGATCCCTTGTCCTTCTTCTATGGCGGGTTGGAAGTGCCCTATGGCACGTTCGAATTGGATGTGGTGGGCGGATTGCGCGGGCGACCCATGAAGATGGTCACAGGCCGCGTGACCGGCCTGCCCTTTCCGGCCCAGGCCGAGATCGTGCTGGAAGGCTATGTCCAGCCGGGCAACACCCGCATCGAAGGGCCGTTCGGCGAATGGACCGGCCATTATGCCGGCGGCGCCAAAGCATGGCCGGTGCTGGATGTGCACGCGATCTATCACCGCAACGATCCGATCCTGGTGGGCGTGCCCCCGATGGGAGCGGGGCCGGACGAGATGGCGCGTTATCGCGCGGTGATGCGCTCAGCCACCATCAAGGAGAACATGACCCGTGCAGGCGTTCCGGGCGTGGAGCAGGTCTGGTGCCACGAGATTGGCGGCGCGCGCTCGTTCCACGCCGTTTCCATCAAACAGCGTTATCCGGGTCACGCGGTGCAAGCCGGAACCATCGCGGCGCAGTGCGGCGGCTCGGCCTATGCGTCAAAATATATCGTGGTAGTGGATGAGGACGTGGATGCGACCAATCTCGACCATCTGCTGTGGGCGATGGTGATGCGCACCGATCCCGCCGAATCAATCCAATTCCTGAAGGGCGCCTGGGATTCACCGGCCGACGCGGCGTTGCCTCCGGACCGGCGCGCCAAAGGCGATATGACGCACTCGGTAGCCATCATCAATGCGTGCAAGCCCTATCATTGGCGCGATCAATTCCCGCCGTCGAACACGCCCTCACCGGATACGATGCGCAAGGCCCGCGAAAAATTCGGCTCGCTGTTGGACGGGAAGTAGCGATCAGCCCGCTTCGTTGGCGATGAGCTGGACGGGGAAGCCGTCCGGATCGAGCACGTGGAATCCTATGCCCGGTGTTTCCCGCGGCGTTGCGCCCCGCGCCTTCAGATCGGCGCTCACCTGGTCCTTGTTGAAGTGCTCGATCCCGATGGCGAAATGATCCACGCCCTTGGGCCCATCGCCGCGCCGGATCGACAGATGACTCTTGCCGAGCTTCAATTGAACGAGTTGGGCGGCCTTGTTCTCGCTTTGCAGCGGCAAGCCGAAAACGCGCTGGTAGAATTCGATCGAGCGCTGCAGATCGCTGACGACGATGGACACGTGGTTGAGCGCGCTGCTCTCGAATCCGGCGGGCGCCGCCCAGGCGCTTGCGCCGGTCGCGCCCAGCACCGCCAAAGCACCAATCAGGTCACGCCGCGACAGGCCGCCGCTCTCGTAACGCCCAAGCAAACCGTCGATGAGCTTTTCCATGTGCGCCTCCAAAGTTCCATCCGCAATTCCAGCCGCCATCTTATCACATCGAGGTGGGAAAATTCGGCTGGGAAGCTATGCTAGCCTGTTCGTGCTTTCGCGAACCTGTCTGTGCTTGACGCTCGGACGGGTAGAATAGGATTTCCCATGATCGAAACTGTGATCGAACCGCGGCGCAAAGATCTTGGCGGCTTCGAGGTTGCGCGCGTGCTTCCCTCTGCCCAGCGGCGAATGATTGGACCGTTCGTATTCTTCGACCATATGGGACCAGTGAATTTCCCGCCCGGCATTCCTCGCACCGTCGATGTGCGCCCCCATCCCCATATCGGCCTTTCCACCGTGACCTATCTGTTCGAAGGCGAAATCATGCATCGCGACAGTTTGGGTTCCGAGCAAGCCATCGTCGCGGGTGAGGTCAATTGGATGACGGCCGGACGCGGCATCACCCATTCCGAGCGCTTCGAAAAGGCGCGCGCGCAAGGCGACCACATGCATGGCATTCAGGCTTGGGTGGCGCTTCCTGCCGTTGATGAGGAAACCGATCCGGCCTTCGCGCATCACGGCGCCGAAGACCTTCCGACCTATGAAGGCGATGGGCTGTGGGCGCGCCTGGTGGTGGGTGAAGCCTTTGGCGCGAAGGCGAAGGTCAAAACGCATTCGCCGATTTTCTATGTCCATTGGCAGCTCGACG
>DATLVC010000147.1:0-6436 GCA_035577685.1 Micropepsaceae bacterium | reverse complement strand
GAGGCAACCTGCTCGACATGGGTCTATTTGCCGGTGCCGTGATAGCCGCAGATCATCACGCGGCGGTTGAAGGCGAACCCGGCGAGGATGGCGAGCGTCGTGTCGTGGTCGAAGCGATAGGCCTCGTCATGATCGGGCACATATTCGTTCGGCTTCGAGAAGGCCGGCACGCTCATCGCCACGTCCAGACCGAACGTGTTGCGGACATCGACCGTCATATCGGGCGTGGAGGCGGGATCAAGTCCATTGTTCGGCATTCTGCAATCCATCTGTTCAGGCGTGAGAGGAATAGATACGGGCCAAGCAGGCAACGCCCCCAGCCCTGAGATGCGGCCGCTCGCGCGGTCTAAGCGAGCCCTGTCGCCCTGAGATGCCCGTAGGCCTTGATGACCTGCTTCAGCCGCTCTTCGGTGCCCCGGTTTCCGCCATTGGCGTCGGGATGAAAGCGTTTCACGAGTTCCTTATACCGCGCTTTTATCTCCTGCAAGCTGGCGTTTTCTTCAAGGTTCAGGATCGCAAGCGCGTCCAATTGTCCCTTGGTTAACCGGAGCCTCCGGCGCGGCTCGGCTGGCTCCGCCGCCTCTTCGAACACGGCAAACCCGTCTTCGAAGTGGTAATTGGCATAGGTTGTTCGATTGGGATCGCTTCTTGCCTCGGGGGTGGGCGCCGCCCGCTTGCCCAACGGCCAGGTCGGCCGGTGGCCGGTAATGGCATCCAGGCAGAAGCGCTGGATGTCCTCATGGCTCATGCCGGCGAAAAAATCCCAATGCGCATTGTGTTCGCGCAGATGTTCGCGGCAAAGCCATTGGCGGTCATCGAGATTGTGGCGGGATTTTGGCACATTGACTTCGCCGGGGGCTGCGCATCCGGGCGAGGCGCAGCGCTTGGTCGGTTTGGCGACACGTGGCTGCGGCCGCTCGGCATTGATGCGGATGTCGTAACCAAAACGCGGACGATAGGCGGCGGAACTCATGATCTCATTATGGGGTGCCAGTCGTAAAAGACAAGAAAACGAAAGGCTTGACAGAAGTCAGCCGTTTGCATCTAGAGCTAGCGTTATGACCCCATCGCGACCCGTTGCCGAAATATTGCGCCGCAAATTGGAAGCCGCGTTAGCCCCAGTTGAACTCATCATCCAGGATGAAAGCGCGCTCCATGCCGGGCACTCGGGAGCGCGCGCGGGCGGGGAATCGCATTTTCGCGTGCGCATCGTCTCGGCCGCGTTCGCGGGACTCAGCCGCCTCGAACGGCAGCGCAAGGTCTATGCCGCGGCAAGCGATGAAATCGCGGCCGGCCTGCATGCGTTGGCGCTGACCACACTGACACCTGAAGAAGCGGCACGCAGCTAGCCGGTATCGTCGGCGGGTTCGCGCCTGGGAGGCGTGATGCGCAGGGCCATGATCTGGTTGCGCTGCCGCCGCAGAATTTCGAATTTGAATCCGAAGAACGAGAACGCCTGGCCGACATCCGGAATCACCCGTGCCTCGTGGATCACGAGGCCGGCGATTGTCGTGGCGATATCATCGGGGAGGTTCCATTCGAGTTCGCGGTTCAAATCGCGAACCGTCGTCCAGCCATCGACATTGTAGGAACCATCCGCCTGCGGACGAATCCCTTCGGGGGTGCGCTGGTCGTGTTCTTCGGCAATGCTGCCGAAAATGATCTCCAATATGTCTTCCAGCGTGACCAATCCCTGCAGCACGCCATATTCATCGACAACGAGCCCGAAATGTTCGCGGCGGCTACGGAAAGCCTGCAATTGTTCTTCGAGTGTGGTCGTCTCCGGCACGAACCACGGTTCGGAGGCGAGCGCCATGAGATCCATATGTGAGAGCGAGCCCTGGTGCTCCATCATGTTGCGCAGCAGATCCTTCACATGCAGGACGCCCACGATATTTTCGGGATCGTCGCGCCAAATCGGAAAGCGCGTATGCGCCGAAGACAGAACGCGCGTGACGATCTCTTCGGCGCTCGCGCTGCCGTCGAGAATTTCCATGTTCTTGCGATGCACCATCACATCGGAAACCTTGAGTTCGGCCAGATCCAGAACGCCGCCGAGCATATCGCGGTGCTCGCGCTCCACGGTGCCTGCCTGATGGTGCATCTCGATAGCACCACGGATCTCCTCTTGGGCCGTGAGGACGGGCTCGCCTTCGCTTTGACGAAGGCCGAAGAGGCGCAATAGCCGCCAGACCACAAATTGGACGGTCGAAACGATGGGTGCCAGCAGAACAACGAAAAAGCGCAAGGGCACCGCCACCGCCAGCGCCATGCGGTCGGTCCGCGCAATCGCCAGCGTCTTCGGCAAGACCTCCGCAAAGATCAAAATGATTGCCGTCATTGCGACGGTTGCAATGACCACTCCGCCCTCGGCGAAAATTTCCAACGAGACCGTGGTGGCCAGCGCCGAAGCCAGAATGGTGATGAACGTGTTGGCGAGAAGGATCGCACCGATCAGGCTTTCGCGGTCGGCGATCAGATAATTGACCTGCGTCGCACGCCAGGACCCTTCGTTTGCGAGATGGTGCATGCGGGCTTTTGAAACGGCGGTCAGCGCGGTCTCGGAACCGGCGAAAAAACCGGAAATCGCCAGAAGCGCGATGATGGCGAGGAGCGATAGAATAAGATTGAACGTCATGGCTTTTAGAATCCGGTGGTGTGGGCCGAACTATAGCCGCGATACGATGAGAGTGCTCAGCCTTCGGCAAGCACGGCGCGGACGGCCTCTTCGGGCACGTCGCAGCTGATGAAGGCATGGCCGATCCCGCGCATCAGGATGAACGTCATATGGCCGCTGGATGCCTTCTTGTCGTGGCGCATATGGTCCAGCACTTCATCCGCTTCCGGCCGCGAACCGGCGATTTGATCGATTCGCGTCGGCAGTCCGCAGCTTGCGAAATGGCGTTCGACGCGTGCCACGTCGACCGGCGTGGAGAAACCGAGCTTTGCCGAAAGCCGGGTCGCCAGCACGCACCCCAACGCCACGCCCTCGCCATGGATCAGGCGCGCCGAATAATTCGTGGCCGCTTCCAAGCCGTGGCCGAAGGTGTGGCCGAGATTGAGCAGCGCGCGCTCACCCGTCTCGCGTTCGTCGCGGGCGACAATGGCCGCTTTCATCGCGCAGGAATGCGCCACCGCGTGGGTGATGGCGGGTCCGTCGCCGTCGAGCGCCTTGATGCCGTATCTTTCGAGCCAGGAAAAGAAATCGGCATCGCCCAAAAGCCCGTATTTGACGATTTCGGCATACCCGCCGAGCAGCTCCCGCCGTGGCAATGTCGCAAGCACTTCGGTGTCGGCGATCACGAGACGCGGCTGGTGGAACAAACCGACGAGGTTCTTCCCGTGCGGTGTGTTGATCGCCGTCTTGCCGCCAACCGATGAGTCGACTTGGGCGAGCAATGTTGTCGGCATCTGCACGAAATCGACGCCACGCTTGAGAATGCCCGCCGCAAAGCCCGTGAGATCGCCGATCACGCCGCCGCCCAGCGCGACGATCAGCGAACCCCGTTCCACATTCGCGCTGAGAAGCGCGTCGATCAAATGTTCCAGATGGTGAAAGCTTTTGGTTTGCTCCCCGGGAGGCAGCACGATGGGCGCTGCCGCCAGACCGGCCCCCGCAAGGCTCTCGGCGATGCGGCTGTAATAGAGCCCTGCCACGGTTTCGTCAGTGACGACGGGAACGCGCCGGGGCGCAGACTTGGCCAATTTCGCGGCGATCAGGGCGCCGCATCCGGCGAACAAACCGGTGCCGATGTGAATGTCATAAGAGCGCTCGGCAAGCGCGACCGGTACGGTCAAACTCATGGCTGGGCCTCGTGCTCGCCGACGCGGCGCGCGTCCAAGGCCGCTATGATGCCTTTCACGGCCGTATCATGGGGACCATCGTCGGATTCGATGGTGATATCGGCTTCGGCATAGATCGGCTCGCGCTCCTTCAGCAAGCGCTCTAGCGCGGCACGCCTGTCCGTGTTGCGCAGCAGCGGGCGAGTATCCTTACGGATCACCCGCTCCAACAGCAGCTCGACAGGCGCCTTCAGCCAAACCGAAATGGCATTCGCCTTGATCCGTGCCCGCGTTTCCGGGTCCATGAAGGCCCCGCCGCCGGTGGCCAATATATGGGGCGGCTCGCCCAGCAGACGCGCGATCACTTTGCGTTCGCCCGCCCGGAACGCCGGTTCCCCGAAGCGTTCGAAGATTTCATTGATGGTACATCCTGCCGCCAGCTCGATTTCGGCATCGGCATCGCGGAAGGCGACCCCCAGGACATTCGCCAGCCGGCGGCCGACGGACGTTTTGCCGGCGCCCATCATGCCGACCAGAACCAGGGTTTTGTCCAGCCTGCGCATGGGCTTCGGCTTACACCGGTTCGGGTTTGCTCGGCTAGTGAAAGCTGACGGCCGCCCTTGCGCAGCCGATACGAATTCCGCCACAAAGACTTGCGATTCTGAAACGAATCGACGGTTCGCATACGGCGACAATAGAGGAATTGCCAAGAGATGGGCTGGAAGCTGCTGGTCGCTTTCGTGTTAGTGTTGGCGATAGGCGCAGGCGCGCTGGCATTTTATGGCGCCAGCGTTGGACCGACGAAGCATCCCATAGAGCAGGTTATTCCGGACAACCGGTTTCCGAAGTGACATGTCGCGAAGTCAGTCAAGACGAGTGAAATTGCGCGCACGGGGCACGTCGGCGGCGGCAGTGGCGCTGGCGCTCGCCTTTTTCGCTGGCGGGGCATCTGGTCAGGACATGAATGCGCCCATGCCGGCGGACGCTGGGGCACCGCGGATGCTTCCCGCCGAGCCGATGCCGGCCCCGACGACGCCGTCCGATATGGCGGGAGCACCGTCGCCGCCGCCCGAGGATATGCAAGCTCCCGTGCGCATTCCGCTTCGTGGGGCCGCCGTCCAGGTCGGCGATCTCGGCACGCTGGAGGGGCCGGTCGCCGGTACGCTCGACAATGCGAATGGCGGGCTTGGCTCCGCGGCCTGGCAGGCAAGCGACCGCGACACCATCGTGACCATGCTGCAGGCGGTCCCCGCTGCCACGCCTTCGGCGGCGCAACGGCTTTTGATGCGCAAGGTGCTGCTCACCGCCGCCGTGCCGCCGCCGGGGCGCGCCACGGTCTCGTTCAACCAATTGCGGCTCACGAAATTGCTGGAGGGGGGCTATGTCGACGATGCCGCCGATCTCGCCCTTCGTATCCAGGCGCCGATGAATTTCGACATTTTGCGCACTCAGACGGATGCCTTGCTGTATGCGGGGCGTGAAAAGGAGGTGTGCAGCGATCTGACCGCGCATCGTTTGGAAAGCGCGGAATCCTTCTGGGTGGAGCTGCGTGCCTTTTGTTACGCGGTCGCCGGCGATACGGGACCGCTCGATCTTACGCGTGCTGTCATCGGCGAACAGGGCATTGCCGATCCGGCGTTTCTAACGCTGCTCGACGGGATGACCAGTGGAAAACCCGTGGTGCCGACAATCATTCGCTACCCCGATTCTATCCATGTCGTGATGACGGCACGGCTGAAACTGCCGATGACGGCGGACATGGCCATGGCCCTTGGAATGCCCGCGAGTTTGCTCACGGCGGCGTCGGCTACGACGCCGCGTCCCTTGCGCGTCGCTGCGGCCGAGAAAGCCTTCCGCGTCGGGGTTCTGCCGGTCTCTGTGATGAACGACATTTTGGATTCGGCGTCGTTTTCGCCGCAGGACCTCAACGGTGCACCGGCCTTGGCGCGGGGCGAGCCGCTGATGGATGCGCTGGCGCGCCTGCGCGCCGCGCTAAAATCTGCGGGCAGCGATGAGGCCCGCGCCGAACTGGTGCACACCGGCTTTGAGATCGGCGAACGCGAAGGCCTGCTGGCGCAGGTCGCAGGCCTCTTCGTGGATGAGGCCGCCGCGATCCAGCCGGCTGCCAATTGGTCCAACTGGTCCGACCTGATGATGCGGGGGCTTCTGCTGGCAAACCGGCCGGAAGCCGCCCAGCGCTGGTTCGACATTCTCGACCGCAACGCGCCGGGCATGGCCGATACCGTCGATCAGTTGGAGCTGTCGCTGGCGCTGAGCGCACCCAATGCGCGGCGCAATGACGGCGCACGCCGGCTTCTGGAGGCAATGGCATCGGTGATCAATCCGCCACCTCCACCTATCATCGTGTCGGTGCAGCCCCCTCCCGATCCCAATTTACCAGATCCCATGGCTCTGCCACCGCCGTCACCACCTCCACCACCGCCGCCGCGCCCGAAGCTGCCTGCCGCTTTGCTCGCGCGTGCAACATTGGACCTCGGCCTCTACGATGCCCTTGGCGAACTCAATTCGCCCGAAACACAGGCGGCGGTACAACCGCTTGTGGCGGAAGCATCATCGGGCCGGCGGCCCGCGCCAGTGCTGATGCAGCGTATCGACAAGGCCGCACTTTCGGATGCACGTGGGGAAGCGGCCC
>DATLVC010000146.1:0-15933 GCA_035577685.1 Micropepsaceae bacterium | reverse complement strand
GGCAGAAGTCGTATGCCTTTGCTATTTGAACCCAGGCAATTTGGCGAGGCCGCGCTATCTCATGCGCCGGATCCGCCGCCACATTCCCGATGCCAAATTCATCGCAGCGTTTTGGAACCTTCGGGATGGCGGGGACGATGTCGCCCAGACCATGGACTGCGAGGTTGTGACCCAACTAGAAAAGGCCGTTGAGCGGATCATGGCTGCATGCAGCGGCACGATATCCGATGGCCGTTCGGTCCAACATCCACCGGTCGGAGCCGAAGAAACGCCTCGCGATAGTGCCACTTGCCGGGAAGAATCCAGTTTCCGGCCGGGCCTTGCCGAGAGAGTCCCGTAGGAAGAATCATGGACGGGCGAAACGCAGGGCGGAATGTTGAAAGCGCAGTGCTGCAATCCGCCGCCGTATCTAGTTCGCCGACCTATATCTAGTCGGCCTATTACATCCAATAACGACAAATCGTGCGTGAACGAATAGGCATAGCGCGCTGCGTTGGTGATTCGGGCTTGGTTCGTACTGCCGTCGTTCCGCGCCCCTATGTACGAGTGTCTTGCCTCCATGCGATGAATTGCAGGGGGAGATTTGAGGAGTTCGCCATTACCGAAGAGGCACAACCCGGCGCGGCAAAATTCCGGATTGCGGTAATCGGTGGCGGCCCGGCCGGGTTGATGGCGGCCGAAATGCTGAGCGGGCACGGCGCCTCCGTAACCATTTACGAGCGCATGCCGACCATGGGCCGCAAGCTGCTGATGGCCGGCCGGGGCGGGCTCAACCTTACACATTCTGAACCGTTCGAGTCTTTCATCGCTCGGTACGGCACTGCATCGGCGCGCTTGCGGCCAATACTCGAAACCTTCCCTCCGGCAGCGACAATCGCCTGGGCGGAAGGCTTGAGCCAACCGGTTTTCGTTGGGTCGAGCGGGCGCGTATTTCCAAAGACGCTGAAAGCCTCACCGCTGTTGCGCGCATGGCTCACCCGTCTTCGCGCAGCCGGTGTCGAAATGCACACGCGCCACGAATGGTGCGGTTGGGATGAAGCCGGCGCGCTGATATTCCGCAATTCGGGAAATCGCAAAGCCGTGCGCGCCGATGCAACAATCCTGGCATTGGGCGGCGCGAGTTGGCCAAAGCTCGGCTCTGATGGTGCGTGGACGAAAATCCTGCGGGGCCGCGACGTAATGGTGAATCAATTTCGCTCGGCGAATTGTGGCTTTGCAGTTCGGTGGAGCGAGAAGTTTCGTGCAAGTTTCGTCGGGTGGCCGATCAAGAATGCCGCTTTTCGTTTCGGCAATACGATCATACGCGGCGAAGCAATCATCACCGATTATGGTATTGAGGGCGGGGCTATTTATGCGCTGTCCACCGCGCTGCGCGACGCCACCGCAGCGGAAGGTCCCGCCCGGCTGATGATTGATCTGAGGCCCAACAGTTCGGCTGCGCACCTGGCGGAAAGACTGAGCAATCCGCCCGCCAAGCAATCGCTGGCAAATATCCTGCGCAAATCGGTCCATCTCTCGCCGTTGGAGATCAACCTTTTGCGCGAAACACATGTGTTGGATGCCGCGACAAGGGCGGAAGCCCTTGCGCGGGCGATCAAGTCGGTTCCCCTCGAACTGACCTGTCCGCAGCCTATTCAGCGTGCCATTTCGAGCGCAGGCGGAGTGGCGTTCGATTCGCTTGATGACAGCCTGATGTTGCGCGCCGTGCCAGGCTGTTTCATTGCGGGCGAGATGCTCGACTGGGAAGCGCCGACTGGCGGCTATTTGCTGCAAGCCTGCTTTGCGACGGGTTTCGCCGCAGCAACAAATGCGCTCCGCTGGCTCGGTTTGCAGTCGAAGCAGACAAACGTCCGCTGATAAAATTATTGTTGAAGATGAGCCCGAATGCCGAACACGGAAACAGGCCCTCGGTCGCGATTGTAAGCGGGATCGGTAATGAGCTGGTAATCGGCGGCAATCGAAAGCCAGTCCGCCAAGACCGCATTGTAATAGGCTTCGAGAATATCTTCCCTGCCATAATGCGGCAGTCTCCCGTCGCCGATCAGAATGCCAAGGCCGCCCGCGGCAAAATAGGAACGCGCGTCTTGTGACATGCCGCTGCTAACAATGGCGATACCCAAAATATCGTGGGGCCGGCTCCAGGACATGCCTTTCAAAGACAACCCGATGGAGACGGAATTGTTGATCTCCGTGAATTCATACGCCTCCTTGGTTCCGTCATTGATGCTCGCACGCGCGAAAAACCCGAGAGCGTCAGTGACCTCCTGCTCGAAATTGATTGCCGCGCCGGGCCGGGAGGCATATTTGCGCACCAATGCAACGTCCGGTGTGTCTCCCGGCGATTGGGCGAGGCGGAGCGCGTCCTCATAGGAGCCCATGCGCCCCCGATTGATATAGCCGAGCAGTTTGAGCTTGCCCTCGTGACCGAAGAACATATGCCGTGCTTCGGCTTCACCGACGAGTTCGAACTGGCTGAAATCTCTTTCCAGTGCCGTTGTATTGGGAATACGAGACAAATCGAAGAGCCCTGTCCGCAGGGTCCACCAATCCTGCGTCCACTCCACAGCAACTCCGTAACTGAATCCCCAGGCGTCCGCCGCGTAATCAAAAGCGCCGGCGTCGATGATGGCCCAGTTCATAAAATCCATCTTCGGATCGTGGGCATAGAGGTTGGTGTCGAAAACGTCCGTCACCGAAAACTTGCCCAATGTCAGGATAATATTGTCCGCGGTTTGCGTTTCCGCCAATTGATTGGCGCCAGATTCCAGATGTTGCGCTTCGCCCCCCAAATTGAAGGTCTGCCGGAAAAACAGGCGCTGTAGCCGGAAATAGGGCGCGGATTTACCGACCTTATAGGCCTCTCCGCTTGGGAAACCCGCGGCGCCGAGCGTATCGGTCAGGCCGAAACCCTGATCAATTTCCGGATTGATCCAGAATTCCGAGCCCGTCCAAAGGCGCGCGCCCGCGTAAAGCGTTGCATCGAAGGTTTCATTTCCACGGCTTCCGGGATCCAGGCTGTTGGCGCCGCGATAGGGTGATCGAAAGGCCGGATGATATTGCCATAAATGCGTGATCTGGCCGTGAATTGACCATACCTGTCCGTCGGCATCGCTGTCGGCCGCGCGTGTGGACACCGGAGCACAAACAATCGCCATCGCCAGGACGATCGCTGCCGATGTTTGGCGAGTCAAACGGAGAGGATGCATGCTGCGCCTACGGTTGGGAGATGGCTGCGGGTTCTACGTTAGCGACGTTGTTTGACAATAGATTGCCTGGTCCAAGGCCGAGCGCGGCAGTTCATGGCGCATTTTCCGAACAAGACCAATATGAAAGTTGGCGAAATGGACCGCAGCTAATCCAACAGCTCGATGCCGATCTGCGAACGGTCATGTCGGAACAGCACCGGCACAATATCGCCGGGCGCGACCGTAACCAGCTTGCGAAAGCGGTGCACGATGTGGGTCCAATGGCGATTGAATTCGGCTTGGGTCGAGGGCCGGTTCTCATATTTGGTGTGCGCGTCGAGTTCCAATTTGATCCATTGCACGATACCCACGCAGACACCGTGATGCGTTGCCCTGAGCGCCAGCCGCACGCCACCCACCGGAAAGCGTTTTTCTCTGAGGTCGAAGCGCATCAGTTCGGCGTCGTCCGACAGGACTTGATGGGGCACGGTGTCAAGCGCTTCGGCCAACATAGGTGGTGCGAAATCGTTGAACCCGGAAAGATCGAAGCCCGCAACCTTGCCGGCAAACAGCATGTCCTGAAGCGCGGAACCGCCGGCGAGATAACCCATGACGGACGCGGCGCGTGGTATGATGGTGGCGTCCTGGGTCAGCAATTGGGCGTGGGCGTGCTCGACCGTCGGCAAAACGCCTTCACTGATCAGTCCGCTTGCAAAAGTCTCGGTCACCAGCACCTCCGCGCGCTCCGGCATATCGCGGGGAACGGACATGTCGGTGGATTTCTTGGGAATAACGGCAATACGGTCCGACAAACCGTTCATGGCGATGATTTCCCGCGCCCGCCCGGCAATCAGACCCACCGACTCGCAGGTGGTAACACTTGCCGCACCCGCGCGCGCCGCCATCAGGGCGAGCAGCCCAGCCCCCGTTCCGATGTCGAGCACCCGCTTTCCCGGCGCCGCCCGGTTGATGGCCGCCGCGTAGGCCTCATGACGCTTGCGATCGTTCATCATCTGGAAATGCCAGCCGGGCACTACGCCGCGGTAGGTGGATTGGAGATTGGCCTGGGCTTGCAACAAATTCGGATTAAGCGCTATCGCCTGGCGGAAAGCACTGCCGGCCTCATCGGCTTTCTGCGCCTCGAGATACAGCACTCCGAGATTATTGAGCGCATCAGCATAGTTGGGGTCTATCGTCAACGCCCGTTCGAAAGCTTCAACCGCCTCCTTCTTCCGGCCGAGCTTGTTGAGCGTGGCGCCAAGGTGATTTTGCATTTCGGCCGTGGCGCGAGGGGTCGCCGCCGCCCGCTTAAGGAACGCAAGGGCTTCCTCAAACCGGCCCTGCCGAAAGCGAATGGCACCCAGAAAATGATTGGCTTCGGCGTGTTCGGGGTTGGCGCCAAGCATCACCCGGCACGATTCCTCCGCCAGGCCGAGATTACCGGATTGAAAATGCGCATAGGCTTGGGACAGGTGATCCTGTTGCATCGATCCGATCGCGCGCTGCCTCAATTGGCTCGCGCGCAATATAGCATCGTCGGGGTATTTGGCGCGGCCGGATTGGGCAATTGCGGCCGCGCCTGAGGCTATCTTCTTCCTACCAGGTCTTTACCACTCTTATCTGCGTTTGCCGCCCAAACAGATTTTTCGTGATATCGCAGGCGCAGGGATTGCCGCCGCCAGTCGCTGTCCGATATTCGAACGGCGCGTGTTTATCCATGATGTTCTGCACAACGAGTTGGATGCTGATATTCCGTAGATATTCATTGGCCGGCGTATCGCCCGTGTCATAACCCAGCGCTATATCGAAGGTGTAGTAGGACGGCTCGATGTTGCTGTAGCCTTCGATTGCGCACGAGAATGTCCCGCCGCCAATCGTACCGCCTGCCGTCGTGCATTGCCCGTTGACATTCGGCGGCGCCGTCTGGGTGTGGTAGAAATGCGCCTGATAATCCATGAAGCCGGTCACGCTATACGGACCATTGCTCCAGCCGAGCCGCGCCCGGTATTTGAATCGCGGAAGCGATTCCACACCGAGCTGTTGAACGTTGCCCACCGGTGACAGGTTGGTATCATACAAGACGTCGGTGACGTTCCCTCCGGCGACTCTCGCCGCTTTTTGACTGAGATAGTAGGTGCCATTCATGCCGGCATTCCACGCGCCAAAGTCCCCCAAATCCCAGTCATAGCTGACAGTCCAATCGATGCCTTGGGTCTTCTGCCAGCCCTGGTTCACAGTGCCGCCATCGTTGATCCAGAAGATCAAGGTCCGGGCAGCCGCTGGAACCGGATCGGTCGGATGCGCGAGCGCAAGGGTCAGCATGTCCTGGAACGCCGCGCATTGTTCGGGATGCGCATTTTGCGCCACAGGACAGCCCACATCGCTGGGCACCAGATAGGCAAATCCCAACTCCGGATCATTGAACCGGTTGGTTGTGGGATTTCCGAAATTGACCAGCAAATTGTTGATCTTGACGCTGTACCACGTCGCCTGAACATCGAGGCCTCTCAGAAAAGACGTAGGCGCGAAATCGAAGCCGACGCCCCAATTGGTCGATAATTCAGGATCCAAAGTCAGATTTGCCTGGTTTGTGTAGGTTCGGAAATGGGCGTCCACCGCCGCCTTGCCGCCGCCATTGAGCGAAAGGCCCGCGGGCTGCGAATTACAGCCGAAGCCGGCAGCGAACAATTTTGCCGCGCCCGAACCCGACGGAGGCGCTCCACCGGTGCAAGCAATCTGGATGGTCGAATTGTTCTGGAATTGCGCAGCGCCTGGCGCACTCGATAGACCCCAGCCATTCCACGCAACGTTGGAAATGGGCGAGAACTCGCCAAAGCTGGGCGCCCGGAATGACGTGCCCCAGGACCCTCGCACCGTCAGGCCGAGATCTTCTGAAAGCTCCCAATTGAACGCCACCTTGGGATTGCTGGTGCCGCCGACATCGCTGTACTGGTCGTGACGCCACGAGCCTTCCAATTCGAGTTTGCGAATCAACGGCAGCGCATTGTTGTCTCCGATCAGCGGCACATTCAACTGCGCGAATACGGCCCAGACACGCCGCGATTCCGGATCGCGCAGCAGCGTCATCTCGGTATTGGCTGTGCTTGTTTCGGTATTGCTTTGAATCAGGAAGCGGTAGCTGGTGTAGTTCATGCCGACAGCGGCTTTCACCTGGCCGCCGGGCAGATCGAACAACGGGCCGTCCGCCTTTATGCCCTTTTCACTGACCCAAAACGCTTCGTTGGCGTTTTCGTTGTAGGCCTGAATGTAGGACACGGTTGACGGGGCATTGCAGTGGAACACCGAGGCATCGCAAAAAAGATTCAGATAGGGAATCGTGGCGGGCTTCGTGAACGTACCAATCGTCGGCGCCGTGCCGCTCGCCGGCGTCGCGGGCATCGTCCAGCCCAAAGCCGCGGAAACCGCGGCTCTGTTTACGGTGCCCACGACATGATTGTATTCGCCGTCCCGAGTCAGGGAGTAGTAAACTTGTGCCGCCCAGTTGCCGGGCAGCGCGATATTCAAGCCGCCCATATAACGCTGCGCCAACGCATAGGAATTGGTGATCGAGGGCGAGTCGAAGGAAAAGCTATAACTCACGCGCAAACCGCTCGGCGCGCCCGTCGGATAATAGGGATTGTATGTCGGCACGCCCAGGGTCAGCTGATTGCCCGTCGCGTTGTTGATGAACCGCGACCGGCGCATGCCGTAAAGGCCTTCGCCGTAGAAAGAGATGTCTTTGGTCAGCCTTTGATCGATCGTTACCGAACCGCCGACATATTGCGAGGCTGCGCTGTAATCGGTAATCGAATAGGGATTGAATTCATTGCGTGTGCCGTTGATGGGGCCGCTGTTGGCAGCGTTGTTGAAGGCGGCCCAGTTCAAGGTCGCTGCACTGGATGGCGCGAGTGGACCGAGCCCGCCGTTGATGGGATTGAAGTCCTGGCCTGCATGTGACGGTATCGCGAAACAATTTGTGCAATTGTGGCCGTTTGTGGCGGGATAGTTCGTATTGTCGGTCGCCGCCGGTGCGCCGGTGGAAATGATGCCCGGCATAGCAGAAGCAAGCGGCGTGCGATTATCCAATCCCCAAGGGCTGAAATCGAATGTGTATTTGGAATTGAAATTCCCATGCGTCGGAGAGATATCGTACCATTGATAACCTAATGTGATGTCGCCGCCGTCCCAGGTGCGTCCCCACAATTGCGAGGCAAGATATTTCGTGTTGCCGCCGGCGCCGGTGGTGAACCCGACCTCCGTTTGCGCACCGTCGTAACCGTGCTTGAGAATGATGTTGATCACGCCGCCGATCGCGTCCGACCCGTAAGTCGCCGAAGCGCCGTCGAGAAGCAGATCGATGCGGTCCACCGCGACGGTGGGGATAATCGAAGGATCGATCTGGCAAAGTCCCATGCCCTGTGCCGGATAACGCACGCCATCGACCATCATCAATGAACGCGGCGCGGAACCGGTATCGAGCTGACGGAGATTGACACGCGTTCCGCGCTCCACATTCGCCGCCTGAGTGCCAACCGGGCCGGGAATGACGTTGAATTGCGGGATGCTGCGGAACAGGTCCGACGTCGTGATCGAACCCGTCATGCGGATGTCCTGCACGCTGAGATTGGTCACCGGAACGCCGACGGCGGCCGTGCCGCGAATCAGCGAGCCGGTGATCAGGACCTGCTCCGGAAGCATTTCCGGTGCGGCCTGCGCCATTTGCGCTTGCGCGACCTGCTGCGCCTGCGCGACTTGCTGTGCCTGTGCGACTTGTGGCGCCGTGGCCTGCTGACCGTGCGCATCCAACGAGCCGGCCAATGTCAAAAACGAGGCGGTTCCCAACAGCTGTGTGATTCTCGACGTTGTCGGATTCATCGAAATCCCTCCCTCGGGCGGCAAAAGCCAGCCCAGACGTGGTTTGGGGGTGGGATTTCCGGAACGACAATAAGGTTAACGCACTACACGAAAGCTATCCCCAACATTACATCCCGCCCCGATGTTCTTTTTTGACGTTTTGAACGCTATCGACTCGAAACAGCGAAACATTACAATATTTATAGATAGATCGAAAGAAAATTACAAGTCAATGGCTTATGGAGACATTAACGGAAATATGCGGTCGTGGCGCTGTCAGCGGCCGCGAGCATCCATTACGCGAGTAGTAATGTGCCAGTTATGTTTTGGAATGTGTTAGAGAGGGCCTGAAGCTGATCAATACGGGGTCTTATCGGCCTTGCTGGACCACTCTTTCAGAACTTCCACGGCCGGCTCGCGCATCATCTGGCGAAACGGGATTTTACGCTCCGGATAAGCGGTACCGAGCTCGCCATAGATGAAGGCGTCGTCGAAGCCGGCGTTCGCGGCGTCCTCTCTCGTATTTGCAAAATAGACCGCCCTCGGACGCGCCCAATAGATGGCGCCAAGACACATCGGGCACGGTTCGGTGCTCGAATAAAGAACACAATCGTCGAGCTGGAAGGATTTCAATATCCCGCAGGCCGATCGTATCGCGACAATCTCTCCATGCGCCGTGGGATCGTTGCTGATGGTGACGCGATTTGTGCCTGTCGCGATAATCTTTCCGTCCTTTACGACAACAGCGCCAAACGGACCGCCGCCGGATGTCACCGACTGCCGCGAGAGTCTGATTGCTTCGGCCATGAACTGTTCGTGGCTGTTCTTCATATCGGTTCGCTCTTTATCGGATGAAAGCGTCCACTGCCTCGCCAAGAGCCAGGGTTATGTCGATGGCGTTAGTCTCGTGACCGATGGTGTTCGTCGTCACGATACGCGCAATGCCGGCAGCACGGACCGCTTCGAGCGTTCCGGCTGCGAACACCGCATGCACGCCGATGCAAACTGCCGGCTTCATTCCGCCGCGGTGAAGGTGTTCGATCGTCTCGATCATCGTGCGCCCCGTCGAGATGATGTCGTCGACAAGCACCGGTGTGTGGTTTCGCCAACGTTCCACGTTCGGAATGGAGATTTCGACGTCGGCATCGCCGCGCCGATGCTTTTCCAGAATGACGAAAGGTGCGCCCGCGCCGTCGGCGACAGCGGATACCCATTGGGCGCTCTCCTCGTCCGGCCCAATCAACACGGGAGATGTGACGGAATCTTTGATCCAGAGCGCGATCGAAGGCGAACTGTGAACGGCCATTGCCGGAATGCGATAAATCTCCGAAAGCGCAGATATCCGGTGCAAATGCGGATCGACAGCAACTAGCCAATCGACAATTACCGATAGCTGATCGGCGAAAATCCGCGAGGTGATCGCCTCGCCCGGATGAAAGCGACGGTCCTGACGCATATAGGCCAGGTACGGCGCGATAAGTCCTACACGCGTAGCACCCAATTCGCGGGCGGTGGCAGCCACGAATGCCAGCGGCAAGAATTTCGGGTCCGGCCGGTCCAGCGTCGAAACCAGCACCACGGATCGCCCCGCGATCTCGCTATCCAAGCGGACATAGCTCTCACCATCGGGAAAGCGACGGAATTCCACATGGCCCGCGTCGGCGTCCAATTTCTCCACAAGGAGGCCCGCTAGAACTTCGTTTCCCGGCAAAGCGAGGACCAGGGGCCTCATAGGCTTTGCAGCAGCAGAATATCGCGATTGGCGCGCGCATATTGGAGAGCATAATCAAGCTCGCCCATGACGTCCGCGTGCACCGTATAAAGCGGCTGCAGGCGTTGAACATGCGTGCCCAATCGGGCATGCAATTCCAGCCCGGCCGCTTTGGCCTCGGGCGCACCCGCGAGTTTGGCCAATTTCGCCAATCTGCGATTGTCGATTGCCACAACTTTTCCGGTTCGTGCCGCCACAATCGTATGCTGGTACTGGGCCACCGGCGGAGAGCGCATGCCCCCTTGTGCTTCGCAAATCCGCTGGAATTTCGTCCAAGCGCGGCCGCTCTCGAGCGTCTCCAATGCAAGGCCCGCACCGGATCCTGGGGTCGCAGCCCCACCGATCTCCAGGAGGTGCGAGGCAAGCAAGAGCGCCCGTTGCTTCAAATCTGCCGGCGCGTCTGCCCCGCCCTGGAGTACAGCCAGGACATCGCGCGCTTCGAGCGCCGGACCGATGCAGCGTCCCACAGGCTGGGTACCATCGGTTTCTATCACCCTTGTCGTCAAACCGAACATTTGGCCCACCCGAACAAGCGCCTGGGACAACGCCGCAGCAGCTTGGGGGCTGCGCACTTTTGCGGTTTTTCCCACCGGCATGTCGAGCACGAGGTGGGTCGCACCGGCGGCGACTTTCTTCGACACGATCGAGGCAACCAATTGTCCTTCACTGTCGAGATCGAGCAAACGTTCCACGCGGATGAGAATATCGTCGGTAGGACTAAGCCGCACCGCACCGCCCCAAACAATGCATCCACCCTCGCGCTCCACCACGCTCCGCATCGCCGCGAGGTCAAGATCGACCGGCGCCAGAGTCTCCATCGTGTCGGCGGTTCCTGCGGGCGAAGTGATCGCACGCGAGGATGTTTTGGGAATTGTCAGACCGCAGGCGGCAACAATCGCAACCAAGATAGGCGTCGTGCGATTGCCCGGAAGTCCTCCCACGGAGTGCTTGTCCACGATGGGCACTTTGTCCCAGGAAATGCGATCTCCCACCTGGATCATTGCCCGCGTCAGCGCGCCTATCTCCGGCTCGTCGAGCGGCCGCGCGGCGCAGGCCGTAATGAAAGCAGACAACTCTACGTTCGAATAAAGACCTGCCGCGACATCCTTGATGATGTTGCTCACCGACGCTTCATCGAGCGGACGGCCATACACCTTGCCACGCACGCGGCCAAAGGAATCGAGCGGCGGAGGATGGGCAATCGTCACCTCCCCGCCCGGGTGCAACCCTAACCTCTCCCATGCCAAATCCGAAAGGCCGGCCTCTCCTTCGCCGACCATATCCGAGGTCACCTGATAAAGACTGGCGATGACCGTCCGATCGTCGTGCGAGACCATCACCCGGGCATGAGTCTCGAGGCCTTCCGCTTTGCAAACTTCGCAATTCTTGTGGAGGTAGACCTGCGCTTCCTGAATGGTTTCGATACCCAGCCTTCGCGCCTTCAGAAATCGTGGCGCCGTTGGAATTGCCTCCATCGCAGATTGCGCGTGATGGCCATCGTTCATGTCAGCTCGGCCTCATCGCGATAATCCGGAACGGTACACGCCCAGCCGAGTTCTTCGGCAACGCGACGACGCAACGCGTCCGCGGCGGCCGGCTCGCCATGGGTGATGAATGTCATCTTGGGCGGTGAACGGAAATGGCGAAGCCAGGCCATGATCTCGTCGGCATCGGCATGGGCTGACAACATATGCAGATTCTCCACCTGGGCGCCCACCGGAATATAGTGGCCATGCATCTTGATCGTCTTTGCACCCTCGGTCATCGCCGCACCTCGTGTACCACCGGCTTGGAACCCGGCAAACAGGATGAGGTTGGCGGGATTAGGCGCATAGGTTTCAAGATGATGCAGGACGCGCCCTCCCGTAGCCATCCCGCTGGCGGAAAGAATGATCTTAGGCGCGCGGTCGGAATCCAGCCTTTTGGATTCATCAATCGTCCTGACATAGCGCGCCACCGCGAACGCAGTGCGTGTCTCCGCAGGGCTGATGCGATGGTCCTTCATATGATCGGCGAAGATTTCGGTCGCATCGATAGCCATGGGACTGTCGACATAGATCGGCACGTCCGGGATTCGGTTCGTCTTTTTCAGCCGATACAGGTGAAAAAGCAAAGATTGCGTGCGTCCCACCGCAAAAGCCGGGATGAGAATCGTACCGCCACGGGAAACCGTGGCATGAATGAGCTCGGCGAGAGCATCTTCTGGATCGCGCGCTTCATGCGTACGATTGCCGTAAGTCGATTCCACGATCAAATAATCAGCCGTTTCGATATTTTCCGGATCGAACATGACGATGTCGTTGGGCCGGCCGAGGTCGCCCGAAAACACGATCTTCATATCTGCGTGGTTCAGCTTGATCATCGACGCCCCAAGGATATGACCGGCGTATAGGAACCTGGCCGTCAGGCCCCCAGCGAGCGGCATCTCTTTGTGGAATGACACCGGGCGGAGCCGCTCGAGAGACCGTTCCGCATCGGCCAGGCTATAAAGCGGCAGCGCCGGTTTATGCTTGGAGAACCCACGGCGATTGGCGAATTCCGCGTCACGCTCCTGCAAATGTCCGCTGTCCGGCAATAACAGTCCGCAGAGAGCCAAGGTTGCATCCGTACAGAAGATCGGGCCGTGAAACCCGTTTCGCACGAGCAACGGAATGTATCCGGAATGATCGAGATGAGCGTGCGTCAGCAACATCTGGTCAATGCTTGCGGGCGGAACGGGAAAAGGTGCCCAATTGCGCAGCCGCAGCGGTTTGAACCCTTGGAACAACCCACAATCGACCAGGATTCGCCGGCCATCGGCCTCGAGCAGATATTTCGAACCTGTGACGGTCCCGGCTCCCCCCAAAAAGGTGATTTTGACGGTCATACTATGCGGTGCCTCCCGTTGGTCCGGCGCAGCGATGGCGGGCCAGGAACCGGCAATCTTGTTGCGGTCTCATTTCCATGGGTACTTGATTTGAATCAAAGTGAAAAACGCCGGGAGGATTAAATAGACTGAGAAGCGCAGGATAAATCCCATGGCCACCTCCAATGTTCAACGGAGTCCGTCCGAACTTTCTTCGCCCCGGAACGTCAGCCGGTCTGGCGTGGGTTCCGTCGAGAATCCTGCGAGCGCAACCAATCGCCCTAACGACATTCCTCATCCGGACTTTTCGATGCCGAGCGAATTGGATGAAGTGCTGACGCAGGTCTTAGCCTATTGGAATGGTCTGAAGCGCGGCAACGCCCAAATCCCGTTCGTCGACGATGTCAAATTGGGCGATATCTGGAAACTTTCCAATAAAGTCGTTCTGGTGCATATATTGCCGACGCCCTGCCGGTTCCGCCTCGATATTGCCGGACGCCAATTGGTTCGCATGTATGGCGAGGATTTGGCGGGACGCTTGGCCGACGAGCTGACGGTGCGGCCGCCGCTGGACGAATTTGTCTCGCAATGCGGCGCGGCGGTGGATACACGGGCACCCACTTTCTATCGGCACGAGCCCACGACGACGGGGCATGGCGGGTATGGGCGGATCCTTTTGCCGCTGTGGGCCGATGGACGCATTGCCGCGCTCCTGGGCGCAGTGAGCAACTGGTAAAGCAATGGAGTCAATGATGAAGGTGCGATCCCTGTTGGTATTCCTGGCGGCCTGTGTTGGCACCAGTGCGCAGGCGGCCGAGGGACCGAAGCGCTCGGATGAGGCCATGGTTCGTGCCGGGCACAATATCGCGGTGACGACGTGTGTTGGTTGCCATACTGTCTCACCAAAGCAGACGGTTTCGCCGGTTCTCGGCCCGGGGATTCCGAGTTTCGAGGAAATCGCGAACCGGCCTGATGTCACGGCCGAGTCGCTGCGTGCCACCATGAAGGTTGCCCGTTGGCACGACGACGCGCTGGCCAGCCGCTTGCTGCCGATGAGCCACATCTCCGATAAAGAACGGGCGGAAGTGGCCGCCTATATCGTTAGCCTTCGACGGTCGCCTTAGCGAATCGCTCGGCAAGCCCGCCACGCTTTTGAATGAAGGACACAATGGCGGGGACTCCGTCGCGCGTCTTCATATTGGCGAACACGTAAGGACGCTCGCCGCGCATGCGCTTGGTATCGGCCTCCATGACAGCCAGCGATGCGCCCACCATGGGCGCAAGATCGGTCTTGTTGATGATCAGAAGATCGGAGCGCGTGATTCCCGGTCCGCCTTTCCGCGGGATTTTCTCGCCGCCCGCAACATCGATGACATAAAGGGTGATGTCTGCGAGTTCCGGACTGAAGGTAGCAGCGAGATTATCGCCGCCCGATTCGATGAGGATGAGATCGAGCTTGGGGAAGCGCGCTCGCATTTCCGCGACCGCGGCAAGGTTGATGGAAGCATCCTCGCGAATGGCGGTGTGCGGACAGCCGCCCGTTTCCACGCCAAGGATGCGCTCATTCGGCAAGGCGCCCGCGCGCATGAGAATGGCCGCGTCTTCCTTGGTGTAGATGTCGTTGGTGATCGCACAGATATCGTAGCGATCGCGAAAAACCGCGCAGAGCGCTTCCATCAGCGCTGTTTTGCCGGAGCCGACGGGTCCGCCGACGCCGACGCGCAAAGGTCCATGGGGTGATTGGTTCACGAGCGAAAGAGCCTCGTATATTGGGTTTCGTGTTTCATCGCCGCTATCTCAGCCATGATGGTGATGTTCGACAATTGCGAGAGATTGCCCGCAAGGCCCTGCGCTACGGTATCGGCCACGGCAGATTCCAATTGCATGAGCACACGCTGCCCCGCGGTGTGGCCGAGCGGAATGAGCCGCACGCCGGCGGAGACAAGATTCGCCGTGAAGGCGTGGATATAGGCTTCCAAAGCGGGCGCCAACGCGACGCCATGGTCCGCCGCGGCAGCGGCAACAGCCACGGGATAGGAGATGGTTTTCGGATAGAGCGACAAAAGCTGAGCCAGGCTTGGGCTGCCCCAGGTCTTGCATGTAATTTCCGAAAAGGCCGCACCTTGTGCATTCGTTTCAAGCCGCCGCTCAGCGCTGGCCGCCAACGCATTCGCGTATTCAGCCACTTCGCACAGCGCTTTCAGATTGCCGTAAAGGACGGCCCCGTGCGCGTGAGCGAACAGGATCGCATCATTGCGACCGCTGCCGCGGATAAGAATGTCGCCGAGCCAACATTGCAACGTTGCGGCATCGCTTATTGCCCCGGTTTCGACCAGCCATTCGAGCCCGTGCGAATAGGAAAACGCGCCGACCGGATAGGCCGGCGAAAGCCACGACATCACGCGGTAGAGTTCGGACCTATCCATGATCGTGCCGGCGGAATTGCGCATGGCTGTCGAGGTCGTGCGCCGGCGTGCCGGCACGATGGGCATAGGCACCGCCTTCCGGGTTGAACGGTCCGTTTAGATGGTGGACCTCTCCACCCAGACCTTCGATCATATCGGCAATGACGTGATCAGCCCTGAGACGCAGCGCCCCATCGCCGATCTCCGCGGGCAGATGGCGGTTTCCGATATGCCACGCGATACGTGCCAGTTGCGCCGGATTGGAACAGCGAATTTCCATCAGCGGCTCATCGGCGGCACGCACGCGCACTATTCCCCCCGACGAAAGCGCGATGCCGTCACCTCCACGCAAATCGGGCACCTCGGCAAGATCGAGCAGGAATTCCACACCTGCGCAGCCGCAGAGCATCATGCGCCGCCGATGGCGGTCTTTGTGATCCAGAACCACCTCGTCGACGAACGGACCATGCGGGGCTTTCACGATTTCGATTCCGCGAAGCATGGGGCACCTCAGAACAGAAAATAGCGCTGCGCCATGGGCAGGACCCACGCCGGCTCGCACGTGATCAGCTCGCCGTCGATGCGCACCTCATAGGTTTCGGAATCGACTTCGATGGCCGGCGTCAGCGCGTTGTGGATCATCGAGCCCTTGTTCACGATCCGGGTATTGCGCACCGCGACAAGCTGCTTCGACACACCCAAACGCTTCGGCAAATCGGCCTCTATCGCGGCTTGCGATACAAAGGTCACGGCACCTGCGGTGTTCGCGCGGCCAAACGCCCCAAACATCGGCCGGTAATGCACCGGCTGCGGTGTCGGGATGGATGCGTTGGGATCGCCCATCGCCGCCGCCGCGATGCTTCCCCCGATGAG
>DATLVC010000145.1:0-4152 GCA_035577685.1 Micropepsaceae bacterium | reverse complement strand
CGCCAAAGTCACCTCGCACATTCAGGCCTGCGAAGCGCGTCTAAACGGCCATGGTCGTCTCCTGGTGCGCAAATCGGGCACGGAGCCGGTCATCCGCATCATGGGCGAAGGCGAAGACGAGAAGTTGATACGTCAGGTCGTGCGCGCTATCGCTCAAATCATTCGCGAAGCGAGCGCATGAACGCCGTTCCCGCCCGCGTGCTTTCCATCGCGGGATCGGATTCGAGCGGCGGGGCTGGGATTCAGGCCGATATCAAGACCGTGACCGCGCTTGGCGGCTACGCCATGACGGCGATCACGGCAATCACCGTGCAGGACACGACCGGCGTTCATGGTTTTCACCCCGTTCCGCCTGCGATTGTCGCGGATCAGATTTGCGCCGTCCTTCGCGATATCGGCGCGGATGCGATCAAGACCGGAATGCTCGTATCGGCGGCTTGTGTCGAAGCGGTTGCGGACGCGCTTGCACCCTATTCATCATTACCCCTCGTGGTCGACACGGTGATGATTGCCAAAGGCGGTCATGCGCTTTTGGACGATTCGGGCATTGCGGCGATGAAACGGCGGTTGTTTCCATCGGCCGCGTTGATAACGCCCAACGCGCCGGAAGCCGCGCGGCTGACCGGCATCGCGGTGGAATCGCCCGACGATTGCGCGCGTGCCGGGCTCATGTTGCGTGCGAATGGGGCGCGTGCCGTGCTGGTGAAAGGCGGGCATATTGCAGGCGATAAAGTTACCGATGTGCTCGTCGATGAGACCGGTGTTCATACATTTACGGGGGAGCGTATCGGCAATCCTTCAACCCATGGGACGGGCTGCACGCTGGCCTCAGCCATCGCGACCGGCCTCGCACAAGGGCTCACATTGCGCGATGCGGTGGTGCGGGGACGCACCTTTGTGCAGGACGCCATCCGGAATGGGCTCGCTCTCGGCCATGGCACCGGCCCGGTTTACGGCCGCTGAATAACGAATTTTGCTTTTGGCTGACGTTGTTCCTGGATCGTGCGGAAGACCCGCGCAAGCTTGTCGAAGCTCGACACCGTGCAGATTTTTCCCAACACGCCCTCGGTCGTGATGCTGTCGATCAAGCCCTGCATCACGAAGGGTTGGCCGGATTCGTCGTCGCAAGACAGGGCATATTCGTAAACCGTGTCGCCGTCGATCTTCAGGAGATCGTAGACGTAGCGCGAATCCGCCTCTTCCTGACCGATATAGAAACCGCCACCGATGCTCTTCAGCGTGAACGGCGTTGCGTCGGCCGGCGAACTGCCATCGGCGAGCTGTACATAGTGATCGCCGTCGCGCGACGTCGAACCGGGCTCGGACATTTCCCATTGCTTCATGTCCGCGTCCCACTCGAACGCGGTGTATCGCGTGCGCGCGCCAAAGGGAAAATCGCTGGTGCCGGCGGCGATCAGCGGCGTGGTGCTCTGATAGCACCCTGAAAGCAGCGCGGAGCAGACAAGCGCCATGCAGAGCGGGCGGACTTTGATCATCACGTCACGACCGCCTGTCCAAGGCATCGCGTCAGCGGTTCACGAAGGGATCGCGGACCAGGATCGTATCCTCGCGTTCCGGGCTGGTGGACAGCAGCGCCACCGGTGCGCCGATCAATTCCTCCACCCGGCGTACATATTTGACGGCCTGTGCCGGCAATTGCGCCCAGCTCCGCGCGCCACGGGTTGAGCCTTTCCAGCCATCCATGACTTCATAGATCGGAACGCAGCGCGCCTGCTCCGTTGCATCGGCGGGAAGATAATCGATCTCGCGGTCGTCCAGGCGATAGCCGGTGCAGAGTTTGATCGCGTCGAACCCGTCGAACACGTCGAGCTTGGTCAGCGCGATGCCGTCAATGCCGCCCGTGATGACTGTCTGGCGCACCAGCACCGCATCGAACCAGCCACAGCGGCGCTTTCGTCCCGTCACCGTACCGAACTCCGCGCCGATCCGGCCGATGCGATCGCCGGTCTCGTCGGTCAACTCGGTTGGGAACGGGCCTTCGCCCACCCGCGTGGTGTAGGCCTTCGCGATGCCGAGCACATAGCCGATGTCGCGCGGTCCGATGCCCGAACCCGCCGCGGCCTGCCCAGCCACCGTGTTGGACGACGTGACATAGGGATAGGTGCCGTGGTCGATATCGAGCAGCACCGCCTGCGCACCCTCGAACAGGATGCGCTTGCCCTGGCGGCGCACCTCGTCAAGACGGCGCCAGGCGCATGACGCGAAGGGTAGGATTTTCGGTGCAACCGCCTTGAGTGTCTCGAACAGCACGCTGCCATCGATCTCGGGCAGATTGCTGCCGCGGCGCAGCGTGTTGTGATGGGCCAGCAGCCGCGCGATCTTTTTCGGCAGGCTCGCGAAATCCTTCAAATCCACCACGCGCAGCGCACGCCGGCCGACCTTGTCTTCATAGGCTGGACCGATGCCGCGCTTGGTGGTGCCGAGGGCTTGGCCGCTGCTTTCCGATTCGCGCGCGACGTCCAATTCACGGTGCAGCGGCAGGATGAGCGCCGCGTTCTCCGCCAGGATCAGATTGTCCGGGGTCACCGCGACGCCGAGCGACACAATCCGTGCGATCTCGTCCAGGAACGCCCAGGGATCGACCACCACGCCATTGCCGATAATGGCAAGCTTGCCGGGCCGCACCACGCCCGAGGGCAACAGCGACAATTTATAGGTCACACCATCGATGACGAGCGTATGCCCGGCATTGTGGCCGCCCTGGAAGCGCACCACCACATCGGCCCGCGCCGACAGCCAGTCGACGATCTTCCCTTTGCCTTCGTCGCCCCATTGGGCGCCAATCACCGCAACATTGGCCATGATATCTCTGCTTGGATTGCGTTCGAAACTACCCCTTTTGCGGCCAAAAAGGAATCGGCGCGGCTACAGGCCGCGGACGGGCCGCAGCCGAACGCAGGACGGATGTCACCCGATCAAAACGCCAGCGCGCGGGCCTGCTTCACCATCGGAATCGACCGGATTTCTCGTAGGATGACGTCCGGCAGCGGCTCATCGAGCTGCACCAGGCAGATCGCGTCGGCGCCGCGGGCCGCACGTCCAAGATTGAAATTCGCGATATTGACGCCGGCATTGCCGAGCAGCGAGCCGAGACGGCCGATGAAGCCCGGCTTGTCCTCATTGGTGATGTAAAGCATGTGCGACGCGAATTCCGCATCCAGATCGATGCCCTTGATCTGGATGAGGCGCGGCCGGTTGTTCGAGAACACCGTGCCAGCGACGCTGCGGGTCTGCTCCGGAGTTGTCACGCTCAGCATGATGTAGCCTTCATAGGCACCTTGCTGGTCGCGACGCACTTCGGAAATCCGGATGCCGCGCTCTTTGGCGATGACGGGGGCGTTGACCATATTGATCTCGGACAGCGCCGGCTTCAGCAGACCGCAGATCGCGGCCTGCGTCAGGGCGCGCGTGTTCAGCGTGGCGGGTGTGCCTTCAAATACCAACTCCACGCCGGCGATGCTGCTTTCGGTGAGTTGGCCGGCAAAGGCGCCGAGATGTTCGGCAAGCGCAATCCAGGGCCGCATCTTCTGCGCCTCGTCCGCCGACAGCGACGGCATGTTCAGCGCATTGGTGACAGCACCGGTGAGCAGATAGTCGGAAATCTGCTCGGCGACTTGCAGCGCCACATTCTCCTGCGCTTCGCTGGTCGACGCGCCCAAATGCGGCGTGGAAACCACCTTCTCATTGCCAAACAGCGGATTGTTGGTCGCGGGCTCTTCTTCGAAAACGTCGAAGGCCGCACCCGCGAGTTGACCGGACTCGAGCGCGGCTTTCACTGCCGCTTCGTCGACCAGGCCGCCGCGCGCGCAATTGATGAGGCGCGCACCCTTCTTCATGCGGGCGATCGCATCGGCCGAGATGATGTTGCGCGTTTCCGGCGTCAGCGGCGTGTGCAGAGAGATGAAATCGGCCCGGCTCAGAAGATCGTTCAATTCCACCTTCTCGACGCCGAGATCCGCCGCGCGTTCCGGCGACAGATAGGGATCATAGGCGATCACGCGCATCTTGAGGCCCTTGGCGCGGTCGGCCACGATGGAACCGATATTGCCGCAGCCGACCAGTCCGAAAACCTTGCCGGTCAGCTCGACGCCCATGAAGCGGTTCTTCTCCCATTTGCCGGCATGGGTGGAC
>DATLVC010000144.1:0-4641 GCA_035577685.1 Micropepsaceae bacterium | reverse complement strand
GCAGAAGGCTTGGCCCTTCGCATCGTCAATGGTGACGTGCCGGAATCGCTGCGCGACAAACGTTTGATGGCGCTCGATATGGGCGCGCTGATCGCCGGCGCGAAATTCCGCGGCGAGTTCGAGGAACGGCTGAAAGCCGTGCTTTCCGAAATCACGGCCGCGCAGGGCCAAGTGATCGTATTCATCGACGAGATGCACACGCTGGTGGGCGCAGGCAAGGCGGAAGGTGCGATGGACGCATCCAATCTCCTGAAGCCTGCTCTGGCGCGCGGCGAACTGCATTGCATCGGCGCGACCACGCTCGATGAATATCGCAAGCATGTCGAGAAAGACGCGGCATTGGCGCGGCGGTTCCAGCCGGTGTTCGTGTCCGAGCCGTCGGTTCCCGATACGATCTCGATCCTGCGCGGGCTCAAGGAGAAATATGAAGTCCATCACGGCGTGCGCATCACCGATGGCGCGATCGTCGCGGCGGCAACCCTTTCCAACCGCTACATCACGGATCGCTTTCTTCCCGATAAAGCCATCGACCTGATGGACGAAGCGGCAAGCCGCTTGCGCATGCAGGTCGATTCCAAGCCTGAGGAGCTGGATGAACTCGACCGTCGTATTATTCAGCTCAAAATTGAACGCGAGGCACTGAAGAAGGAAACCGACAAGGCGTCGAAGGACAGGCTCGAAAAGCTGGAGGTCGAACTTGCCGATCTCGAGGAGAAGTCGGCGGCGCTAACGGCGCGCTGGAACGAGGAAAAGAAATCCCTCCAAAGCGTGCAGAAGCTGAAGGAAGACATCGACAAAGCGCGTCAGGAACTGGAAATCGCGCAGCGCAAGGGCAATCTCGGGCGCGCCGGAGAGCTCGCTTATGGCGTGATCCCCGATCTCGAAAGGAAACTGAAAGCCGCCGAAGAGAAAGGCAGCGACCGCTTGGTCAATGAAGCGGTGACGGAAGAGCACATCGCCGGCGTGGTCTCACGTTGGACCGGCATCCCAGTGGACAAAATGCTGCAGGGCGAACGCGAGAAGCTGCTTCGCATGGAAGACAGCCTGGAAAAACGCGTCGTCGGCCAGGACGAGGCAGTGCGCGCCGTCGCCAATGCAGTGCGCCGTTCGCGCGCCGGCTTGCAGGACCCGAACCGGCCTATCGGCTCGTTCCTGTTCCTGGGTCCGACGGGGGTCGGCAAGACCGAACTGACCAAGGCGCTTGCGGCCTTTCTGTTCGATGACGACACCGCGATGGTGCGCATCGATATGTCGGAATACATGGAGAAGCATTCCGTCTCGCGGCTCATCGGCGCGCCGCCAGGCTATGTCGGCTATGAGGAAGGGGGCGCGCTCACCGAAGCGGTGCGGCGCCGGCCGTATCAGGTGGTGTTGTTCGATGAAGTCGAGAAGGCGCACCATGACGTCTTCAACGTGCTGCTTCAGGTTCTCGACGACGGCCGGCTCACCGATGGGCAGGGGCGCACGGTCGATTTCCGCAACACGGTCATCATCCTCACCTCGAATCTCGGTGCGGAGTTCCTGGCCGCCCAGCCCGAAGGCGAGGATTCCACGGCGGTTCGCTCGCAGGTGATGGCAGGGGTGCGCTCGCATTTCCGGCCCGAATTCCTGAACCGCCTCGATGAGATCATCCTGTTCCACCGTTTGACGCGGGCGCAGATGGACCACATCGTCGATATCCAGATCGAGCGGCTGATGAAGCTGGTCGGCGATCGCAAGATCACCATTGAGCTCGATGCCAAAGCGAAATCGTGGCTGGCGACGGCGGGGTACGATCCGGTTTACGGCGCGCGGCCCTTGAAGCGGGCCATCCAACGCAATCTTCAGGACCCGCTCGCCAATCTCATTCTGGAAGGCGAGATCTCCGATGGAGATGCGGTGACGGTCTCCGCGGGCAAGCACGGCCTTATCATCAACGGTATCGAGGTGGAGTCGTCAGGCGATTCACTGGGTTTGATCGGTGGTCTCGAGCCGCCGCCAAGCCACGTTGTGCACTAAAACAGGATGAAACTGTGCTTTAGTTCGCCCGTGCCAGCTTGGATTGTACCGGAGTCGCCGCGACCAATTGTTCGATGTGGGCCTGCTCGGCAAAGAAGGCTTTCAGATCGTCGCCTTCGAGCTTGCGGCCCGACGCGAGTTTGACGGTCGCGGGATTGACCTGGGAATTGCCGACGCGGATTTCGTAGTGCAAATGCGGCCCGGTCGCGAGGCCCGTCATTCCGCTAAAGGCCACGATGTCGCCTTGATGGACATGCGCGCCCTTGTGGATGTCCTCAGCAAACCGCGAAAGATGTCCATAAGCGGTGGCGTAATTGTTGCCGTGATTGATGACGACCAGATTGCCGTATTCGCCGGCCGGGCCCGCAAAGATCACCGTGCCGCTGCCCGCCGCCATCACAGGCGTTCCGCTCGGCACCGCGAAATCGATGCCCTTGTGCATGCGGGTGTAGCCAAGGATGGGATGGGCGCGTTGACCGAAGCCCGATGAAATCCGTGCGCCATCCACAGGCGTCTTCATCAGCATGGCTTTAGCGCTTTGCCCATTGGTGTCGAAATACTCGGCGTCGCCGCCTGGCATCTCAAAGCGATAGAGCAGGTGCTTCTTGCCCGACAGTGTCATCGAGGCCGCGAGAATGTCGCCGGCTTTTGCGGGCCGGCCTTCATCCGTGAAGTAGCGGTTGAAGAACACTTCGAATTCGTCGCCAGGATGAATGTCGCGCTGGAAGTCGACCTCATAGGAGAACATGTGGATGATTTCGACCACGAGATTGGCCGGAATGCCCGCCTGAATCGCCGCCAGATAAAGGCTTGAATCGATCATGGCGCCGGCGTGCTGGTAACGGCCTTCGAGCTTCTTCTGCACGTCCTCGGCGAAATAGCCGTCTTCCGGCGCCAGGTGCACGTTGATCTGATGATCCACGCTCGGCGCAAAGGAAAGCGACAGCAGCCGCCGCGCCGGGGATGTGTCCTCGTCATCCTGGTCCGCTTTGGCGGTTTGAGAAGCTTGCGGCTGAGACGTTGCAGCCATCGCATTGGGCGATCCGAAGGTCGCCTTGAAGGTTTGACCGGAATGAATCTGCTTGGCTTTGATGAGCGGTTTCATCGCCGCAACGACGGCCGCGGCGTCGGTTTTCGAGACGCCCGCTTCCTGGAGCATGCCGGCAATGGTGTCGCCATTGTCGACTTTCAGCGTACGGGTTTCAATTTGGGGTTTTGCGGCTTCGCGCTCGGCGGCCAGCATGCGGTCGAGCGGGCCGGTGATATCCGGCGATATCAGGCCGGCGGCGCGGTAAAGTTCTTTGGAATCTTCCGCTGCAATCGCCGGAACCGCGTGCAGGCCGGTCAGGCGCAGCAGCAGATCATAGGGGAGGGCGGCCTGTTCGCGCCTCGGTTCATAGGCCCGCGCGGTCGATGCCGGGGTTGCTTCCAGCGACAACCAGGTTACCGCTACGGCAACGGACGCCGTCATCGTGGTTGAAACAAGGGCCCAACGGCCGTCGGGTGAATTGAGAAGGCCGCTTGCTCGGGAGCAGGCGCGGCCCAAATCGGATACAAATTCGTAAATCCCCGTCAGCGCGCTGCGTCGCAAGGCTCAGATCCCGTTTTCGCGCGGTTTATGAGGTCGCCCCCGCCCCGCCTTAGTGATGTCCAAGTCCCGCCCCGGCTGTTCCGGAAATGCTGGCTCTTAGCTCTCAAACCCGAGTTAAAGCCATTAACCCTACAGGACTCTTAACAGTCTCCGTGCCTTGGCCCGCCGGCTCTTCGACACGCTCGTTCAACTTCTTGCCTGATGGTTTCAAGCGTGGCAAGAAAAAAATTCACTAAACATTTCATTCTTTGACAAGAATCACTCAGCGATTCCAATCCCTTGACAAGTTCCCTCTATTCTGCGGGCTGAGTCAGGCCGTCCGGGATCGCGCTCCGTTGGGCCCGTTTCAACTGCCACATGCGCAAACCCGTGAGGGCGAAAAGAAGTGGGAGCAGACCCGAAAGCAGCACCAGCACGCGCCAGGCTTCGCCCAGACCGCGCCCGTAATGCAGCACGCGCAGCCAGATCAGGAACCGCTTACCGGCGGAATAATTCCGGGGATCGACAACATCGAGAATTTCCGGCCCCGGACCAACGAAGGTAGAGATCTGCGGCGCATTGTCGTCGAAGGGCGTCGGTACCATCGTAACGAGATAAACCCCCTCCGGACTCGGCGGCAGTTGCACCTGGACCACCCGCGCTTTGGGTACCGAACCCAATGCAACGCGGGCCGCTTCGTCGGGGGTGAGAGCTTTCTTGTCCCGGATGGTGGCGATGACCGCGGGGTCGAGATGACCTGGCGTCAAGCCATTCGACAGCGGCATCAGCTTGCCGACCATGGATTGAAAGGTAACGGGGAACGCCAGATCCACGCCGCTGACGCTGACGATGAGAAAGACGATCAGGCTCCAGAATCCGACGGCGCTGTGGAGGTCGTGATTGAGGCGCCAGCCGCGCGCGCCGCGCCGCACGCCGAATGCGAAGCGCCATTGCCCCCGGCGCGGCCACCAGAGAACAAGCCCGGAAACGCCGAACAACGTCATGGCGATGCCAAGAAATCCCACGGTCTGTAGGCCGTAATAGCCCGGCGCCATCAGCGCGATATGCAGAGA
>DATLVC010000143.1:0-20523 GCA_035577685.1 Micropepsaceae bacterium | reverse complement strand
TCCTGGGGCGCATGCCGGTAACCGATGCGCTCGGCCATTCCTGGCACGAGACACCCAACATCCATCTCTGCACCATTGCCGATTTTCTGGCGCTGGCGAAGGAAACAGGTGCGCATATCGAAAAGGCGCTCGCCCTCATCGACAATGAGCGTACGCGGGTGATGCATCCCGACGCCTGGGGCCCCAATATCTTCGCCCAGGGCGCGATTTTCCTGCTCGCAAAGAAGTAGCGCCTATCGCCCTTCCGGCCGGGCGATTTTGGGCTGTACGCCATTCGCCAATGCCGGCTTCAGCAGCCCGCGCCGCCGCGCTTTCACCACGCCCGCCGGCGCGTAGAGCGATTTCGCCGCCTCGACAATATGGACTCCGGCGAGGCCTGGCCAGATGCGATTGCCGACCCGCTCCCACGCCTGCCCGCTCCGCACGCTCCGGCGTCCGCCGAAGGGCGGCATAAACAAAGCCGCATCCCAATGTTCGGGGCGGAACAGCGATTCTTCCAGCAGCCGCCCCAATTGACCGCGGCTGTAAGGCTGACCGTGACCGAACGGGGAGGTTTCCGTCTGGGCCCAGAGGCTGGCGCGATTGGGAGCAACGACAATCATGCGCCCGGCGGGGGCCAGCACGCGCCACAACTCGCGCAGGAAGGGGCGTTGCGCCTCGGCCGCCTCGAGCCCGTGGATTACCAGGATGCAGTCGAACAGCGAATCCGGAAAAGGCAGCGCCAGCTCGTCGACCAACGTGGTGAGGCTGCGTCCGCCTGCCCCCCAGGACGCTGGCCCGAGGATTTCGGGGACGGCCGCGATGGTCCGTTCGGCTTCCCCCACGAGCGGACGCAAATAGGGTGTGGCATAGCCGAAGCCAAGCACACGCTGGCCGGCGAGATTGGGCCATTGCGCGCGCAGCCGCATCAGGATGAGACGGCGCGCCACCTGCCCAATGCGGCCATCGTAGAATTCTTCCAGGGTGCGGACGTCGAGCGCCATGAGAATGCCTAGACTCCCGAAGATGGGAGTTCAATGTCCCGGTCAAGGTTGCGCTTCTGCTCCGACTGGACCAGCATGAATCCACGCTTCCATTTGCCCGACTCCGGCGGTTAACGCCGCTTGGGGAATCGGCCCAACAAGGCATTCTTTCATGCTCGCGCTCGAAATCGAACCGGTGTGTTGTCTCAGGGACAATTATGCCTGGCTGGCCTATGACCGCAGCGATGGCCTGTGCGCCGTCGTCGACCCGTCCGAGGCGGAGCCCGTCAGGGCTGCGCTCAAGGCGCGTGGCCTCACGCTCACCCACATCCTCAACACCCATCACCATCCCGACCATGTCGGCGGCAATCAGGCCCTGAAGGCGGAATTCGGCGCCACCATCATCGGCCCCGGTAAGGATTCCGCGCGGATTCCCGGCATCGATGTCGGGGTTTTCGAGGGCGAAACCTATGCCGTGGGCGGCCATGCCGCCAAAGTGTTCGAAATCCCCGCCCATACGCGCGGGCATATCGCTTTCTGGTTCGAGGCCGATGGCGCGGTCTTCACCGGCGACACACTGTTTGCGATGGGCTGTGGCCGGCTCTTCGAGGGCGATCCGCCGACCATGTGGGCCAGCCTGTCGAAATTGATGAAGCTGCCCGATGCGACGCGCATCTATTGCGGCCACGAATATACCGAGGCCAATGGCCGTTTCGCGCTGACGGTCGAGCCGGGCAATGCCGATTTGAACGCCCGGATGGTGGAGGTGAAAGCCACGCGCGCCGTGGGCCGGCCGACGCTTCCTTCGCTGATGGGGTTGGAGAAGAAGACCAATCCCTTCCTGCGGCCGAATTCACCGGAAATCCGCCGCAGCTTGGGATTGGAATCGGCAAGCGATGTGGAGGTTTTCGCCGAGACGCGACGGCGCAAGGACGCGTTCTGAGCCGACCCGAGCGTTTGGCTATTTGGGATCGTCGCTGCTGCCGCTTCCCGTCGCGGTGCGCGCGGCGGCGCCGATGGCATCGCCGGTTGCCGAAGCCGTAGTGGAGACAACCGAAGCGCTGACGCTGGCCGCGGTTCCCACCACCGTGCCGGCAACCCCGGCCGCAGTGCCAACCGCAGTTCCGACCGCGGCACAGGCGGACAGGGCGAACGCGATCATTGCCAAACACACCGGAACAAAACGCATGGCCACTCCCCTCGAGGGTCCGGCGCAATTTCGGTTCAAAACCCGCCGCGCACAAGCGGCCCGGACAAAATGTGATCGGGGGGATCAGTGGCAGTGAAAGTCCTCGCCCAACGTCATGTAATCGTTTTTCGTCGGCCCCATGTCCCAATTGTTGTCGCCCGCTTCCGCATCCGCGGTGACGACGCCGGTGGCCTCGATGGTTCCCCCGACGCGGCAGGATGCGGCATCGCTTTTCAGCACCTGCATCCACATGTGCTCGCAAGGGTGCGGCCCGGAAAAATGAATGTCCGTGGTCTTGAACGGCTCCGGCGCCGGCTTGATTTCGAGGATGGTGCCGCGGATGGTTTCCACCGTGACGTAATCATCGGCGCAGGCTGCGCGCGGGGGCGCAGGAGCCGCGCCGGTCGCGACCAAGAGCAGGAACATGGACACTAAAAACCGCATCGAACGTCTTTCCCTTTGAGCCATTTTACGGACTTCGCATGATTTTCACCATCGGCCATTCCAATCATACAAGCGCGCGGTTTCTCGATTTGCTGCGGGCGCATGGGATCACCGCACTGGCGGATGTGCGCTCGGCACCGCATTCGCGCTGGGCCTCGCAATTCAACAAGGAAGCGCTGGCCGCCGCGTTGGCGGAAAACGGCATTGCCTATGTGTATTTGGGAAAAGAGCTGGGAGGCCGCCCCAAAGACCCAACATTGTTGAACGCGGACAAGCCCGATTACGCCGCGATTGCGCAGACCGATCTGTTTCGCGCCGGCATCGCGCGTTTGCTTGAAGGCGCAAAAACCTATCGGGTTGCCGTGATGTGCGCGGAGCGCGATCCCGTGGAGTGTCATCGCTTTCGCCTCATCGCGCGGCATCTTGCGACGCGCGATGTTCCGGTGACCCACATCCTCGCCGATGGCAAAATGGAAACCCAAGCCGAAACGGAAAGCCGTTTCACGGCGCTCAAAGGCGGCAAAGATTTGTTCGAGTGAAAAGTAATTTGTCATGCCCGGCCGAGCGGTAAAGCCGCGAGGGGAAGGGCACCCATTTGACGAAGGCGGAACCTCTTAAGCCACCTGGTTTCCCTTCCCTTCGCAGCCTTTGGCTGCTCAGCCGGGAATGACAGACAAACCTACTTTCACAATTTGCGCGATTTCAGCAGAGCTCGAACGGCCAAATTAGCCGAAATCGCGTGACAGCTCCGCGCGGGCTTCGGGCGATATCACCGCCATATGCCCGTAATTGGGATGGGAAATCCCCAGCATGACGGTTTCGTCCAGATTCTTGAACGCCGCGATCTGTTCCGGCGTGAAGCGAAAGCGCACCCAATGCACCGACGAAGTCTTGCCCTCGGGCGTTGTGCGATCCTCGTAATCGGTGGGCGCGGCAACGATGCGGTGCGGCCCAATCGTCATGGTGCAGCTTTCCTCGATTCCCGCGAGCTTCATCAGCATGGCTTGGCGCCGCGCCGGCTCGTCGATCTCGATCATCAGCGTCGCGATCAGTTCGGCCCCTTGCGGGATCAGCGGATTATACGCTTCGAGCTCACCGGCGATCTGCTCCTTGCCGCCCTTTTCGATGTGCAGCATCTCTTGCACCTGCGCGAGCATGGTCTCGAAATTCTCGAAATAGAACGTCACATAGGGCCCGACCTCGATGCGCCGATTGCGCTTGATCGCAACGAGGGTGCGGCGGCGATCGGCCCGTTCGCGCGCATAGATGTCCGGCGCGATGATGTCAGCTTCGGTGATGCGATGAGCGTGTGCGGGCATAGCGGACCTCATAGTAATCCATAGGCGTGAGCGAACACTTCGATCGGGTGTTCGGCCGCTTTCGCGGGCAAGGATTTGCCGTCTTTCTCGGCGATTTCGCGCGCCCCCTGCACGATATGTTTCCCGGCCAGCGGACAATCGGACACGACATGGCCGCGCTCCTGATTGACTAGGCTCCGCATCACCGGCCGGCCGACTTTCATGGCGAGTTCATGCGTGCCTTTCAGCACCCCGAACGTGCCGCCATGTCCGGCGCAGCGCTCGATCACATCGATGGGCGTGTCGGGAATAAGCCGCAGCAATTCGGCCGCCTTGGCGCCCATGTTCTGCGCCCGCGCGTGACAGGCCATGTGCACGCTGATGCCTTCGGGCAGCGGCTTCAAGCCATCCGGCAGACCGTGACGCTTGGAAATGTCGATGACATATTCGTCGATGTCGAATGTGGCTTTGGAGAGCTTCTTCACATTCTCATTGTCGGGCAAGATGAGCGGCCATTCGAATTTCAGCATCAGCCCGCAGGACGCGGTCAGCGTGACGATGTCGTAGCCCTGATCGATCAGCACACAGAGATCGCGCGAGACTTTCACCGCTTGTGCGGCCACGCGATCCAGCTCTGCCTGTTCCAGGAACGGCATGCCGCAGCAGCCGGGATAGGCGGCGCGCGTCTCCACGCCGATATGGTTCAGCACTGCGCGCGCGGCCATGCCGGTCGCGGGCTTGTTGTAATTGACAAAGCAGGTGGCATAGAGCGCCGCCTTGCGCTGACCGAAGGCAGGGGCATTTTCGTTGGGCGAAATCGGCTGCGCGCGGTCCTTCACGATGAAGGTGTGGGAGACGAATTTCGGCAGCTCCGCATGCGCATCGATGCCGAGCGTCTTTTCCATCAAGGGCCGGGTCAGTCTGTTGCCCTTGGCCGAGGCCCAATTGGCCAGCGGTGCCACGGGGCGTGCCGCAGTGCCGTTGCGGTCCATCTCCGCCAATTGGCGCGCGACAAATCCGGTCTTGTTGTCCTTGGCGGTGACCATGCGATGGCGCAGCAACAGATGCGGAAAATCCACCTGCCAGGCATGCGGCGGCACATAGGGACATTTGGTCATGAAGCACATGTCGCACAGCGTGCAGGCTTCGGTGACCTTGGAGAAATCTTCCGATTTCACGCCTTCGACATCTTCGGTCGGATTGGAATCGATCAGATCGAACAGGCGCGGGAAGGAATCGCACAGATTGAAGCAGCGCCGGCAGCCATGACAGATGTCGAAAACGCGCCGCATCTCGGCGTCAAGCTTCGCCGGATCATGGAACGCCTCGTCCTGCCACGCGATAGGATGGCGGGTGGGCGCTTCGAGGCTGCCTTCACGGGACATGGGAAACCTTTGCGCGGGCGAGCGGTGAAAGGCGAGCCCTACCGCTCACCATTCACCCGCCGCTCACCCGTTGCTATGCGCCGGGCTGCTTATTTGCCGAGACCGTCGAGCGCCTTCTGGAAGCGGCCGGCGTGGCTCTTTTCCGCCTTGGCGAGAGTCTCGAACCAATCGGCGATCTCATCGAATCCCTCTTCACGCGCGGTGCGCGCCATGCCGGGATACATGTCGGTGTATTCGTGCGTTTCGCCGGCGATGGCCGAGAGCAGATTCTTGTCGGTCGGGCCGATCGGCTTGCCGGTGGCCGGATCGCCAACCGCTTCGAGGAATTCCAGATGGCCGTGCGCGTGGCCCGTCTCGCCTTCGGCGGTCGAGCGGAACACCGCCGACACGTCGTTATAGCCTTCGACATCGGCCTTTTGCGCGAAATAGAGGTAACGGCGGTTCGCCTGCGATTCGCCGGCGAAGGCCTCTTTCAGATTGTTCTCGGTTTTGCTGCTTTTGAGGGATGCCATGGGGGATCTCCTTTTCCCTGGTGAAAAAATCTCGGCGAGGCGCACGTGCCCCGCGTCGCGGTGAAAGTGCCAAGCAAGCGGCCACGAGTCAATAGTTTAGAATTATTCTAAGAATAAAATAGAGCCGCTCAGCGGCGCCGCAGCCGGACGATCACATCGACCCGGTCAACCTTGGCCCCGTGGGGCGGCGCGGGCACCCCCGCCACCGTGATGCCGGCCCCGTCGATATCCGTCAGCGTGCCGTCATCTTCGCAGTAGAAATGGTGGTGGTCGCCAATATTGGTGTCGAAGTAAACCCGGCTTCCGTCCACCGTCACCTCGCGCAAAAGCCCGTTTTGGGTGAATTGGTGCATGGTGTTGTAGACCGTCGCAAGGGACACCGGCACGCCGGCCTTGACCGCCTCGTCGTGCAGACTTTCAGCGGTGACATGGCGGTCGCCATGCGCGAAAAGAAGCTGCGCCAATGCTAGCCGCTGGCGCGTCGGCCGCAGTTTGGCCTTGCGCAACCGTTCGGCGTGATGATCCTCCCGAAGAGCCAAGTCCAGTCTCCTTAACCCGCGCCGGCAAAACGCCAATCCAACGAATTACCGAAAATTCAGACCGGGACCTTGCGCGGAACCTCAAGCCGTCCCATCCTACACAAATAGGCAGCGTACGGCCAGTGCTTAGAATTGTTCTAATTGGTACCGTGTGCGACAGTTTCAAGGGCGGGTGTGGCGAAAGCGCTCCCGGGAGACAATTGGACAAACAAGTGCGCAAAGCGTCTTTCGATCTTCAGGCGCTCATGGCGTGCGCGCGGGGCGAACTCTTCGGTCCCGGCAATGCGCAACTACCACTGCCACCGATGCTGATGTTCGATCGCATCAGCCATATTTGCGATATCGGCGGGCTGTTCGGCAAAGGCGAGATTCGTGCCGATTTCGAGATCAAGCCCGATCTCTGGTTCTTTAAATGCCATTTCAAGGACGATCCGGTCATGCCGGGCTGCCTTGGGCTGGATGCGATGTGGCAGATGCTGGGCTTCTTCTTGGGCTGGCTCGGCGGAATCGGCCGCGGCCGTGCGCTCGGCGTGGGTGAAGTAAAATTCACCGGCATGGTGCTTCCTTCGGCCAAGATGGTCAGCTACGCCATCGATCTGAAACGCGTGATCATGCGCAGACTTGTGTTGGGCATTGCCGACGGAGTCATGAAGGTCGATGGTCAGACCATCTATGAAGCCAAGGATTTGCGCGTCGGATTGTTCGTCGACGGCAGCAAGCCCGCCACCGCCTGAACGCGTTTGCGATCTATGAAGAAGGATAAGCGGCCATGAGGCGCGTCGCCGTCACCGGCCTTGGTATCATTTGCCCCATCGGCAATTCCGCGCAGGAGGTGACGGCGTCGCTCCATGATGCACGCTCGGGCATCGTCAAGGCGGCGGACTATCAGCGCATGGGCTTCCGCAGCCAGGTGGAAGGAAGCCTGAAGATCGATCTGGACGCGACCATCGACAGGCGCGCCCGCCGCTTCATGGGCGATGGCGCGGCGTACAATTTCCTCGCCATGGAACAGGCACTCGCCGATTCTGGGCTCGCGGAAAAAGACATTGTGAATCCGCGCACCGGGCTGATCATGGGGTCCGGCGGGCCTTCGGTGAAGGCGCTCGTCGCCGCCGCCGACACCGCGCGAAGCGAACCGGTGAAGGGCCCCAAGCGCGTCGGGCCCTTCGTCGTACCCAAGGCGATGTCGTCGACCTGCTCGGCGGTGCTGTCCACCTGGTTCAAGATCAAGGGGCTTTCCTATTCCATCAGTTCGGCCTGCGCGACCAGCGCCCATTGCATCGGCAATGCGGCCGAACTTATCCAATGGGACAAGCAGGACATTATGTTCGCCGGCGGCGGGGAGGAATTGGATTGGTCTCTCTCCGTCCTGTTCGATGCGATGGGCGCGATGTCCTCGCATTTCAACGACACGCCGGAGCGTGCCAGCCGCGCCTATGACAAGAACCGCGATGGGTTCGTGATCGCCGGCGGCGGCGGCACGCTGGTGCTGGAAGAGCTCGAACACGCCAAGGCGCGCGGCGCGAAAATCTATGCCGAGCTGGTGGGCTATGGCGCCACCTCCGACGGCTACGACATGGTGGCTCCTTCCGGCGAAGGCGCGGTCCGCTGCATGCGCCAGGCCATCGAGACCACCAGAAACCCCATTGATTACGTGAATGCGCACGGCACCTCGACGCCGGTCGGCGATTTGGTGGAGATCAACGCCATGCGCGAGGTCTTCGGCAAGAACATGCCGCCGGTGAATTCGACCAAATCGCTAACCGGTCATTCGCTGGGCGCCGCCGGTGTGCATGAGGCGATCTACACGCTTCTGCAAATGCAGCACGGTTTCATCGCCGAATCGGCCAATATCGAAGAGCTCGATCCCGAACTCGGCGATGCGCCGATCGTGCGCAAGCGTATCGACAATGCCAAGCTCCAAACCGTGATGTCGAACAGCTTCGGATTCGGAGGCACCAACGCCTCGCTGGTATTCCGGCGGCACGATGCTTGATAAAACGGGGCGGGCCGGGGGGACGATGGCTGAAAGTACCGCTGCAAAGCCGGGCGCATTGATGGCGGGTAAACGCGGCCTGATCATGGGGGTCGCAAACGATCACTCGATTGCCTGGGGCATTGCGCGCAGCCTCTCCGCACACGGCGCGGAGCTGGCCTTCACCTTTCAGGGCGACGCGCAGGGCAAACGCGTGCGACCGTTGGCCGAAAGCATCGGCGCCAATCTGGTGATCCCCTGCGATGTCGGCAACGATGCCGAGCTCGATGCCGGGTTCGCCGCGCTGGAGCAGCAATGGGGCGGACTCGATTTCCTGGTGCATGCCATCGCCTATTCCGACAAGAACGAGCTGAAAGGCCGCTATGTCGAAACCAGCCGGCAGAACTTCCTCAGTACGCTGAATATCTCCTGCTATTCCTTCACCGATGTGGCGCGGCGCGCGGCGCTGCTGATGAAACATGGCGGGGCGCTCGTTACGCTCACCTATGGCGGCGCCAGCCGGGTGATGCCGAATTACAATGTCATGGGCGTGGCCAAAGCCGCACTCGAAGCGAGTGTGCGCTATCTCGCGGCCGATCTCGGCAAGGAAAACATCCGCGTCAATGCCATCTCGGCCGGGCCGATGCGCACGCTTGCGGGCTCGGCGGTCGGCGATGCGCGCATGGTGTTCAAATGGAACAAAGCGCACAGCCCGCTCAAGAAGAACATCGAGCTCGATCATGTCGGCGGCGCGGCGCTTTATCTGTTGTCGGATCTATCTGCCGGCGTCACCGGCGAGATTCATTTTGTCGATGCGGGTTACCATGTCATCGGCATGCCGCCGACCAGCGACCTGAAGGGCTGGATCGCGCCTGAAAACGGCGACCAAGAATAGAGTGCCGCCGCTTACGCAAAGCAAATCCCGCTTCGGACCGCCGATCAATATCGAGCAGGAGATGCGCACCGGCGCCATCGCCTATTGGCAGGGCGAATATTATCAAAGCCGTGCGGATAAAGACGGCGTCAGCCTGCTGGATTACATCCATGCACTCTTCGGATTGATCGCGCAGAAGAAGCCGCAAACGGTGTTGATGATCGGCTGCGCGGGCGGATCGCTCGCCACCATGCTGACGCGCATTGGTTCTACCGTGGTCGCCGTCGATGTGAACCCGCAGAGCTTCCTGCTGGCGCGGCGCTATTTCGGATTGCCCGATACGGTGCAATGCCGGGTCGCGGACGGGCTGGATTTTCTTTTTTCCACCCGACGCATGTTCGACGCCATCGTGCTCGATGCTTTCCGCGGCGGCGATATCCCCGAAGCGCTGATTTCGGATGTGCTCTTCGCCCAAGCCCGCAAGCGTTTGCACAAAGACGGGGCGATCTTCGCCAACATCCATGTCAAGAGCGACAAGGACGATGCGGCGGACCGCGTCGCCACGTGCATGGGGCAAACGTTCGCGAATGTGCGCATCCTGGATCGCCCCGGCACCAAACACCGCAACGTGATCGTCATGGCTGGCGCGGTGCGCGGATTGAAAAGCCCCAAGCTCCTGATGGCGCCGCGGATCGAATCGCGATTGATTGTCCGTATTCTTGAGGCCATGCAGTTCCGGCCCCGCAAGCGCCCAGCCGCGTGATAGCTATGAACGCGAACGCGGCGATTAGGGCCTGATGAGACGCGGCTCCCAATTCACGAAGCCCGCGCGATTGGGCATCTGCACCTTGGGCAGCGACTGCGCATCCAGGACCGCATCCATCGGCACCACATTGTCGCGCGAGAGGATGAACGCGACCAGCGCGTAGACTTCCTCGTTCTGCAGCGATTGCGGATTGGTGACCGGCATGGCGCGGCGGATGTAATCGAACACCGTCGTCGCATAGGGCCAATAGGAATTTACCGTCTTCAGCGGATTGGGCGAGGCAAGCGAACCCACGCCGCCCACCAGCCGATCGCCGCTCGGCGTGCCTTCGGCATTGGGACCATGACAGACGGAACATTTCTGCTGAAAGATCATCGCCCCTTGCGCCACCGAGCCGGACCCCGCCGGGAGCCCCTTGCCGTCCGGCGGAATGCTGATGTCGATCTTGGCGATGTCGTCTGCGCTCGCCGGCTTTCCCAATTTCGGCGGCGGCGGCGTGGCCGCATAGGCTGCGCCCGCGACAAGCAACGCCGCGCCCACCAGAACAATGCGCTTAGACATAGATGTTGCTCACCTTGCCGTCGGCACCGACCGCCCAGCTTTGAATGGCGCTGAAATGGAAATTCTGCCGCGGCGCATATTGCGCGACCCATTCCGCATGGGTCTGCTGCACCTTGCCCTTTTCGTCCGTCGTGCGGCTCATCAGCACCACGGGTCCGCCATTCCACATCCAGGGCAGGCGGAAGCGCGTAACCGCCTTGGGCAACACGGGTCCGGACAACGCCGCTGGCGCCCAGCTCTTGCCGCCATCGGCGGAGATATCGACCTGCTTCACGCGGCCCAGCCCCGACCACGCTACGCCGGAGATTTCGTAATAGCCGGGGCCTTGCATGTTCATGCCGAAGGACGGCTTCGTAATCACCGATTTCGGCTCCATCTGGAGCATGAATTCGCGCGCCTTTCCGTCCGGCATCAGCTCGGTGTAACGCGAGGTTTCGTCGCGCGTGTACATCGGCGTGTCCATCACCTTCAGCCGGCGCAGCCATTTCACATTGGTGTTGCCTTCGAAGCCGGGCAGCAGCAGCCGCATCGGGAAGCCCTGTTCGGGCCGGATCGGTTCGCCGTTCTGATAGAGCGCGATCATCGCGTCATCCATCGCCTTCCACACCGGCACGCTGCGGCTCATGCCGGCGCCGTCTGCGCCTTCGGCAAGAATCCAGGTCGCCTTGGGATCGAGTCCCGCCTCATCCAGCAACGTGGAAAGCTTCACGCCGGTCCATTCCGAGCACGAGAGCAGCCCGTGAATATCGGCGGCGGTCTGCTGCGGGGCTTGCGGCGCGTTCGAGGCGCCCGAATTGCCGGCGCATTCCATGAAGCGGATTTCCGAAACCATCGGATAGCGCAGCAGCGAATCCACGCTGAACGTCAGCGGCTGCTTCACCATGCCATAGATGGTGAGCTGATGCTTGTCCGGATCGATATCGGGCACGCCATTGTGGATGCGCACATAATGCAAGCCCGCCGGCGTGATCATGCCTTCGAGCATTTGCAGCGGCGTGCGCGAGGAGCCGGTGACTTCACGACCCGGCGGCGCATTGTTCACCAGCACGCGCTTGACGTTCTCGCGCCAATGCGAGGGCATGCCATAGGCGGTGAAACCGGCGCCGGGCTTCAGCATCGAAGGTGGCGATAGGCTGCCGATGCTTTCGGCGCGCGCCACATTGGTCGTCGCAGCCACCCCCGCAAGGACGGCACCCGATTGCAGGAAGAAGCGCCGGTCCAGCAGCCCGTTCCCGGCAACCTGTTGACCCAATCGATCGGCAAGGTTCGGCATTTTTGCCATGGCGCCCTCCAGCTGTTTTTTGCGGCTCAATTCCACATCATTCTTACCGCGAAACCGCGTCACACGCCATGCGAAGGGTTCGCAGAATATCGTTGGTTGTGATTGAATATAACGGGCGCGCTCATGTCCGCATGGCTTGCGGAAAAATACCGCATCCCGTCTTCAACATTCCGGAATGCATTTGGGGTTAGGCTGAGCGCCCGTACGGTTCGCACGACCACGCAAAGGAACAACATTTTTGGCAAAGATTCCGCCCGGGGTTGGGCCCAAATATCCCCAAGTCGTCGTTCTGGTGGGTGCCACCGGTGACCTCTCGCGGCGCAAGCTTCTGCCGGGTCTGTTCCATCTGTCGAGCGCCGGTTTCATTCCCGGGTGCCGCATCATCGGTGTCTCGCTGGATGAGACCGATGCCGACGGCTTTCGCGCCATTGCACGCTCGGCCCTCGACCAATTCGCCATGCGGAAGGTCAAGGACGCCGATTGGGCGGCCTTTGCGAAGACCCTCGATTACGTGCCGCTGGCCGCCGGCCCGGATGTGCTCCGAGCCGCCGTGGAGAGAGCCGAGGAGGCGTTAGGCGGCGAAAGCCGCCGCATCCACTATCTCAGCGTGCCGCCGAGCGCGGCCTTGCCAGCGGTCCGGTTGCTCGGCGAAGCCGGCCTGGTAGGCCGGTCCCGCATCATCATGGAAAAGCCGTTCGGCACCGACCTCGCCAGCGCGGTGTCGCTGAATGCCCGGCTGCACGAAGTCTTCGCCGAAGAGCAGATTTTCCGCATCGACCATTTCCTGGGCAAGGAACCGGCGCAGAACATTCTCGCCTTCCGCTTCGCCAATGGTTTGTTCGAGCCGATCTGGAACCGCAATTTCATCGACCATGTGCAGATCGACGTGCCCGAGACGCTTGCGCTGGGCAAACGCGCGCCCTTTTACGAAACGGTTGGCGCATTTCGCGACATGGTGGTGACTCACCTGTTTCAGATTCTCGCCTTCATGGCGATGGAACCGCCGACCGCGCTCGAGCCCGCCCCCATCAGCGAGGAAAAGAACAAGGTCTTCCGCAGCATGCTACCGCTCGATCCGCGCGATGTGGTGCGCGGGCAATATATCGGCTACCGGCAGGAGGACGGCGTCGATCCGGAATCCGACACCGAAACCTTCGTCGCGCTGAAATGCCTGATCGACAATTGGCGCTGGGCCGGCGTGCCGTTTTTCCTGCGCACCGGCAAACGGCTTGCCGAAGGGCAGCGCATCATTTCCATCGCCTTTCGCGAGCCGCCGAAGAGCATGTTCCCCGCCGGCTCCGGCGTGGGCGCGCAAGGGCCGGACCATTTGACCTTCGATCTCGCCGACGCGTCGAAAATGTCGCTGTCCTTTTACGGCAAGCGCCCCGGCCCGGGCATGCGTCTGGACAAGCTCAGCCTGCAATTCGCCATGCATGAAACCGGCCTGGTCGGCGATGTGCTGGAAGCCTATGAGCGGTTGATCCTCGATGCGATGCGCGGCGATCGCACGCTGTTCACGACCGCCGAAGGCATCGAGCGGCTCTGGGAAGTATCAAGCCCGTTGCTGGAAGCACCGCCGCCGGTGCGGCTTTATCCGGTGGGCTCCTGGGGGCCGAAATCGATTCATCAACTCGTCGCGCCCCATGCCTGGCGCCTGCCGTTCGAGCGCGCTTGGCGCGATCCCAACCCTGTCGGCGCGTAACGCGATCCCGAACCGACCTCCTACGCCCGTCTCTTCGCGGCCGTCGCGAAGCGGTCGAAGAGGTAATGCGAATCCATCGGACCCGGTGACGCCTCGGGATGATACTGCACCGAGAAGATCGGGCGGTCCTCGACCCGAATGCCGCAATTGGTGCCGTCGAACAAGGAGACATGCGTCTCCTTCACGCCCTTGGGCAAACTCTCGCGGTCCACGGTGAAGCCGTGATTCATCGAGACGATCTCGACCTTGCCGGTCTCTAGATCCTTCACCGGATGGTTCGCGCCGTGATGGCCCTGCGCCATTTTGCGCGTATGGCCGCCGAGCGCGAGGCCCAACATCTGATGGCCGAGACAGATGCCGAACACCGGCATGTCGGCATCGATCAGTCCACGGATCATCGGGATGGCATATGCGCCGGTCGCCGCCGGATCGCCGGGACCGTTGGAAAGCAGCACGCCATGCGGCCGATGACGCATCACATCTTCGGCGGTGGATGACGCCGGCACAACCGTAATCTCCGCACCCGACCCCGCCAGCAACCGCAGAATGTTCCTCTTCACGCCGTAATCGACCACCACCGCGCGCCAGCTTGGCGCAGTCTGCTTGCCGTAACCCTCGTTCCAGCGCCACGGCGTCTCGTCCCAGGTGAACATCTGCCGGCAGGTCACCTCCTTGGCGAGGTCGAGCCCTTCCAGCCCCGGAAAGGCTTTTGCCTTGGTGCGAAGTGCGGCCACGTCAAACCGTCCTTCGGGATCCTGCGCGATCACGCCATGCGGCATGCCGCTTTCGCGAATGCGCACGGTGAGCCGCCTTGTGTCGATGCCGCAAAGCCCCGGAATGTTGTGGCGCTTGAGCCAGCGGTCGAGCGTCATCAGCGCGCGGTAATTGGATGGCGTCTCGGCATGGGCCCGCACGATCAGTCCGCGCACGGCCGGCGTAATGGACTCGATGTCTTCCTCATTGGCACCCACGATGCCGATATGAGGAAAAGTGAAAGCGACGATCTGGCCTGCGTAAGACGGATCGGCCAGGATTTCCTGATAGCCGGTCATCGCCGTGTTGAAGCAGACCTCGCCCACCGCGTCCGTGGCCGCCCCGAAAGCGTGGCCCTCGAACGTCGTGCCGTCGGCCAGCACGAGTGCGCCCGTGGCGCGCGCGGAAAACTCCGCCGCTCCGGGTAACGGAGCGGCTGCGCGGATGCCGTCGGTCATGGGCTTGCCTATCGGGATTCGGCCGCACCATAGGGATGCTGCTGCAACGCGTCAAGCGGAGCTTGTTCTAAAAATTCCCATGTAATTCATAGGCTTAGACAGTTTGCGGGAGTTGCGGCTTTGCCCTAGTCTCCCGCCTCTTCACCCAAGGATGCGACTCATGGGTTTGCGCGACCGCCTGACCGACGCGATGAAAACCGCGATGAAGGCCAAAGAGACCAAGCGGCTGGGAACCATCCGGCTGATGCTGGCCGACATCCAGAAGCAGGGGATCACCGCCAAGAACGAGAACCTGTCCGACGACGAAATGCTCACCGTGCTCGCCAAAATGATCAAGCAGCGCGAGGATTCGGCCACCGCCTATGACCAGGGCGGCCGCCCCGAACTGGCCGCGGCCGAGCGCGACGAGATCCTCGTCATCCGCGAGTTCATGCCGAAGCAGATGTCGGATGAGGAAACCCGCGCCGCCGTGAAGGAGGCCATCGCCGCCGCAGGTGCCACCTCGCTCAAGGACATGGGTAAGGTGATGGCCGCGTTGAAAGAGCGCCATACGGGTGCGATGGATTTCGGCAAGGCCAGCCCGCTGGTGAAAGAGCTGTTGGCAAAATAATCCCCTATTGCGGCGGGTCCGCGCAAAGCGCGGGGCCAGGAGCATCGGAACGTTTTCGTTGTGGGTCGCGAATCTAGCGGCTATCGCCGCATCGTGCGGGATGACACATTGGTAAGATGCGTTACGGCGAAGGCTTGCTCGAAGAAATCTTGCGGCGGACCGACCTCGTCCAGCTGGTGGGCCGGCGCATCAAGCTCGACCGCAAGGGCCGCGTGTTCTGGGGCCTCTGCCCGTTCCACAAGGAAAAATCACCCTCCTTCAAGGTCGAGAACGAGCGGCGGACCTATCATTGCTTCGGCTGCGGCGCGGGCGGGGATGCCTTCAAATGGCTGACCGAGACCGAGGGCATGAGCTTCCCGGAAGCCGTGCAGAAGCTGGCTGGCGAAGCGGGCATCGAACTTCCCGCCTGGTCCGCCGAAGACGAAGCGCGCGAAACCCGCAAGAAATCGCTCTATGAGATCATCGAGCTGGCGGCGCAATTTTACGAAGACCAGCTGCATCGCATGCGATCCGGCGATGCTGCCCGCGCCTATTTGCAATCGCGCGGGCTGGAATCGGCCGCCTGCAAGCGATTTCGTCTGGGCTATGCGCCGGACGGCAATTCGGCGCTGCGCGACCATCTGATCGCCAAGGGTGTGGCGCTTCCCGACATGATCGAGGCGGGGCTCGTCCGTGCGGCGGACGAAAATCGCGGCGCCCGCGACTTCTTCTACGACCGGGTGATGTTCCCGATTGCCGATATCCGTGGCCGCATCGTCGCCTTTGGCGGGCGCGGCCTTTCCGCCGATGCCAAGCCCAAATACATCAACACCGGCGAGACCCCGCTCTTTTCCAAGGGGCACCTGCTCTACAATTTCAAAACCGCCCGCGAGGCCGCGCTGAAGGGCGAGTCTCTGATCGTCGCCGAAGGCTATATGGACGTCATCGCGCTGGTGGAGGCGGGCTTTGCTGGTGCGGTGGCCCCGCTCGGCACCGCACTGACCGAGGACCAGCTTGGGCTGCTCTGGAAAGTCTCGCCCGAGCCGATCCTGTGTTTCGATGGCGACGAGGCGGGCCTGCGCGCCGCCAAACGCGCCAGCCTGTTGGCGCTCCCCCATTTGGAGCCCGGCCAATCCTTGCGCTTCGTCTTCCTGCCCACCGGCGAGGACCCGGATTCCTTCCTCCGCAGCCAGGGTGCCGAACCCATGCGGGCGGCGCTCGCCAAGGCCCAAGGCCTCGCCGATATGCTGTGGGCCGGGGAGACCGAGGGGCGCGAGCTTTCCACGCCGGAACGGCGCGCCGGGCTGGAAGCCGAGCTGGAACGCCTTGTACGGACGATCCGCGACCCGAAAATCGCCGACTATTACCGCCGCGATTTCGCCGAACGCGTCTTCAAGGCCTTCAAACAGCGCCAACCCTATCAGGGCAAGCCGCGCTCCGAAGGGCGACGGAGCAATTTCCGCCCCAATTTCAAGCAGTCCAATTTCGGCCGCCCTCCCGCGCCCGCCCAGGACGTATCGGCGGCGGTGAAGCGCAGCCTCCATGTCGTCAACGCCCTGTCGGCAGCGAAGAATCTTAATGAACGGCGCCTCCTTGCGCTGCTCATCTGCTCTCCCCATTTGATAGATCGCTACTCCGAAGCGCTGGCGTGGCTTGCGCTCGACGACCCGCAACTTGACAGGATCAGACGCGAACTCTTAAACCTCGCAGCTTCCGGCAAAAAGCTTGACAAAGCGGCCGTCGAGAACCACCTCGTTCGCCAGGGATTGGGCGTGCTTGTTGAACGGCTTAAGACACATTCTGTCCTACAATCCGACCTCAGGGGACAGGCGGATGAAGAAGCCCGTGAGGCGTTGTGGTTGCGAACCAGGGCTCAACTGGCCGACCCCGATACTTCAGGTATAGGTGATCTCAAAGCGCAGCGCGACCAGGCACTTCAGCGTTATCTGGACGGCGGGTCGGAAGGCGATTGGGATGAGTTGCAGCGTTTGAACGGCGAAATTCGCAGCTCTGTCGAAGCCGACGGGAAACGGGACGGGAAGTGAGCAAGAAACAACCCCCTTCAAAAGTGAAAGCGGCATTCAAGCCCGTAAAAGTGAAGCCTCAGCCGATCAAATCGGCGGCCAAACCCAAGCACGAACCCGCACGGGCCACCGCCGTCAAAAAGATTCCATCCAAGTCAAAGGTCGAAGTGAAAAAGCCCGAACCCAAGAAGCCGATCGCCAAAGCCGCTCAACCCGAGGTCAAGCTGGCGGTCAAAACCGCCATGAAACCTTCGGCCAAGGAGCCGGCCAAGGCCGCTGCCGCGAAAGCCCCTGAAGCCAAACCCGTCAAGGCCGAAGCGCCCAAGCCCGGAGCCGCCAAGCCGGTGGTGCCGGCCGATCTGAAAGCCAAGGCACAGGCCAAGCTCGACCCCAAAGCCGCGACCAAGAAGCCCGGCACGCCCGATGCCGCGCAGCCCGGCACGCCCGACAAGAGTGATTCCGACGCGCCGCTTCTGGACATGTCCGATGCCGCGGTGCGCAAGATGATCACGCGCGCCAAGCAGCGCGGCTATGTCACCTATGACGAGCTGAACCGGGTCCTGCCCTCCGACAAGGTGTCCTCTGAGCAGATCGAGGACACGATGGCCATGCTCAGCGAGATGGGCATCAACGTCATCGAAAGCGAAGAACAGGAAGAGGCCGAAGGCGAACAGCTTCCCGCCGTCCAAGCCGGACGCGCGGTCGCCGAAGTCCCCGAAAAGGCCGAAGAGACCTATGACCGCACGGATGATCCCGTGCGCATGTACCTGCGCGAGATGGGCTCGGTGGAGCTTCTGTCGCGCGAAGGCGAAATCGCCATCGCCAAGCGTATCGAAGCGGGGCGCGAGCTGATGATCGGCGCGCTCTGCGAAGGGCCGCTGACCTTCGAAGCCCTGACCGTGTGGCGCGACGAGTTGATGGAAGGCAAAGCCCTTCTGCGCGACATCATCGACCTCGAAGCCATGTATGGCGGCGTTCCGGGTGCGGAAGGCGCGCTCGGCCAGGGCATCGCTCCCGGTGTTCCGGGTGCGCCCGGCGTGCCCGGTGCCGCTCCCGGCGTGCCCGGTGCACCGCCCGTCCCAGGCATGCCGCCCGCGGCGCCCCCGCCGGCGATGAAAGCGCCTCCCCCGCCGCCTCCGCCGCCACCCAAGCCCGTGCAGGCCAAGGCGCCCCCCGCCGAGGACGACATCACCGGCGGCGACGGCGCGGCCAGTCCCGAAGGTGGCGAAGGCCCCGGCGGCGATGAGGATTTCGACGACGAAAGCAATCTTTCGCTTTCGGCGATGGAAGCCGCGCTGAAACCGCAAGTGCTGGCCACGCTCGACCAGATCGCCGCGCTCTATAAGAAGCTCGGCAAATTGCAGGACGCGCAGGTCGAAGCCGCGCTCGGCGCGGAGGAATTCTCCACCGGCCAGGAGCGGCGCTTCCTTAAGCTGCGCAACGAGACGGTGGAACTGGTCAAGAGTCTGCGCCTCAACAACAACCGCATCGAAGCGCTCGTCGATCAGATGTACGGCATCAACCGGCGGCTGCTGTCGCTGGAAGGCCGCCTGCTGCGGCTGGCCGAAGCCCATGGCGTCGACCGGGGCGACTTCCTCAAGCAATATTTCACCAACGAGCTGGACCCCAATTGGGTGCGGCGCGTCGGGCGTCTGACCGGCACCGGCTGGAAGGATTTCGCGCATGAGGAGCGCGACAAGATCAAGGATCTGCGCGACACCGTGCAGGCCCTGGCGCAGGAAACGCGCCAATCCATCACCGATTTCCGCCGCATCGTGCAGACGGTGCAGAAGGGCGAACGCGAAAGCCGCCAGGCGAAGAAGGAAATGATCGAGGCCAATTTGCGCCTCGTGATTTCCATCGCGAAGAAATACACCAATCGCGGCCTGCAATTCCTCGACCTGATCCAGGAAGGCAATATCGGCCTGATGAAGGCGGTGGACAAATTCGAGTATCGCCGCGGCTACAAGTTCTCGACCTATGCGACGTGGTGGATCCGCCAAGCGATCACGCGTTCGATTGCCGATCAGGCCCGCACCATCCGCATTCCGGTGCATATGATCGAGACCATCAACAAGCTGGTCCGCACGTCGCGGCAGATGCTGCACGAGATCGGCCGCGAGCCGACGCCCGAAGAATTGGCCGAGCGTCTGGCCATGCCGTTGGAAAAGGTGCGCAAGGTTCTGAAGATCGCCAAGGAGCCGATTTCGTTGGAGACGCCGATTGGCGATGAAGAGGATTCGCATCTCGGCGATTTCATCGAGGACAAGAACGCGATCCTGCCCATCGACGCGGCGATTCAGTCGAATCTTCGCGAGACCACGACGCGGGTGTTGGCGACGCTCACCCCGCGCGAGGAACGCGTCTTACGCATGCGCTTCGGCATCGGCATGAACACCGATCACACGCTGGAAGAAGTGGGTCAGCAATTCAGCGTGACGCGCGAGCGTATTCGCCAGATCGAAGCGAAAGCCCTGCGCAAACTGAAACACCCCAGCCGCAGCCGCAAACTCCGCAGCTTCCTCGACAACTGATCTCCCTCGCCCCCGTTCGGGAGAGAGGGCCGGGGTGAGGGGGACCGATGCCGACCATCGCGATCTTCAATGGAATTATCATTCAGATATTTTTTGAAGATCACGATCCGCCGCATGTCCACGCCATCTATGGCGGCGCAAAAGCGCTCATACGCATCAGTGACGGGCAGATCATCCGGGGCAGGCTTCCCAAGAAGCAGGCGGCATTGGTAAAATATTGGGTCGAGCTTCGGCACGCCGAGCTGATGGAGAACTGGCATCATGCCCAAACAGATGGCCGCTGCTACCGGATCGCAGGTCCCGCTGATGATTGACGTTGTCTCGGTGAAGCCCGTAGGAGGCTTTAAGTTGCGGGTGGCATTTTCCGACGGCTCCATCGGCGTGCATGATTTCTCGCCGACCGCCGCGCGCGACGGAGAGATGGTAAGACCCCTGAAGGACCCGGCCTTCTTCGCGCGCGTATTTGTGGAACTTGGCGCGCTGACGTGGCCAAACGGATTCGATCTCGATCCGATCGCTCTCTATGACCGCATGTCGGCAGCCGGTGAATTGCGTCCAGAAGCGGCGGAATGATCGCGCGAACGTATCCGCCAGATCGAAGCGAAGGCCCTGCGCAAACTGAAACACCCGTCGCGCAGCCGCAAACTCCGCTCGTTCCTGGATAACTGATCTCCCT
>DATLVC010000142.1:0-7802 GCA_035577685.1 Micropepsaceae bacterium | reverse complement strand
CCGCCCCGTCGGTGATGGAGTTCGATGCGGACGGCAATGTGGTCTCATCCTGGGGCGGCCCCGGCTACAATCCCGATTGGCCGGAGGTCGAACACGGCATCTTCGTCGACGGGAAAAACAACATCCTGCTCACCGGCAGCGGCAACAAAGACGGCACGCTGTTGAAATTCAGCCGCGACGGCAAATTCCTCGCCAAATTCGGCAAACAGGGACCGACCGCCGGCAGCCAGGACACCACCGCGCTCGGCGGCACGGCGAGCATCGCGCTCGATGCACAAGCCAATGAACTGTTTTTATCGGACGGCTATTTCAATCACCGTGTCATCGTGCTGGATGCCGATAGCCTCGCCTATAAGCGGATGTGGGGTGCCTATGGCAAGCCGCCGACGGATATGAAGCTGCCGAACTACAATCCGAAATCGGAGCAATTCGCGAACCCGGTCCATTGCGTGCGCATCGCCAATGATGGGCTGGTCTATGTTTGCGACCGCACCAATGACCGCATTCAGGTGTTCCAGAAGAACGGCACCTTCGTGAAGGAATTCGCTATCCGGCCCGAAACGCATGGCACCGGCTCATCCTACGATCTGGCGTTTTGGCCCGATAAGAACCAGACTTATCTGATCATCGCAGACGGCGCAGACGGCGAGGCCGTGATCGTGCGGCGCGACAACGGCAAGGAAGTCGGCGCGTTCGGCCATTACGGCAAGCAGACGGGCCAGTTCCACAACATTCATCAGATCGTGTCGGATTCGAAGGGCAACATCTATACCGGCGAAGTCGACGTCGGGATGCGCATCCAGAAATTCGTGCCGAACATGGCTCCGGCGAAATAATGCTGCCCCCCACCCTACCCTCCCCCTTTCAGAGGGGGGATCATCGCGCGCCGTTCAGTAATCCCACCGTCTCATACAGCGGCAGGCCAACGACATTGCTGTAGGAGCCGTTGATGGAGCGGACAAAGGCTTCGGCGCGGCCCTGGATAGCATAGCCGCCTGCTTTGCCCTCGCCTTCGCTGCTGGCGACATAGGCGGCGATCTCTTGCGGAGTGAGATTTTTGAACGCCACTCGCGTCGCCACCACCCGCGTGCGCGGCTTCGCATTCGGCGCAATCAGCGCAAGCGCCGTCATCACCTGATGCCGCCGCCCCGACAACAGGCGGAGACAGCGTTCGACCTCTTCCGGTGTTTCGGCTTTGGGGAGGATGCGCCGGCCGCAGACGACCACCGTATCGGCGGCGAGAATTAAAAACCCACCCTCCCCTTCAGGGAGGGTCGAAGGCGCGGAGCGGCTTCGGGGAGGGGACAAATCCAAATCTCCCCTCCCCGAAATCTTCTCCTCGCTATTGCTCGCAAAAGATTTCGACCCTCCCTCAAGGGGAGGGTGGGATAGCATCGTCGCCACGGCTTTGGCTTTGGCCAGCGCTAGGCGCAGCGCGTAAGCCCGCGGCAATTCCTGTTTCTTCGGAGTTTCGTCCACGTCCGGCGCGACGATGCGATCGGGCACGATTCCGGCCTGGGCGAGAAGCGCCAAACGCCGCGGACTCGCGCTCGCGAGGATCAGCTCTAAAGATTGCGACGCGGCCACGGGTGTGGCGCTTATCTATTTGAAGCGGTAGGTGATGCGGCCCTTGGTCAGATCATAGGGCGTCATTTCGACCAGAACCTTGTCGCCGACCAGCACCCGGATGCGGTTCTTGCGCATCTTACCAGCCGTATGGGCGATGATTTCGTGCTCATTCTCGAGCTTCACGCGAAAGGTCGCGTTGGGGAGCAACTCCGAGACGGTGCCCGGAAACTCGAGCAGTTCTTCCTTGGCCATTCTTATCCTGTGCTGGCGTGATCAAGCGGCGGGAGCATGCACTTGGGCTCGCGAAAATCAAGCTCCGGCGGGGTTTTCATTTCAGATAAAGCGCGCAGATCAGGGTGAAAAGCCGCCGGGCGGTGTCGAAATCCATTGCGATCTTGCCTTCCAGCCTTTCGCGCAAGAGATTCGAGCCCTCATCGTGCAGCCCGCGGCGCCCCATATCGATGGCCTCGATGCGCTGCGGCGTGGCTTCGCGCACCGCCGCATAATAGGTCTGGCAGACTTGGTGATAGTCCTTAAGCACGCGGCGGAACGGCGTCAGGGACAGCAGGACCCGGCCATGCTCCAGCCCCCCGGCCAAGCGGACATCGAACACCAGCCGCCCCTCGGCGGTCGAAAGCACCACGTGATAGGGCCCGCCGGGCGATCCCTTGGGCACGAATTGATTTTCCTCGAGAAGATCGTGGATGGCGATTCGCTGCTCCTGCTCGATTTCGGGCGATTGGCGTCCGACGCCGTCGAGCTTGATGCTCGCGATGCGATGAGAAGATTGAGCCGCTCGAGTGATGATCGCCTCCCTCGGGGCGCGCGCGCCTATTTCCGGTTCAACCTTATCGCAATTGAGCGGCCATGCGCGCCCAAGCCTTCTGCTTCGGCCAGTGCCAGCGCGGCGGGCGCCAATTTCGACAACGCCTCGGCATCGCAGGAAAGCACGCTGGTGCGTTTCAAGAAATCGAGCACCGACAGGCCAGAGGAGAACCGCGCCGTGCGCGAGGTCGGCAGCACATGGTTCGGACCGGCGATGTAATCGCCAACAGCCTCGGGTGTATGGCGGCCCAGAAAGGCGGCGCCGGCATGTTTCACGCGCGCGAAAAACGCCTGCGGGTCGGCGGTCGCGATTTCCAGATGTTCCGGCGCGATGCGGTCCACCAATGGCGCGGCATCCTCAAGCCGACGCACCACGATGATTGCGCCATGGCCGTTCCAGGACCGTGACGCAATCTCGCGCCGGGGCAGCAGAGCAAGCTGGCGCTCGACCTCGACGGCGACGGAATCGGCGAACGCGGAATCGTCGGTGATAAGGATGGATTGCGAGGAGGGGTCGTGCTCAGCCTGCGACAGCAGATCGGCGGCGATCCAGGCCGGATCGTTGGCGCCATCGGCAACCACCAGAATCTCCGAAGGCCCCGCGATGGAATCGATACCGACGCGTCCGAACACCTCGCGCTTCGCCGCCGCCACATAGGCGTTTCCCGGTCCCACGATCTTGTCGACCGGCGCAATCGTGGCCGTGCCATAGGCCAAAGCCGCCACGGCCTGTGCGCCGCCGACGCGATAGATTTCCGAGACGCCGGCGATCTTCGCCGCCACCAGCGTCAAGGGGTTGATCGCCCCGCCCGAGGCCGGCGTCACCATGACGAGGCGTTCGACTCCGGCGACGCGCGCCGGCACGGCGTTCATCAACACCGAACTGGGATAACTCGCCGTGCCGCCGGGCACATAAAGCCCCACGCTGGACAACGGCCCCCAGCGCCAGCCCAGCGTCGCGCCGGCTGCGTCGGTGAAGCTCTCATCCTTGGGCAATTGGCGCTTGTGATAGGCCTCGATGCGCGAAGCGGCGAGATGCAACGCGTCTTTCACATCCGGCGGCGCGGATTTTTCCGCCGCATTGATTTCCTTCGGGGAAACACGCAAGCTTTCCGGCGCGAGTTCGACCCGATCCAAACGCGCCGACAATTCGATCAGCGCCGCATCGCCCCGCGCCCGCACATCGGCAATGATGCCTTTGACAATGCGCGAAACGTCGTCTTCCTCGTCGCGCGCGTGTTCGATCAGTTGAGCGAACTGGCCTTCGAAATCAGGCGCGCGTGCATCCAAACGGCGCGCCATCGCTAGCTGCGTTCCAGATCGTGTTCGGGACGGGCCACCGCCGGGCGCGGCTCGGTCATATCGCGCAAGACCGCATCGATGCATTCCACATACAGCCGGATGCGTCCGCCGCCTGCCAGCATCAGGTCGATCACGCCGGCGCCGGCGCTCTCAGGCGTGAAATTGATGGCGAGCAATTCGGCCACCGCTTCGAGATCGTCCTGCCTCACATGCTGCGATTGCACCTTCAAGACGCCGTCGAAATGCAGCCCGGTCAGCACGCGCTCGCCGAGGCTGCCTTCCGGACAGCCTTCCCAGCAGAAACGATTCACCATCGCCACGAAACGGTGCTGCCGGGGCAGATAGACAACATCGCCAACCCTCATTACGGCATCCTGCAGATGCGCCGAGATGATCTTGAGATCCTCCTCGTCCTCAGCCAGCAGCCTCAATCCGCTCATTGCTTCAACCGTTCGATATCCGCGCCGCAGGCTTTCAGCTTGTCCTCGATGCGCTCAAAGCCGCGGTCCAAATGATAAACCCGATTGACGATGGTTTCGCCTTCCGCCGCAAGTCCGGCAAGCACCAAACTCACCGAGGCGCGCAAATCGGTCGCCATGACGGGCGCGCCTTTCAGCCTTTGGTGGCCGGTGACGATGGCGGTGTCGCCTTCGACTTTGATCTCGGCCCCCATGCGCAAAAGCTCGGGCACATGCATGAAGCGGTTTTCGAAAATAGTCTCGCGAATGCGCGAGGTTCCTTCGGCCACCGTCATCAGCGCCATATATTGCGCCTGAAGGTCGGTGGGAAAGCCCGGAAACGGTTCGGTCGCGATATCGGCCGCTTGCGGCCGGGCGCCGTTGCGCGCCACCGAGAAGCCGAAACTCGTTTGATCAACCTCCGCACCCGTCCGCCAAAGCAGAGGAATGAGCGCGCCCACGAGTTCCATGCTGGTGCCGGTGAGTTCCACTTCGCCCCCGGCAATGGCCGCGGCGATGGCATAGGTGCCCGTTTCGATACGGTCAGGCAGCACCGAATGGGTGGCCGGTCCCAGTTCCGGCACGCCGTCTATCACGAGGGTCGAAGTGCCGAGGCCGGAAATCTTCGCCCCCATGGCGATAAGGCAGCGGCCGAGATCGGCGATTTCCGGTTCGCGCGCGGCATTCTTCAGCACGGTCCGGCCCTTGGCGAGACTCGCCGCCATCAGAAGATTTTCCGTGGCGCCGACGGAGACGCTGGGAAACTCGAATTCCGCACCCTTCAGTCCGTTCGGCGCGCGCGCCAGCACATAGCCGCCGGTGAGTTCGATTTCCGCCCCCATGGCCGCAAGGCCCTTCAGATGCAGATCCACGGGCCGCGCACCGATGGCACAGCCCCCGGGGAGCGACACCATCGCCTCGCGAATGCGCGCAACGAGCGGCCCCAGCACCAGGAAGCTCGCGCGCATCTTGCGCACAGCGTCATAGGTGGCCAAGCTTTGCGGCCGCTTGGGCGCGTGAAGTTGGATGGTGCCGCCGACATGATCGGCCCCGCTCATCTGCCAGGAGACGCCCACCCCCAATTGCCGCAGCACATCGGCCATGTAGACGACATCGGCGAGATTAGGGACGTTGGTGAGCGTCAGCGGGCTTTCCGACAACAGGCAAGCCGCCATCAAAGGCAGCGCCGCGTTCTTGGCACCGCTGATGGGAATCTCACCTTTGAGCCGGCGTCCGCCGGATATGCGAATCCGATCCATGGATCTGTATGTGGCCTTTTCGGAGCGACTATTCCAGCGGCGCAGGGCCGCATTGAACCTGTCCAATAGCTAATGGCGCTTTGGGGCGGATTTCGGACCGGGCTCGGGCTTATTTTCGAGTCCCGCTTGCGGGGCGGTGCCCAAAGCCCGCGCCTCCGGGGCGGCCTTGGCCCGTTCCTGCTGCTTGCGGCGCTTGAGATTTTCCTTCAACGCCGCTGCCAACCGGGCCTGCCGCGGATTGTTCCTATTTGCCGCCATGGCGGGGTTTCCTACGCCCTTTCGCCAGAGCGCACCTTAGGTTATAGCAGCGGTCCTTCAAGGGCTTCGCGCCCGCCGGATGCCGCAGTAGCGTAGTGGTAGCGCAACCCCTTGGTAAGGGGTAGGTCGTGAGTTCAATTCTCACCTGCGGCACCAGTTGTTCGTGACCAGAGGCACGTTTCGCGTGGCCGCGCGTTGTTTGCACGGCGCCGCGAGAGGCGCATCTGCGGAGGCGTCCATGCCCATCACTATTTTGACTATCCAGCCGCTGGTCGCGCTGCTGTTCGGCATCCTGATTTTGATCGTGCCGCGATTCTTAAATTACTTCATCGCCATCTATCTGATTCTGATCGGCGTCATGGGGCTGTGGCCGCAGCTATTCACCCATATTCATATCACTTAGTGTGCATCGAGCGCGGCGAGCACGGTGGATTCCGTCAGAAGCTGCGGCAGCACGGCGGGTTTCTCCGCACCGGGCGCATAATAAAGATAAAGCGGCACGCCTGAACGGCCCTGGCTGGCGAGCAGCGAGGTGATTTCCGAATCCTGGTTGGTCCAATCGGCTTTCAGCGCGGCGACTTTGCGGGCCGAGAAAGCTTCGGCCAGTTTGCCGCCGGAAAGTGCCACCTTCTCGTTGACGAGACAGGTGATGCACCAGGCCGCTGTCGCGTTGACGAAAACCGGGCGTCCTTCGTCGCGCAGGCTCTGGAGCTTGGCGGCGCTGAAGGGCTCATAAGCGAACGCGCCTTGCGGGGCGGCGTTCGCGGACCCTGAGGGCCGAACACCGGCACCGGCCAGCGGAACGAGGACAATCGCTCCCAGGACCGCCAAGGCCGCCGCCGCAAAGCCCATTCTGCGGCGCGTGCCATCGGCCGTCTGGCTCCGGCCGTAAATCCAGAGACCAAAGGCAAGCGCGAGAGCGGCCGCGAGCACCGCCAGCACGCCGTCGGAACCTGCCTGTTGGCTCAGCACCCAAACCAGCCAGATGGCCGCGCCATACATCGGAAACGCCAGCACTTGGCGCAGCGTGGTCATCCAGGCGCCGGGGCGCGGCAGCACCCGTAGCGCCGCCGGCCAGAAGCCGAGCACCATGAAGGGCGCCGCAAAGCCCAACCCCAGGGCCGCGAACACGGCGAGCGCCACTGCCCCATTCGTGGTCAGCGCATAGCCCATCGCCGCGCCCATGAAGGGTGCCGTGCAGGGCGTCGCCACCACCACCGCCAGCACGCCGGTGAAGAAGCTGCCCAAGCTCCCATCCCGGCCCGCGAGCGTGCCGCCGACATTGGAAAGCCGCCCGCCGCCTATCTCATAAAGCCCGGAAAGATTGAGGCCCACCGCGAACATCAGAAGCGCAAGCGCGGTCACGAAGATGGGCTGCTGCAATTGGAAGCCCCAGCCGAGACTGGCGCCGCCGCTGCGCAAGAGAATCAACCCGGCCGCCAGCGCAACGAAACTGAGAACCGCGCCCGCGCCATAGGAAAGAGCGGACAGCTTCGCCTTATCGGGGGCTTCGCGCTTGGCGGCAAGCGCGAGCGCCTTCATCGACAGCACCGGGAAGACGCAGGGCATCAGATTGAGGATGAGCCCACCCAGGAACGCAAAGACCAGCGCCTGGATAAGCCCGACATCGGCGGAAGCGTTGTCGTGCAGGGTGACCGAGGAGGCGGGTACGCTGCCAGGTTCGGCTTCCACATTCAGCGCGTCGACGCGGCCATCGGCGCCGGTCAGCACCAGAAGCCCCTCGAATTTGCCCGCGCCTTTGCGCTTTTCTTGGGTGGCGAGCTTGTAGCCGGTGGCCGACTGGATCACGAAACCCTTGTCACTGGTGCCCAATGTTTGCGGCGCAGCGGATTCCACGAAACCATCCGTGTACGGATAGAACGCGACCTCGCGCGGGGCGGCTTTCGCCAGCTCGGGGCTTTGCACCAACAGGGCGAAACGCTTGTCGCCGGCATCGTAGACGGCGGGCCAGGGCGCGGCATGGGGGAGCTTGGCGCGGGCGTCGGCAAACAGGGTCGCTGTCTTCGCATCGGCGGGCGGCGGCGTGGCGGTGACACTGAGCGGCAGGGTCAGCTGCGTGTCTTCGGGAATGCAGACATCGCTGCACACGAGCCACATGACATCGGCTGTC
>DATLVC010000141.1:0-30149 GCA_035577685.1 Micropepsaceae bacterium | reverse complement strand
GCAGGTGGCGGGTCTCCGGGTCGTCCTTCAGCCGGCGGCAGACCGAGAACCCGTCCATGCCCGGCATCATCACGTCCAGGAGCACGATATCGGGAAGCTCGGCGGCGATGCGCGCCAACGCCTGCTCACCGTTGCAGGCGGTGATCACTTCGAAATATTCCGCCGAGAGCTTCGCTTCCAACAGTTTGACGTTGGACAGGATGTCGTCGACGACAAGGACGCGAGCGGTCATCGGGACTCCGTGACGGCCGTCAGCCCAGGAACCGGCGAACGGTTTCCAGGAAGCTGGTGACGGAAATGGGCTTCGAGATATAGGCCTCGCAGCCTCCCTGACGGATCACTTCTTCGTCGCCCTTCATGGCAAAGGCGGTGACTGCCACGACCGGGATCCCGCGTAAGGAATCATCTTCCTTCAGCCATTTGGTGACTTCGAGGCCGGAAACTTCGGGAAGCTGGATATCCATCAAGATCAGATCGGGATGATGCTCCCGCGCGATGTCGAGGGCTTCCATGCCGTCCTTGGTCTGCAGGATGCGATAGCCATGCGCATCGAGCAGATCGTGGAAGAGCTTCATGTTGAGCTCATTGTCTTCCACAATCAGAACCGTTTTCGCTAAGGCATCCATACTTGACACTCCGCAACCGTTTCCGCCGAAATGGCGCCGGTATTGTTTTCAGGCGTTTAACAAAATCCGTGACGCAAAATCGGCGCTTTGTATCGCCGAAGTTCAGTTTTAAGCGCAATGTCTTAACGGTGGATTGACGATGCAGCGGTCGGCGGCAGAAACCATCGCACTGAAGGCCCTCGCGCATCTCGCGGCGGACGGGGACGGCCTGGTGCGATTTCTCTCCCTTTCCGGGCTCGATCTCGACGATTTGCGGGCGCGGGCGGACAATCCGGAACTTTTGGCTGGGGTCATGGAATTCCTGCTGTCGGATGAAGGCTTGTGTGCCGGGTTCATGGCCGCCAAAGAGCTTGATTCTCCGACACTTCACGCCGTGCGCCGGGCACTCCCTGGCGCGGCCGATACATGACGCAAAGCTGGTTAAAAAAGTCCTGACAGCGCCCGGCGCTTCGGGCACTGCCAGGCGTTGCTTAGTCGGGAATATGGCGGCCGACGGCGTTTTCTTCGCGGTTGAGGAGCCGTTGCTCCGGCTTGGTGATGTGACCATTATTTTCATGGGCAAAGTACTGTTCCTGACGAACGATTCCGCGGTCGGCCGCATGAAGCCGGTGGGCCTGCGCGGCGGTCAGATCGCCTTCGCGCCGTTCCTCATTGATGCGGTGGGATTGATTGGCGGTCCGGCCGAGCACTTCGGTACGGCGAGGATGGTCGCGTTCCCAAGGCGTCGCGGCGGATGCCGGCGTCAAACTCGCCAAGCCGGCGGCGAGCCCCAGAGAAAGCATCAACAGATTTCTTTTCCAATTCATCGACAGCTCCATTCGATTGGCCCCATGCGCGCGAACATGGATCGACGCGCTTGAACGGACTGTGAGTGCAGCTGTCAGCTTGCGTTCATGTTGAAAAATTAATCCGCGCGACGGGCCGGCTACTTAACCTTGACGTATTTGCGCAGATTGTGTGCGGCGACATCGGCCGCATAGATGTTTCCGGCGTCGTCCGCAGCGATACCGGAAGCCGTAGTGCCGACGTCAAGCTTGTCGGGGTCGGCCGGATCCGGAATGAAAGCCTTGAGCGAGCCATCCTTAGCATTTCCGACCACAATGCCCCTGAGCTGCCCTTTCTTCGCGGACGGGTCCGGATAGGCCGCGCCGACATAGATGGTGTCGTCTTTGCTGACGAACACCGAGCTCGGCTCGCCGAATTGCTTCCATGCGGCAATGAATTTGCCGTCCTGATCAAAGACCTGGATGCGGTCGTTCCTGCGATCGGCGACATAAACGCGCGCCTGCGATCCGCCGATGAAAATATCGTGGGGCTCGTCGAACTCGCCGGGCGCAGATCCCTTGCGTCCCCAGCTCTTGATGAAATGGCCGTCCTTCGAAAATTTCAGGACGCGCGCATTGTTGTGCTTGTTCGGCAAATGGCCGTCGGTCACGAAGACATCGCCATTGGGTGCGACCGCGACACCGGTCGGGCGATCGAACGCGTCGGAACCATCTCCGGACACACCCTCCTTGCCGAGCGTCATCAGCACCTTGCCGTTTGGGCTCAGCTTGAGGACTTCCTGGCCGCGCATAACGCCGTCTGCGTTCTTTGCCGACATGCCAAGCACGGTCGCTTCGTCGTTCACGTCAGTCACCCACAAATTGCCGTCCAGGTCGATGGTGAAGCCATGGGGGTAAGCAAACATGCCGACGCCAAAACTCTTCAGCAGCTTGCCGGACGGATCGAATTCGAGGATCGGCGGGTTGGCATCGCCCTGTCCGATGCAGGTCGCATGCCCGGGCGGCACGGTGTTGAAACAGCGATGAAACACCCAGATGTTGCCGTCCTGCTCGACATGCACCCGGATGACTTCGCCCCAGCGGCCACCGTTCATGCTCTTGGGAAGGGTCGGCCAGCCCACGGCGAGACGATAGGGATTGGGGAGTTCGGTAGGCTTCGGATATTGGGCCGGTTGCGCCTGCACCGCGCCGCCCAATATGGCGACAATGATGGCACTGGAGGTGAGAGCAAAACCCGTCCTGCGTGCAGATGGCATTGTGGTCCCCCGAGTGGAAACAGCATCCCTTGGACCGGGATTTTCACTCTTAAGTCTACCCCCCGCAGAGCGGTCCGCAAAGCTGCTTGCAAAGCGCCGCTCGAACGGAGGATTTCAATCCGCGCCATCGGCCGTCAGCAGCGGCCCGTAAAGATCGGGCCGGCGGTCGCGGAAGAGACCCCATGAGTTTCGCGCTTTTGCGATTGCCCCGAGATCGACATCCGCAACAACGACGCCCTCCTCCGCCCGTCCCAGTTCGGCTAGGATTTCTCCGGTCGGTCCGGCGATGAATGATGAGCCATAAAATGTGAGCGTACCCGCTTCTCCGCGTTCGGCACCGATCCGATTTGCCGCCACCAGAGGAACGTAATTCGCTGCCGCATGACCTTGCATCACCCGCCGCCAATGATCCCTGGAATCCACCGGCGGGGCCGGCGGCGGCTCGCTGCCGATGGCGGTCGGATAGAACAATATCTCCGCACCTTTTAGTGCCATGATACGGGCGCTTTCGGGAAACCATTGGTCCCAGCAGATTCCTGCGCCGAGTCTGCCGTGGCGCGTCTGCCAAACCTGGAACCCGGAATCGCCGGGACGGAAATAGAATTTCTCCTGGTAGCCGGGACCGTCGGGGATATGGGATTTGCGGTAGCGCCCGAGAACGTGACCGTCGGCATCGATCATGGCGAGGGCATTGTAATAGACATTATTGGCGCGCTCAAAAAAGCTCAGAGGCAGAACCACGCCGAGTTCCGCGGCCAGGTTCGCGAATTCCGCGATCACCGGATTGCCCTCAAACGGGCGTGCCAGCGCAAAATGCGCCGCAGATTGGTCCTGGCAGAAATAGGGCGTTTCGAAAAGCTCCGGCAACAGCACGATTTTCGCGCCCCTGGCGGCTGCGTGCTGGACCATCTCCTTGGCCTTCGCGATATTGCCGACCATATCCCAGGTGCAGGCGAACTGGGCTGCGGCGAGCGTGATTGCGCTCACACCGCAGGTTCCTGCTGGGTAATGCAATGGATGCCCCCGCCGCCCTGCACGATATCGAGCGCGTCGATCTGCATGATGTCGCGCCCCGGGAAACATTGGGCGAGAATTGTGCGCGCGTCCTCGTCATTCGGGTCGCCGAAAGCGGGCATGATCACTGCGCCATTGGCGAGATAGAAATTCACATAGCTCATCGCGAGCAGGCGCCCGGACCAGGACTGCCGATGTTTCTTGGGCTGCGGCAACTGGATGATCTCGAACGCGCGCCCCTCCGCATCGCGTGCATCATTCAGCCGCGCCATCGCTTCGTGAACGGGCGCATAGTCCGGGTGGCTCTTGGCGGCCGGCATTCCGAGAATCACGCGGCCCGGCCCGGCAAAACACGCAATGTTGTCGACATGGCCGTCGGTCTCGGTGTCGGAGAAACCGGACCCCAACCAGATCGTCTTGCGTGCACCAAGATAGGATTTGAGGATGTCCTCCACTTCCTCTCTCGTGCGGCCGGGATTACGGTTGGGATGCAGCAGGCACTGTTCGGTGGTGAGCACCGTTCCTGCGCCGTCCCCATGCAGCGCGCCGCCTTCGCAAACGAGCGGCGCGGCATAAATGCCCGCCCCGGTCAATTCAAGCACGCGGCGGGCGAATGTCGCATCATTTGTATACGGATGATATTTCTGTCCCCAGGCATTGAAAATCCATTGCACGCCCGAAAGCCTCCCAGTGCCATTCTTCAGGAAGGTCGGTCCGAAATCGCGTGCCCAGGAATCGTCCAGCGCCATCTCTACGATTTCCACCTTACCGCCGGTGGCAAGGCGGGCCTCGGCCATCTCCTGGGACCGTGCGGCAAGCGTCACCGGCTCGAAGGCGGAAATCGCACGGGCGACGCGCGCATAGGCCTGTTTCGCACGCAGGGTTCCTTCCGCACCACCGAAACATTCCGTGCGCACAGGCCAGCACATCCAGGTCCGCCTATGCGGCTCCCACTCCGCGGGGAACGTATAGCCGTCCTGCGCGGGCGAAGACGGCGCGGCATCGAGTGTTATGTTCATTCGGCTACCATCATGAGATACAGCCTAACCATTTTTTGGTGACGCTGTGGAGCCCCCTCGCATCAAAGCGGATGCCGCGTTAGTTTGGTTCAAAAGAGGATAGAATGAGCGGACGCATCGCGGCACGATTGACGGAACTTGGGATCGATCTGCCTATTCCTGCGCCACCGCAGGGCGCCTACGTGCCCTGGGTCAAAAGCGGCGCATTGCTGTTCATCTCGGGCCAGCTTCCGCTTGGCTCGAAGGGCCTGATGTATTTGGGCACCGTCGGACAGGAAATCAATCTTGACGATGCAAGGCGGGCGGCACGGCTGGCGGCCATCAATGTGCTTGCACAAACCGCGGCTGCACTCGAGGGCGATCTTGATCGCGTCAAGCGTGTGGTGAAAGTCGGCGGCTTCGTCAATGCGGTGCCTGGGTTCACCCAGCATCCGGAAGTCGTGAACGGCGCCTCGGAATTATTCGCAGAAATTTTCGGCGAAGCAGGACGCCATGCGCGCGCCGCGGTCGGCGTTTCGTCGCTGCCGCGCAATGTGTGCGTGGAAATCGAAGCCATAATCGAAGTCGCGTGACAAAGATAAGACCACGTTTGGCCGAGAGCGCATGCGCGATCGGTGCCACCATTTGGGATCAACTCGCCAATCCTGAAGCACGCGCGGCACCGAATCCATTCACGCGTTACGCCTTTTTTGCCGCGCTTGAAGAGTCCGGTTCAGCAACGGTGCAGACCGGCTGGCAGCCGGCGCATCTGCTGCTCGAACGTGAGGGACCGCCGATCGCGCTGCTGCCGCTTTACGTGAAAAGCCATTCCTACGGCGAATATGTCTTCGACCATGGCTGGGCGGACGCGTTCGAACGCGCGGGGGGACGCTATTATCCCAAATTGCAGGCGAGCGTGCCATTCACCCCGGCGAGCGGGCAACGGCTGTTGATCGCCGCGGGCGAAGACAAAGTGCAAACCGGGCAATTTCTGCTGGACGCCGCAGAAAACGCGGTCGGGCAAATGCGCGCCTCGTCGCTACACATCACCTTCATGACGGAGGGCGAATGGCATCTCGCGGGCGTGCGCGGCTTTCTCCTCCGCACCGACAAGCAATTTCATTGGGACAATCGCGGCTACGACTCGTTCGACGCGTTCCTGAACGATCTGTCTTCGGCCAAGCGCAAGAATTTGCGCAAGGAGCGTGCGGCGGTTGCCGCCGAAGGTGTCTCTTTCGAGTGGTTGACGGGGCGCGACCTCACGGAAGGCGTGTGGGACGCGTTCTTCGCCAGCTACACCACCACGGGAAACCAGAAATGGAACCCGCCCTATCTGACACGTGAATTTTTCAGCCGTGTGGGGCAGAGCATGGGCGAGCAGATCCTGCTGATCATGGCCAAGCACAATGGGCGTTATATCGCTGGGGCGCTCAATTTCTTCGACGACACCACGCTTTATGGCCGCAATTGGGGCTGCATCGGCTATGTGCCCTTCCTGCATTTCGAAGCCTGTTATTACCAGGCGATCGATTTTGCGATCTCCAAAGGATTGGCACGCGTGGAAGCCGGTGCCCAAGGCGGCCACAAATTGCTGCGCGGCTATCTGCCAAGGCCAACATATTCGGCGCATTATATCGCCCATCCGGGATTGCGGCGGGCGGTGGCGGATTATCTCGAAAACGAACGCGCCGCCGTGGCCGAACATATCGAAGAACTTGCCGAGCAGGCGCCTTTCCGGAAAAGCAGTTAGTCCCCCGCGAAGGGTCTCGTCTCAATGGGGCATGTAATATATCCTGACGACGACATTCTCGACGGGTGTTCCATGACTGGTTATTCGGGCCTGAAGTTCACGATCCACGGCGTAGCATTCCTTGCGTTTGCGTTCGCTATCGCGCCCGCCTATGGCGCAGGCAACGATGGCATCAACGGCCGATGGTTCACGGAAGGCTTCGAGAAGGGCACGCATCTTCAGGTCATTCTCGACATCAAACCCGGTGGCACCTACGACAAGGACATCCGCATCATCGACAATTGCGATATTGCGGGAAGCGGAAAGGAAACCGGGAGTTGGACGTTTGACGGCCGAAGCCTGGCCACCATCAGCGAGACTTTCGACGGCAAACCCGCCACCGGCTCCACATCCGACACACATAATCGTTTCACGGTAACCCGCGTGGACGACGAGCACGTCAATCTGTTCGACACGGACACCAATATCGATTGGGGTCTGATGATGGTTTCTCAATCCTATCAATTCCCCGCCCCCCGGGGATGCGGAATCTGAACCGCATGACCTACGATTCCAACAACGTCTTTGCGAAAATCCTGCGCGGCGAAATTCCGTCGGTGAACGTCTATGAGGACGACAAGACGCTCGCCTTCATGGATGTGATGCCGCAAGCGGACGGCCACGTGCTGGTCGTTCCGAAAGAAACGGCGGAAAATGTTTTCGAGCTTTCGCCGCAAGGCGCTGGCGCATTGATGGCTACCACGCAAAAGATCGCCAAGGCGGTGAAGAAAGGTCTAAACGCGCCCGGCATCATGATCGCGCAGTTGAACGGTGCGGCCGCCGGCCAGAGCGTGTTCCATGTACATTTTCATATTATCCCACGGAGCGCCGGAGCCGATTTCCACCTTCATGCGCGTGAGATGGAATCGCCGGAAAGGCTCAAGACATTCGCGGAAAAAATCAAAGCCGCCTTGGAGTAGTTCGGCTGCCCTTTTCGGTTTAAACTGCCCGCCCAGCCAGGGAGGGCACTATGGCGTGGATAACAGCTCGGAACTGTTCGCCCTCCGTCGTGGCGTTTTTGACACTCTACGCGTCCTTGATTCCTGCTGAAAATGCGCTGGCCTGGGGCGCGAGCGGCCACCGCATGATCGGGGAACTCGCGGCGCAATCCCTGCCTGCGGAGATTCCAGAATTCTTGCGCACGCCCGAAGCGGCCCGCCAAATCGGCGAAACCGCGCGCGAGCCGGATCGCTCCAAAAGTTCCGGGGAGCCCCATGATTCCGATGCGGACCCGGCGCACCATGTGGCAGTCGCGGATGATTTGAAGATCATGCGCGGACCGTTGCTGTCCACTTTGCCGGCGAACCGCGAGAGCTACGACACGGCGCTGCGTGCCGCAAGCTCGGACGAATTCCGCGCCGGTTACCTGCCCTATGCGATCATCGACGGCTGGCAGCAGCTCGTGACCGACCTCGCCTTTTGGCGCGCCGATGTGGCGGGCGCGAAATATGCGAAGACTCCATCCGAACGCACCTGGTTCCTGAAGGACCAATATTTGCGCGAGGGTCTGGCCATTAGGGACCTCGGAGTTTGGGCGCATTTCGTAGGCGATGCCAGCCAACCCATGCATGTTTCCATACATGCGAATGGCTGGGGGAATTTTGCCAATCCGGAGAATTTTTCGCCGGACAAAGGACTGCACGCGCGCTTCGAAGGCAGCTTCGTGCGCAGTTCTGTCGCCGAAAAGGATATCTCGGTGCATCTGGCGCCCTATCGCGATTGCCGCTGCACGATCCAGCGGCGCACATCCGACTATCTCGGCGCGACACAAAAAGAAGTCGTCGCGCTTTATCGCCTGGAGAAATCGCAAGGCTTCGACGGCAAACACGAAAGCGGCAAGAGCTTCGTCGCTGAACGCTTAGCGGCGGGCGTTTCGGAACTTCGCGATTTGATTGTGGATGCTTGGCACCGCAGCGCCACCGTGTCGGTCGGTTATCCGCCGATTCCGGTCGCCGACATCGAGTCTGGAAAAACAAATGCCCTGGATTCCCTCCAGGGCCTCGACTGAACGTTTCAGGAGCGCGCAGTGATCATCGAATCCGCAATTCTTTCGATTAAGCCCGGTCTGGGACCGGCCTTCGAGGCCGCGCTGAAAAGCGCTCTGCCATTGATCGAAGCAACACCGGGGTTTGCCGGCATCGAGGTCCGTCCGTGCGTTGAAAAACCGGATCAGTATTTATTGCTGGTGCGGTGGGAGCGATTGGAAGATCACACAATCGGCTTTCGCCAGTCGGACCGTTACCCCAAATGGCGCGACGCCTTGCACCATTTCTACGAGCCGATGCCGGTCGTCCTGCACTATCGCGAACAGGCGTGAAGCCCCTCACCCCACATGGCCGTCGCCAATGTTGATTTTCATGGTGGCGTGGTGGGGGGCGAGGCTCCTCCATCCCTGGTGCGCATAGGTGCAAAGCGGCGGCGACGCGAAAACCGCCACGAAAGCCACAACGCTAAGTGCGCCGCGCAACAGCTTTGCCATGTCACTTTCCGTCAGTGATTACACTTCCTCTTTCGGCTTCTTCTTGCCCTCCGCGGTATTGGAAGCCGGCTTCTGATCGGTAATGAACTCGAAGGCGAGCTTGTCGTTCTCGCGGTCGAGCAGCACGCGCACCGTGCCGCCGCTCCTGAGTTTGCCGAACAGGATTTCGTCGGCCAGCGGCTTCTTGATGTGCTCCTGGATGACGCGCGCCAAGGGCCGGGCGCCGAAAGCGTCGTCATAGCCCTTCTCGCCCAGCCAACGCGTGGCTTCCGGCGTCAGGTCGAAGGTCACGTCGCGGTCGATCAATTGCGCTTCGAGCTCGAGCACGAATTTCTCGACCACGCGGTCGATGGTACCGCGCGTCAGCGGCGCGAAGGGAATAACGGCGTCGAGCCGGTTGCGGAATTCCGGCGTGAACAGCCGCTTGATGGCTTCCTCGTCCTCGCCTTCGCGCTTGCCCCGTCCGAAACCGATGGATTCCCGGGCCGCATCCGAAGCACCGGCATTGGTGGTCATGATCAGCACCACGTTGCGGAAATCGATCTTCTTGCCGTTGTGATCGGTGAGCTTGCCGTGGTCCATCACCTGCAGAAGGATGTTGAAGAGGTCCATATGGGCCTTTTCGATTTCGTCCAGCAGCAGCACGCAATGCGGATGCTGGTCCACGCCATCCGTCAGAAGGCCGCCCTGATCGAATCCGACATAGCCCGGCGGCGCACCGATCAGCCGTGAAACGGTATGGCGCTCCATATATTCGCTCATGTCGAAGCGTAAGAGTTCGACGCCCATCACGCGGGCAAGCTGCTTGGCGACTTCGGTCTTGCCGACGCCGGTAGGCCCGGAGAACAAATAACAGCCGATCGGCTTTTCTGCCTGGCGCAGCCCGGCACGCGCGAGCTTGATCGCCGATGTCAGCGCGTGGATGGCCGAATCCTGGCCATAGACGACACGCTTCAAATCGTCTTCCAGGCTGCGCAGCGCCTCCGCATCGGTCTTGGAGACCGATTTGGGTGGAATGCGGGCAATCTTCGCCACCACATCTTCCACCTCGCGCACGCCGATCACTTTCTTGCGCTTGTTCTCGGGCAGCAGCATCTGCGAGGCGCCGACTTCGTCGATGACGTCGATGGCCTTGTCGGGCAGCTTGCGGTCATTGATGTATTTCGCCGCCAGCTCCACCGCTGCCTTGATCGCTTCATTGGTGTAGCGGACCTTGTGATAGTCCTCGAAATAGGGCTTCAGCCCTTTCAGGATCTTGATCGCATCGGGCACGGTCGGCTCGGCCACGTCTATTTTCTGGAACCGGCGGACGAGCGCGCGGTCCTTCTCGAAATATTGGCGATATTCCTTATAGGTGGTCGAGCCCATGCAGCGCAGGGTCCCGGCCTGAAGCGCGGGCTTCAGGAGGTTGGAGGCGTCCATCGCGCCGCCTGAGGTAGCGCCGGCACCGATCACGGTATGGATTTCGTCGATGAAGAGGATGGCGCCCTTCAGCGCTTCCAATTCCTTCACCACCGATTTGACGCGTTCCTCGAAATCACCGCGATAGCGGGTGCCGGCGATCAGCGAACCCATGTCGAGCGAATAGATGGTGCAGTTCTTCAGCACCTCCGGCACTTCGCCCTTGACGATCTTGCGCGCTAGGCCTTCGGCAATCGCCGTTTTGCCCACGCCCGGATCGCCCACGAAAAGCGGGTTGTTCTTGCTGCGGCGGCAGAGGATCTGGATGGTGCGTTCCACCTCCGGCTCGCGGCCGATCAAAGGATCGATACGGCCCTTGCGCGCCTTATCGTTGAGGTTGACGCAATAGGCCTCCAAGGCATCCGTGCCCTGCTTGGCGGATTTCTCGGTGGTTTCCTCTTCCTCTTCCGTTCCGCGCACCGGTTTGGGCTGGCTCATGCCGGGGCGCTTGGCAATACCGTGGCTCATATAATTCACCGCATCGAGCCGCGACATGTTCTGCTCTTGCAGGAAATAGACGGCGTGGCTTTCGCGTTCCGAGAACAGCGCCACCAGCACATTGGCCCCCGTCACCTCATCGCGTCCGGAATTCTGCACATGCAGGACGGCACGCTGCACGACGCGCTGAAATCCGGTCGTCGGCTTGGCGTCCTCGCCATCCTCTATGGTGAGGGTCGCAAGATCCTCATCGACATATTTGGTAAGGCCGGCGCGAAGCGCGTCGAGATCGACATTGCAAGCGCGCATCACCTGAGCGGCATCCGAATCGTCAACGAGGGCGAGCAGCAGATGCTCCAATGTCGCATATTCGTGGTGACGCTCGCTTGCGAGCCTGATGGCGCGATGCAATGCCTGTTCGAGACTGCGGGATAATGAGGGCATGTTTGTTAACTACTCTTTCTCCATTGTACATTGTAGCGGATGTTGGTGGCGCCGCGCCAACTCAATGACCTGCGCGACTTTCGTTTCGGCCACTTCGAAGGTGTACACGCCGCAGATGCCGACCCCGTGGCGGTGCACGTGAAGCATGATCTGCACGGCCTCCTCGCGCGGCTTGGCGAAGAACCGCTCGAGCACATGCACGACAAATTCCATCGGCGTGTAGTCGTCGTTGAGGATCAGAACTTTGTAGAGGGACGGCTTTTTGGTCTTGGGGCGCGTCTTGGTAACGACACCCGTGCCGATACCACGATCGCCGGAATCTCCATCGCCTTGACCGGGCCCGCGCAGGGGGCCCGCAACGATGGGACTAACGCTTCGATCACTGTGGCCTTCGCTCATACGCTTCCAAGCCTGCGCCACGCGGGTGGCATAAATTAGACGTTGGCAACGAAGATAAGGTTACGTGCACCGCAAAAAAAGCGAAAGGCCCCGAACAATCGTCCGAGGCCCGTGCTTAATCACTGGAATATTTCGCCAATTACGCGGCGCGTACCAACTCGGAGAACGCCGAAACACGCGCTTGCAGCGGTTCCGCGGTGTGTCTTGCGGTCGCAAGAGCCATGTCGCCGAATTTCGCCAGCTGGTCGACATAGGTCTCGAACATCGCCTTGCCGAACTCGCTCTGGAGCTGGAAGGCCTCTTCGACGGTCTTGGACGAAAGAACCGCCTTGGCCGCCGTAACGCTGTCTTCGGCCGATTTACGGCAATAGGCAAAGACTTCGCTATTGATCGTCTCGATGCCCTTGCCGGCCGCATTGGCCGATTTCAGAACTGCTTCGGCGTTGTCCTTGCCGAAGGAAACAATCTGGTCATAACCTTTCACCGCCTTTTCGAAGCCCTCTTTCATTGCCTCCGCGCCGGTGAGAAGCGCGGTTTCGATGGGCTCTGTGCCCGTGGTTTTCTTGGTAGCCATCTGTTCCTCGCTTTTGTTTCATTGCTGCAATGCAGCATGACCTATATGCGGGTTCCCAACAGCGTTGTCAAGGAAAAATGTTGCACTGCACAAAAGCTAACCGGAATGTGAAGAAATTTTCTATTAGAATCAGGAACTAACCGGCGTATAATGATTCTCAGGGCGGGTTCGTTAACCGAACATTGTTTAACCACGACTACGCTTTCACGGTTTCAGGACTTGCGGGAATCGACACAATTTGGTCTCATTTCGCAATCCGATGCCGTAATCCAGGCTGAAGGGGATAGTGATGCACGTTAGGAGCCGAATCAGGCCGAGAGGCGCTTTTGCCTGCCTGGCGGCTCTGATGGTCATCTTTCCCCTGATCGCGAGTTCGCACTCCTCCGACGCCGCCGAGAAAAAAACTACACGGGTTATTCGCCCGCTCATCCCGTCGCCCGAAAAAGATGCAGCCATCGTGGTCGATGGGGCGACCGGCAGAGTGCTCTATACCCGCAACCCGGACGCCATCCGGTACCCGGCGTCCCTGACCAAGATGATGACGCTGTATCTGCTCTTCGAGGCGCTCGATGAGGGCAAGCTCAGCCTTGATACGCCGCTGATCACGTCCGTTCACGCTTCGGAACAGGAGCCCACCAAGCTCGCCATGGGGCCGGGCGCAGCCATTCCCGTCGAAACCGCGATTAAGGCGCTCACCGTACTCTCTGCCAATGACGTTGCCGTGGTGATCGCGGAAGCGTTGAGCGGGGGAAGCGAAGAAGTCTTCGGCGCCATGATGACCGAGAAGGCGCGCCAGCTCGGCATGACGCACACCAATTTCCACAACGCGTCGGGTCTGCCGGACTTGCAGCAGCTTACTACCGCGCGCGACATGGCACTCCTGGCCCGCCACCTCGCTTATGATTTCCCGCAATATTTCCATTATTTCTCGGCGCCCGGTTTCACCTATAATGGCCGCTCCTATGCCACGCATGACAATCTGCTTGCGGCCTTCGGAGGCACGGACGGCATCAAGACCGGTTACACGCAGCTTTCCGGGTTCAACCTGGTGACCTCGGTGGTCCGCAATAACAAGCATGTTATCGGCGTGGTTATGGGCGGACCGACGGCTGCGGTTCGGGATCACGAAATGATGCGTTTGCTCGCAGCCACGTTCGATGTGGCTAAGGACAATCCGACACTCCTCGCCGATGCGGACGTTCCCTGGAAGGGCGGCAAAGGGCCTGAAGGGCAGATGTTCGCGGCGCAGCCGGAAGATTATTCCGCGATATTGCTGGCGGCGTTCGACCCCAAGACAAAGTCGAAGTCCAAGAACCCGATTCTATTAGCTGAGGCGAAGGACACCCTGGGCGAGCCGGTGCTTGTCCGCGCCAGCCAGGGTCCGGCCATGGTGCCGATTCTAAAGCCTGCGACTGCCACGGCTCAGGAGACCCAGACGACCACCGCAGTTCCGACACTGACGCATGACGGCGTTATCGAGGCTCTGCAACATGATCCCACGAGGATGCCACCGCTTCGGCTTGGTCCCTCGATCGCACTCCGTATGCCCGACAATTCAGCCCCGGTCGCGCAGGGTGACGGTGGTGGAGCGGCTTCTGCCCCTGCCATCGATGCGCCCCCCGTATTGCCCCGCCCGGTAGCCATTGCCGCGCCGACCATTCCGGCGCCCGCAATTTCAGACTCCGCGCCGGTGTTCGCCTCTCCGGTTCTGGCGAGCAACAGCACGGTCAAGCGTTGGGCGATCCAGGTCGGTGCTTTCGCAAATGAAACTCTTGCCCGCGCGAAGCTTGCGACCTTTGTCAGACATGGAATGGATGTGGTGGGCCAGGCGGAAAGACTTGTCGTTCCGTTTGCGGCCGGCGACGGTCACATTCTGTATCGGGCGCGGCTCGGCATGTTCGGTGAAAGCGAAGCGCGCAATATCTGCAGGCGGATGGTTCAGCGCGGCGAAGCGTGTATCGCCGCTCCCGCCGACGCCGGTTGAGTTAGCGGCGCAATAACACGTCCTTGGCTTCGTTGATCTTGGCGGCGAGATAACTCGTGCCGCCCTTGTCAGGATGTGTCTGCAGAATCAGACGCCGGTGCGCCGCGCGGATATCCGCCTCGCTCGCTCCCTCCTCCAATCCCAAGACCTTGAGCGCTTCGGCGCGCGACATCGAATTGGATTGTGGCGGCGCCGAACGCGTACCGCCGTTCTGGCTGCGGCCTGGGCCGTATGGCCCATAGGCTGTCTGGTGCCAAGGCGGAGGGGAGCCAACGAGGAGGTACCAAGCCGCTCCCGCCGTAAGGAACGCGAAGGCAAGCCGGCCGGTGAGCGCCAACGCGACCGTCAAGAGCCCCAGGATTATCCCGCCAGAGAAACGTAGCCCCTTGGCGAGGCTTCTCGCGTTCGCGCTCGTATAGCCCCGCGCCAGAACCAGCAGCAGGCCAAGCAGCACAACGCCGGCAAGCAAAGCAGGCATCGAGGTCTTTCGCCCGGCTAATTGGCGCCGGACGCCTTTTCCACTCCCGGCAAACGCAGCGTCGCGACGAGCTCGCGCACTTCCTGCCGCGCCGCGATATGGGACATGGTGAGCGGCATGGCAAGCCCGGCAAGCGGAAGATCCAGCATAGTGAGCCCCAGCGGGAAAAGCTCGCGGAAGATCACCCGTTCCGAAAAGCCGGGCGCCACGCGGCAGCCGATGCGGGACGAAACCCGTTCAACGGCTGTTGCAACCTTGCGCTTGTTGCGGGCCTCCGTCGACGATACGCGGTTGCGCATGACCACCCAATCGAGATTGGCCCGGCTCGCAATCAGGCGCCGCTTGCGGCAATCCCAGACGAATTCGGCATAGAGACTTGGGCTCTTTATCTCCAGGCTGTCGGGATCGAGCTTCGCCAGAAGATCGAAATCGAGAAAGCTGTCATTCATCGGCGTGACCAGCGTATCGGCCGCCGCGTGGCCGAGGCGCGACAGCAACGTGTCATTGCCGGGCGTGTCGATGACGACGAAATCTGCGCTGGCCTTGGCATGGGCAAGCGCTTCGGCCAGTTTCGCGGTTTCATCGGCCGTCCCCTCCGGCGAGGGCTGTCCGCGCTCTACCACCTGCACCTCGGGTAAAGGCAGGCTATGCCCGCTGCGGCTCGCAAAATCGCGGCGATTTTCAATATAGCGCGCGAAGGTGCGCTGCCGGCTGTCGAGGTCGATAGCCGACACCGTCATGCCCATCCGCAACAGTGCCACGGCGACATGCATCGCCGTTGTGGTCTTGCCCGTGCCGCCCTTCTCGTTGCCGAACACGATCACATGGGCGCGTTTGACCCGGGTATCGGCTGCGCCCGGATTGCCGGTTGTGGCTTCCTGCACCGGTGGTTTTTCCAATTCCATGCTTACAGCCATGAACCATCCGCCCCGAATCGCCCCGTGGGTCCAATCATAGGCAACTCCCTCCCCTGACGCTTGTGCGGTTCTTACGCTTCGTCCAAGGTCAGCAGATTGGTATTGCCCCCGGCCGCCGCGGAATTGACCGTGAAAGTCCGTTCGACAGCAAAACGGGACAAATAATTTGGTCCGCCCGCTTTTGGCCCCGTGCCGGACAGCCCTTCCCCGCCGAATGGCTGCGCCTCGACCGCAGCACCTATCTGGTTGCGGTTGACGTAGATGTTACCGACCCGAACCCGCGCGCGCACCAGGTCCGCCGTCTCATCGATGCGGCTGTGTACCCCGAGTGTCAGGCCATATTGGCTGGCATTGATGGCATCGCACACCGAATCCAGCCGGTCGCCGGCGAAGCGCACCACGTGGAGAATGGGACCGAACACTTCGCGCTTCAGCACGCCCATGGATTCGATGGCGAAAACATGCGGCGGAAAGAACACCCCGGACGCGAGCGATGGGTCGAGCGGAAGCTTCTTCAACAGCGTCGCTTCTTTCGTCATGCGCTCAGCATGGGCCGCCAGAGCCACGCGCGCCTCCTCGTCGATCACCGGACCGATGTCGGTGGCAAGATCGAACGGATCACTGATCCGCAGCACATCCATGGCGCCGAGGATCTGATCGAGCATGCGTTCGGCCACGTCTTCCTGAAGGAACAACACCCGCAGGGACGAACAGCGCTGGCCCGCGCTGTCGAAGGCCGAAGCCAGTACGTCGCGTGCCACTTGCTCGGGCAAAGCGGTGGAATCGACGATCATCGCGTTGAGCCCGCCGGTCTCGGCGATCAGCGCCGGTAGTGGCCCGTCGCGCGCGGCAAGAGCGCGATTGATCAGCACGGCTGTTTCGGTCGAACCGGTGAACACAACGCCCGCCAGCCGCGGGTCGGCGAACATAACTTTGCCGATGCGTGCGCCGTCGCCGGGAAGAAGATGCAGAACCTCGCCGGGCACGCCGGCCTGATGCAATACCCTGACCGCCGCCGCGCCGATAAGAGAGGTCTGCTCGGCGGGTTTGGCCAGCACGCCATTGCCCGCAGCGAGCGCGCCCGCAATCTGCCCGGTGAAAATGGAGAGCGGAAAATTCCATGGGCCGATACAGGCAAAGACTCCGCGTCCCCGCAGCGCCAGACGATTGTTCTCACCCGTCACACCCGGGAGCGGCATCCCGTCGCCAAAATGGGCGCGGGCTTCCTTCGCGTAGTAGCGCAGGAAATCCGCCGCCTCGCGCAATTCCCCCAGCGCATTCGCGACCGTGCGACCGGCCTCGCGTACGATCAGCGCCATAAGGACGGCGCGGCGTTCCTCAAACAGGTCAGCGGCCCGTTCAAGGATCGCCGCGCGGGCGGCCCCGCCCTGATTGTCCCAAGCGGCCTGTGCCGCGGCCGCGCTCGCGAGTGCGGCCTTTATATCTTCATTCGCCGCCTCGCTTGCCATTCCCACTTCGCGGTTGCGATCCGCCGGATCGCGCACCGATTTCGCTGGCCGGGCTCGCTCCACGCCGTCCACGATGGGATGTCCTGCAGGCAAACCCACATCGAAGGCACGGCGCATGGCGGAGATCAGCCGGCTGCTCGCCACCGGATCGTTGAGAATAAGTCCGCGTGAATTCACCCGGCCGGGAAAAATATCCTGCGGCTTGACGATGCGCGGATTGCGCTTTGGGACAGCGTCGATCAGACGCTTGACCGGATCGGCGATCATCTCTTCCAGCGGCGCTTTGTCGTTGGCGAGACGATTGACGAAGGACGTATTGGCACCGTTCTCGAGCAGACGGCGCACCAGATAAGCCAGCAGATCTTCGTGGCTGCCGACCGGCGCATAGATGCGCGTCGCCGCCCCTGCGCGCGACGGGCGGATGACGCCTTCGTAGAGCTCGTAAAGCGCCTCGCCCATGCCGTGCAGCCGTTGAAATTCGAACTTGCGATTTTTCCCCGCAAAGACCTGCACCGCTGCCAGGGTATGGGCGTTATGCGTCGCGAATTGCGGAAAGATATTCTCGGGAGCCGAGAGCAGAGCGCGCGCGGCGGCAAGATAGGACGCATCGGTGCCGGCTTTTCGTGTGAAGACGGGGTAATCCGAAAGCCCCAATTCCTGCGCGCGTTTGATTTCGCTGTCCCAATAGGCGCCCTTCACCAACCGTACCGGGATGATCCGCTTTTGGCGGCGCGCCAGATCGATCACCCAGGCAATCACCGGAAGGGCGCGCTTCTGATAGGCCTGCACCACCAATCCCAGCCCGTCCCAATTCTTAAGCGCCTCTTCCTCGCCCAATGCTTCGAACACATCGAGCATGAGGTCGAGGCGATCGGATTCCTCTGCATCGATCGTGACCGGAAGATTGACCTCGCGGGCCTCCGCACACAGCTGCGATAGCGGCGGAATCAATTCGAGCAGAACGTCATGGCGCCGGGTGTATTCGAAGCGCGGATGGAGCGCCGTCAGCTTCACCGAAATGCCCGGCCGCTCGTACGGCGTGGCGGCACGCTGCGGCCAGGCGCGGGCAATCGCGCGCACGGCTTCGCGATAGCGTTCGAGATAGCGCGCTGCGTCCGCTTCGGTCACGGCGGCTTCGCCGAGCATATCGAAAGAGAAACGGTAGCCGCGCTCGGCATAGGGGCGCGCTTCCTTCAGCGCCTCGTCCATGTCGCGTCCGAGCACAAAATGGCGTCCCAAAAGACGCACCGCGCTGCCCACCGCCTGGCGGATCACCGGCTCGCCGAACCGCGCCACGATGCGACGCCAGATCGCATCAAAATCCCAACGCGAGGCATCCGAGATTCCGATTACATGGCCGGACAGCATGAGCGCCCAGGTCGAAGCGTTCACAAACAGAGATTGGGAGTGGCCAAGATGACGCTCCCAGGAATGGCCGGCGATCTTGTCGCGGATCAGGCGGTCCTGCGTTTCCGCATCCGGAACCCGCAGCAGCGCCTCGGCAAGACACATCAACACCACGCCCTCTTCGCTGGAGAGCGCATATTCCTGGGTGAAAGCATCGACGCCGCTGCGGCGATGACGCCCAGCGCGAAGCTGCGATACCAGATCGCGCGCCAGAACATCCGTGGCGGCTTCCTCGGCGGGCGACATCTTGGCCTTCGGAATCAGACTCTCGCCGAGCGTGTCTTCATCGGCGAGGTAGGCGGCCGAAATGGCCTGTCGGAGATTCTCCATGGGGTCCGTCCAATCGGGGTCTGACGCGCCTTTGCAATCAGGATAGCGCAAGCGCGAGCGCCCGCGTAATGTGGATTGATGAACCCTTCCAAACGCATAGAAACCGCATCCGATGCGGTAGAGTTACGCTTGCGCGTGCGCCTCTGGCGGAACAAGGGGGCACGAATCGCCTTGGTGCCGACCATGGGGGCGCTGCATGAGGGCCATATGGCGCTGGTGCGCGAGGCCAGAGCGCGGGCGGAAAAAGTGGTGGTCAGCATCTTCGTCAACCCGGCGCAGTTCGCGCCGCATGAGGACTTTGCCCGCTATCCGCGCGACATTGCGAAAGATCGGAGCTCGCTGGAAGCGCGCGGCGATGCCGATCTGATCTACGCCCCCGCCACGGCGGCCATGTATCCGCAAGGTTTCGCCACTCACCTCAGCATAGATGGCCCCGCCGCCGGTTTGGAAAGCGATTTCCGGCCGCATTTCTTCGGCGGCGTCGCGACGGTCGTCGCCAAATTGCTGCTGCAATGCGCGCCCGATATCGCGATGTTCGGGGAGAAGGACTACCAGCAATTGCTGGTGGTGAAGCGGCTGGTGAAAGACCTGGATCTCCCATTGACCATCATCGGCGTTCCGACATTGCGCAAACCCGATGGCCTCGCACTCTCCTCGCGCAATGCGTACCTGACTGCGGAGCAACGCCAGGTGGCGGCGCATCTCAATCGTGCGCTGCGCAGCGTTGCCGACGCCGCGAAATCCGGCGTAGCCATTCCACAAGCCGAAGCCGAGGGTGGAGCGGCCTTGCTGCAAGCCGGTTTCGATCGCGTCGATTACGTCGCCATCCGGGACGCGGAAACGCTGGCACCCTTGCGTGTGCTGTCGGGACCGGCTCGCGTGCTTGCAGCCGCGCGCATCGGTGGCGTGCGGCTGATCGATAACATGTCGGTTTAGAGCAGACCCAAAGCGGTCAGTTCCGCGCGCAAGCCTTCGGGAATATTTCTGTCGCTGGCCTTGAGATCGGGCGGCACATCCTTGGACTCGAAATAGCGCCAGCCCTGAAACGCGCGATGGGTTCGCCGCACGGTCGGTATGAGCTTCGTGTCTAGGACCAGTGCGCAATGCGGCACGCCTTCGCGCACCACGGGCTTCAGCGCGAGAAGTTTCTGGCGCACCGCGATCTGGCCCTTGATGACCCAGTAGATAGAACCGCCGCGCAGCAATTCATCGGCGCGCTTGGGCGTCATGCGGGTCACATGCATGATGTCGCTTGCGCCGCCTTTTTTCTTGCGCTGGGCCGCGCGCTTCTTCTGCCAATCGGCGAGATCTTCGATGCTGTCGGCACCGACGCACAGCTTGATGAGATGCAATGTCACGCGGCGTATCTACCAGCGAAAAATAAAACGGCCGCCGCCTCCGTCGGGAAAGCGGCGGCCGGTATCACAATCTTACGGCTGGCGGGAGGCCATATAGGCGACGAGATTGACCATATCCTCGTCCGACAATTTCTCGACGACCGGCTTCATCAGCGCGACCGCGTTGCCTTTGCGGACGCCGGTCTTGATGTCGTTGAGCTGGCGGATGAGATAATAGGCGCCGCGTCCGGCAAGCCGCGGGACATCGCCGATACCCTTAAAGTCGGCGCCATGGCAAACCGAACACTGGATCGTCTTGCCGTTGCCGCCGGTGGTGGCCAGCGCCTCGCCCTTCTTGATGCTGCCTTCCGGCACGAAATCCACGAAGCCGAAATGCTGATCGCGCAGCTCCGCGCCTTCGCCGTCTTCGGCCACTTCGTAAATCATGTTCGGCGCAATCGCGACGGTGCCGCCACCTTCGTCAAAGAAGCGCATGCCGCCATTGCCGACATGATTTTTCGGGGCGGTCTTGCCTTCGACGACGCGGATCCATTTCTGCTGGGCCGCCGGAATGCTGGCGAAATAGTCGGCCGCTTCCTTGAGCTCGGGCTCGGTGATGTCCTTGGCCATTTCGATCATGACCGGCGCGCGGTTGTTCATCCGGTTGCCGTCGCGGAACTCATGCATCTGCTCGGTGATGTAGTTCGCGGTCAGGCCGGAGACGCTGGCCGATTCCGGGTGGCCATTGCCATTGGGAAGATGGCAGAGCATGCAGGCGCGCACATGCGGCGCGCGGCCGTTCTTGACGATCGGCGGCATGGCCGGATGCTCGTTGGGAAACCAGTCCGGCGGGCCGAACGCGTTGTTGATCTGCGCCGCGGTCAACTTCATGTCAGGCGGTGCGCCCTTGGCCTGAAAGGTCTTGGCGGGGTCCGGCTGCGGCAGGCCCTGGGGGGCCACCGGATAGGCCCAGCTCAACGCCGATTCCGCGGCAAACGCCCCGGCGGGCAGCATGGCAATGGCCGACACAAGCAACAGCTTCCTCATCAATTCCTCCCGGTTATTCGCAAGCCGCGACAATAGCGGCCCGTCCCGACAACATCAATTGTTCGTGGCCAGCGCAGTTACTTCTCTCTTACGGGGTCCGGGAGGCCATGAAGGCGGCCAGCCCGATCATGTCATCCTCGGTCAGCTTGGCGACAACCGGCTGCATCAGGGCCACGGCATTGCCGTGACGGGTGCCCTTCTGGATATCGTTAAGCTGCCGGAAAATGTAAATCGCCGAGCGGCCCGCCAAGGCCGGCACATTGCCGATGCCCTTGAAATCGGCCCCGTGGCAGACCGTGCATTGGATGGTTTTTCCGCCACCGCCCGTCGTCGCGAGAGTCTCGCCGGCCTTGATGCTGCCCATCGGCACATAGGCGACGAAAGGCGAATGCGGATCGCGCAGTTTCGCCCGCTCTTCGTCCTGTGGCAGTTCGATGATGCGACGGCCGATCGGCTCCTTGTCGGCGCCGTTCGCCGCAAACCGCATATTGCCCTCGCCGACATAGCTCTTGGGCACGGTGCTGGTTTCGACCACTTTGGTCCAGGCGAAGGGCTTGATGGAGGAGAAATAGGCGGCGACCTGTTTGATCTCGTCGTCGTTCAGCGCCTTGGCGAAACGGATCATGTTGTTCGAGCGGCCCGGCAACATGCTGGCGCGGTTGCCGTTCTTAAACTCGTGCAATTGCTCCTCGAAATAACCGGGGGAAAGGCCCGCGATATTGGCTGATTCCGGGTGCCCGTAACCCATCGTGAGATGGCAGAGCGCGCAGCCGTTCACATCCGGCTTCTTGCCATGCGCGACAATTTCGGGAAGCGGCGGATGCTCGTCCGGATTCCAGTCCGGCGGGTTGAACGCGTCGCCGATCTGTTTTTCGGTATAGGCCTTGGTGCTGCCCGGGACATGCTTGGCTTGGCCGTCGTCCGGGGGCGGCTGGAAGCCGGACGGAGCCGCGGGATAGGCCCATTCAGGAGGCGCCTCGGCCGCGAATGCAACCACAGGCGCCAGGACCAGCAACGAAACGCCAAGCCAGTTTCGCATGAGCACTCCCCCTTTTGGTTGTCGGTGAGAATATGAGCGCATTCAAAGTCCCACAAGCGGCGGGAGGGCCGCCTGATCAGGAAGGGCCGAATAGCTTCACACCCCCCTCCCCCCTTCTTGGCCCGTTCGCGGATGGAAAATCGCAGGATATTCTTGGATTTTCTGCGTATCAGACGCCCAAAACAAGGTGCGGATTCCGGTGCAATTACGGTGCATTCAGCGACTCGCTCCTTTGCTTCGCGGCGGCACCTTTATATGGCGAGGGGAAGCGCGGATTTCAGCGGCAGCGAGTCGCTACGTCGTTAGAGTTGGTGCGGTCGAGAAAAGTTGAACTCGTGGGTCAAGACTTCCGTTCAGCTTCTAATTGGTATGTCGGAGTAGCGAATCTTCGTTTCAGGATCTTGGACCCCACATGCAACCAACGCTTCCACCAGGGCTTTCCAGATGGCGTTGGCAAATTGGGTCGGCCCGATGATGACGCGATCCAATAGTACCGAGAGGTCTAGGTGGGCCAGGGCAGGAGACACCGCCCCATCGAATGGTATCTCGAAAATGGTCTGTGGCACGCCCTGAAACACTGTCTCTTTAGACCTTACGACCTGCGTAGGCACACCAAAGACAGGTGCGTGGATCACACGCCATTCCCGTTCCTCCTGAAATCCATAGTGCTTTGTGCACGCCGCGATCGTCATCAATGATTGAAGCATCCATTCAGCGATTGTTCCTTTCGGCAGTGATCGCAAGAAGTCACGCTCTTTCTCAACGTTCGCGACAACCTCATCTAACAACGTCGCGCTTCGATGTGACTTGAGGTAAGCGCAGGGACTTACGAAGACGCCCAATGCCGCAGGAACGTTCGCCTGCCAGGGGACGGAGAAAACCAAGGCCACCCTTGGCGAAGATGACGCAAATGCCCGCCACATTGACAACCTGCCAATGTCTCCCTCTTCACGCGCATCGTGTTCGGAAAAGCAACTTATGTAAGTGTCGAAACGAAGCTGGTTCCATAACCGATCAAACGCCGTGACAGCTTGATCGCCTGAATTTTCCTCAATAGCATTCACCGCATTCAGAAGCGCGTTCTTCTTATCCTGTTGCCGAAAATAATTTTGCAGTATCCGGTAGCCGAACTCAACCTCGCTGAAATCAACCATGCACGTTGTGCTGCGCATCCACGGACGTTTGGACCTTAGAATTTTGATTGCAGCCTCTGCGCTTGTGTAATGGGCGAAAAAAATTCGAGCGCTTTCTGAAGGCGCGTTGGGGCCGTTATCACTTATAAACTTTTTGTCTCTCAGCTCCCGTGTTTGGGGCGCAAAGATCCCTTCGAGCTTCATCCCGCGCTCGATCTCTTCCTTACTTAAGGTCTTAGCTACCATGAACTTAGGCCAGCTCTTGGCGCACGTGCGTTATCCCTAAAGCACTATTGGTTTCTCACGACTATCGCTTTCGGGGGTCATCAGGAAAATTGGGGTCAGAGTAGATTTTACTTGATGGGCCTCAAGCCGCGAGGACAGCGAACGCCCCGCGAACATTCTACGTCCGCACCTGATGATGAGGCGCGGACGCCAGAGTTAAAAACCACGGCGCAGCAACGCCTGAGTTTTTAGGTGGTGCGGTCGAGAAGACTCGAACTTCCACAGGTTGCCCTACTAGCACCTCAAGCTAGCGCGTCTACCGTTCCGCCACGACCGCACGTCAATGAGAGGGCGGCCGGATGTAACAAACCCCGCCCCGGATGGGAAGGCGCTAAATCCCGTCGCCGTCGATGCCGGCCTTGGCCCCGCCATGGATGCCGCACTCATCCTTGTCGAATCCGGCCCAGCGGCCGGCGCGATAGTTCTCGCCCGTCGCGACGCGCCGCGTGCACGGCATGCAGCCGATGGAGGGATAGCCGTCCAGGACCAGCGGGTGCTTGGGCAGGCCCTTTTCCTCGACATAGGCGGATAGCTCGGCAAGGTTCCAGTCGACCAGCGGATTGATCCGGAACCGGCCATCGACCAGTTCCACCCGCTCCATGGTGGCGCGCATGGCGGTCTGGAACCGCTTGCGCCCCGTGATGGTCGCGGAAAATCCGGCGACCGCGCGGGCGAGCGGCACGACTTTGCGGAAATGGCAGCAGGCATCGGGATCGCGGCTCCATAGCGTGCCCTCCGCATCCGACGCCTTGCGGTCGTCCGGATGGGGCCCGATAGCGCGGATATCGGTGAGGCCGAGCACATCCTGCAGCCGGTCGCGATAGCGCAGCGTCTCCCCGAAGAGTTTGCCGGTGTTGAGGAACAGCACGGGGGTCGTCGGGTCGATGGCAGCGACATGGTGCAACAGCACCACCGATTCTGCCGCGAAGGACGAAACCACGGCAATCCGGCCCGGGAAAACCTCGGATAGCACCCATTCCAGAAGACCCATGGTATCCAGCCGCGCGGCCTTGGCCCGAAGCCTGAGCAACTCGTCACCTGCTGACGCTGCCGATCCACTGTTCTGGTGAAGGGCGATGACACTCATACGAGCCACCCCCGCTCGGTGAGAAGCGCGCGGGTCCGCAGCGACACCTCATCCGGGGCCACGCCGGCCGCCCGCCATTGCTGGCGCAAAGCGGCAATCTCTTCGAGCCGGCCTTCCCATTCCGCCCCGAAGCGTGTTTCGAGATGTTCGCGCAATGCCCGCGACAGGGCCGGCGAACGGCCGGCGGTCGATATGGCCAAGAGGAGATCGCCCCGGCGGATTTGCGCCGGGACATGGAAATCGCACAGCTCCGGGACATCTTCGACATTGACCACGACGCCCGCCTGACGGGCCGCTGTGGCGAGAGTCCGCGAGGTCGGTGCATCGAGACCGGCAATGAAGAGAATTTGGAGCTGGGCCAATTCCTCGGGGGTAGGAAGGCGCCCCGAGAACGTCACGGGCTCGTCCACGCCCCCAGCCTTCATCAGCTTGAGCCGCCGGGCAAAGCCCTGCCCCTCGCCAGCCAAACCGGCGCTTACCTTCGAACCGTCCAGGATTATGGGCAACATGGAGCGCCGTTCCGAAACCGCAGCATGCGAATTTCAAGTAGAGCTACGCCCTGGACCGGAGTTTTGCAAGAATTGTGTGGGGAATAATTTATTCCACACAAATCTTAGGTTGAACTGACTTTCAACACTTCGCTGATCATGACGGAGATATTGTCGCCGTCGATCTGAATCTCGCCTTTGGCAACGGCCTTGTTGTTGGCGAGAATCAAGACCGGCTCGTCCTGATGGGAATCGAGCTCGATGACCGCGCCGCGACCCATACGCAGAAGCTGCTGCATGGGAATGACCGAACGGCCGAGAACAACGGAGATTTCAACCTTGACGTCATTGAGAGAAGACATGGCGACCCACAAAGAACCGGATGCCATCCTTGCCAGATTGTGCTTTCTACCCCGTTAATGTGTGCAGTGTCGCAAGCCATAGATTGGACCATCGGCGAGGATCAGGTTTCCTACACGGACGCCGTTGAGCGCATGGAAAGGCGCGTGGACGCCATCCACAGGGGCGAAGCCGCCGAAGAAGTGTGGCTGCTCGAACATCCCCCGCTCTATACGGCCGGAACGAGCGCCCAGGAGGGCGACCTGCTCGCGCCCCGATTCCCCGTCTTCAAAACGGGGCGCGGTGGCCAATACACCTATCATGGGCCCGGCCAGCGGGTGGCCTATGTGATGCTCGATTTGAAGCGGCGCAAAAACGACGTGCGGCTTTATGTGCGCGATCTCGAAGAATGGCTGATCCGCGCCCTGGCGGAGTTCAACATTAAAGGCGAGCGCAGAGCCGGGCGGATCGGAATCTGGGTCAGCCATGGCGACGGCAGCGAAGACAAGATTGCCGCTATCGGGGTGCGGGTCCGCCATTGGGTGACATTCCACGGCGTCAGTCTGAACGTCGATCCGGAGCTTGAGCATTTCACCGGCATCGTCCCCTGCGGCGTGCGCGACGAAAGATTTGGCGTCACCAGCCTCGCGGCCCTTGGTCTGCCCGTCAGCATGCAGGATGTTGATGTGGCGTTGAAACGTTCTTTCAGCCAGGTGTTCGGCGTGCCGTTGCCGCAGTCGACCGAGGGGCCACAAAAATAATATTGCAGCCCGGGCCGGAATGATCGATTTTCCGCCCGCAAATCTCATGGGGGTTTTCATGCCGCGCATCTCTCTGTGGTTCTTCGCCGTTGCCACCATCTATGTGCTGATCGGGATGGGCTTCGGCATCTTCATGGGCGCAAGCATGAACTTCACGATCGCGCCCGCCCACGCCCATCTCAATTTGATCGGCTGGGTGACGATGGCGCTCTATGGGACGTTCTATGCGCTGGCGCGCGAGTCATCGAAGAAACTCGCGTGGACGGTGTTCTGGCTGAACAATGCCGCGGTTTCCATCATGTTCCCCTCGCTTGCCATGGTCTTGACGCAGGGGGACAGTTCGCCCTTCCTGCTGCCGCTGATCATCAGCGAATTCCTCGCGTTCGGCGCGATGGCGTGTTTCGCGTTTTCGGTATGGAGCGTGTTGCTGAAGACCTCGGACGTTTCCGCCAGAAGCGCGATCAGACCGACGGCCGCCGAATAAAGCCGAGCGTTTCGGGCGGGTCCACCGGTTGGAGATTGAGAGCCGTCACGCGTGCGCCGCGTGGTCCCTGCATGCAGGTGGCGATGAAAGCCTCGACCTCTTTGGTGGGGCCTGACGCCACGGCCTCGAGCGATCCATCGGAGCGATTGCGCACCCAGCCCTTCAGCTTGCGCGCATTGGCTTCGCGGACCGCGAAATCGCGAAAGCCGCAGCCCTGCACCTGACCTTCGATGCGGATGTTCATGGTGGTGATTTCGTCGCTCATAGAACTCCTAGAAAAGCCGAGACCAGCGCACCGGCTGCAATCGCAACGGCGCCCGCGAGCACAAGCTTCCATCCGAAGCTGACGCCCCCTACGAGAACACTCGCGCTTATTTTGGTCACCATGTTCGCGGCGCCCGCAAGCAGAATCGCCTGTGCGGCGGCATCGACCGCCAACGACGTGCCGGACAATTGTGCCGAGGAGAGCGTGATCGGATCGACATCGACGAATCCCGAAAGACCCGCCAGAGTCAGCACGCCAGCTTGCCCGAAGGCGGCACTCAGCAGCTTTGTCGCGACAATCACTCCGGCGAGCAAGATGCCGAAGCCGAATACAAAGGAAAGATCGAGCGGATTCTGAAAAAGCGATTCATCGAAGCGCGCGGCCTCGCTTTTCGTCTGACGGTAAAACAGCAGCGCCGCGAGTGCGAGGATCGCAACGGCTACCCCGATGGGAATCCCCATCGGCCGAAGCAGCATCGGATTGATGACGGCTGCGACGATGGTCATGCGCACCAGGCTCACCATCCAGGCGACGCAGATCGCAACGGCGAACATCGGATTCGCGCTGGGCGATTTCGCCGCCAAACGCGCATTGTTCAGAGTCACCGTCGTCGATGAAATCAGCGCACCCATCGCCGCCGACACCAATAGACCCCGGTGCTCGCCAAGGGTGCGCACCGCGACATAGCCCGCGAAAGAGACCGCCGCGATCAACACGATCATAAGCCACAATTCGTAAAGGTTGATCGCATTCCACGGATCGAGCGGCCGGTCGGGCAGAATCGGCAGCAAGAGAAATGTCATGGCCAGGAGCATGACGGCCGAGCGCAATTCGGGCCAAGAAAGCTGCTTCAGAAATTCGTGCAGATTGGTGCGCGCGGCCAAAAGCACCAATGTTGCAACGCCCGCGCCCGCAGCCGCGGTGCGGTCGCCAAGCACCGCTAAGGCACCCAGCGCAAATACGACGAAACCGGCAACGGTGCTGGTGACGGAGAAATCGTTGCGCGCAACCCCTTCGCGCCACTGGAACAGAGCGAACACCACCGAGAAGCCCAATCCCGCAACCGCCAGGGGCACCGGTCCCAGCGCCGGAACCAGTGCGCCCCAGACGCCGCCCAAAAGGCCGATCAATGCGAAGGTACGAAACCCGGCGGTGCGCGAACCATCCCGCTCATCACGTTCGCGCCAGCCGCGCTCAAGCCCGATCAGAAGGCCGATCGCGAGCGCCAACCCCAGCCGTTGAAAAAGCTCGATCCTGTCCAATTGCGATTGTCCGTTCGCCTGGCTTCGGAACGCTTTAAACCTAAGTCTCGGGCAGACCTAGACGGGACCGGTTGCGGGTGTCTGGTCCTTCTGCTTCGGAAGGGCTGCGAGCCCGCCCATGACGAGTGTGGTGGCGAAACGGGCAGCCGCCTCCGCGTCGGGCAATTCCCGGCGCTGAACCACGTCCGCCAGTTCAAAGGCGATGCCCACCATGGATGCGGTCAGATATTCGGCGTCGATCGGCGCGAACAGACCACGGCCGATGGCCGCCTCCAGGTCCGCCCGCAGCTCTTCGAAGCCGGCCAGAACCTCCGCGGTATCGACGCGCACATGAACCGCATCGGTCCGGTTGACCTTCGGCAGATTCGCGCGGTTCTCCACCACATAGGCGAAGAAGGTCCGGAAAGTCTCGGCCACGAAGGCTTCGGCGGTCTCGCATTTGAGGCGCGCCTCGCGAAGCAGCGGCCGGAGTGCCAAGGCCGTCTCGTCACGCATGGCCTGGAACACTTCCTCCTTGGACCGGAAGTAATTGTAGAAGGTGCCCGAGGCCAGCGGCGTGGCGCGGATGATGTCGCGGACGGTGGTGGCCCCATAGCCCAGCTCGGCGAAGACGCGCCGCGCAGCATCCAGGATTACGCGCCGGTTCTGCTCCTTGGACTGCGCGCGCTTGCCCGCGACGCGCTGTTCCATAGGGCGGCGAAGTTGTGCTTCCACGCAGAGTTCCTCTTGCAACGGCAAGTGCCCACTTCCAGCCGGCACTCTAGCTCAAGTTGACGGCCCGTCAACTTTCACAATGGCTCGAGCTTAACGAGCGAACGTCAATCCCGCAAAGCGCTTAAAAAGCCAGCAATATCAGAAAGTTCTGCGGCTTTTCTGCGGGACAGGTTCTGGGCTTCCAAATCCTGACCCCAACGTTCGGCCTGGAAGATCTCATCCAATTGCGCAGCCGCAAAAGCCTGGTCCGGCGTCAGACGCCCCTCCAAGAGAGCCAGCGCAATGACGGCCGAGCCAAGCAGCGTCACCGCCGCATGCAGACCAGCAACGGTGAAATCATCACGCTCGGAAATCGCGCGTTCCAGCGCAGCCAATGCTTGCGCCGGCTGTTCAATGAAGGCGATCCCGTTTCCCGATATGAAGTTTGCGCCGTAGCGCGTGCGCGCCCACTCCAGCAGCGGATTCCATTCCGCGATCTGCCGTTGCACCAACAAATCAGGCGCTTCCGCCCGGTAGCAGACAAGATCGCTGCGGGCGAAGGCGAGGATTTGCGCGATGGTCTGTTGCCGGTTGGGCCTGACCTGATCGATCGCCGTGTTGGCGAGCTTGGTGAGCGCCATGGTCTCAGGCCGCAGCTTCTCGCCCTGCCCCAGCCACTCTGCAGCGATGGCTTCTGCCAAGGCTGCGCTCGGGAGACCCAGCAACGCCCCTGCCGGGGTCCGGACGGGCTTGCCATCCAGAAGGACGCGGTACTCTCCGCGCCCCTCCGCTTGGCAAGAAACCTCCCGGTAGAAGCGCCGCGCCCCGTTCACGGTCCGCGACTGTCCGCAAAGGGATCGGCGGTGCTGTTGGGATCGAAGCCGAATAGGCGCCAAGCGTGGAGCATATGCGGCGGCAAGGGCGCGGTCACCCGTAGGCGGCCGCCTTCCGGGTGGGCCATGTCGATAGAACGCGCATGAAGATGCAGCCGGTCTTCGATCTCGCCCAGGCCTTTCGCGTTCTCGCCGCCATATTTGAAATCGCCGACGATTGGCGTTCCAAGATGGGCGAGGTGAGCGCG
>DATLVC010000140.1:0-2726 GCA_035577685.1 Micropepsaceae bacterium | reverse complement strand
AACGAGGGCGCGGCGGCGCGTCACGAAACGATCGAGCTTGACGAGCTGCGACAGGCCGAGCGCGCAATTGATGTCGCAGATGCGGAAATTGAAACCCGGTGCTTCCAGCTCGTAATACCAGGGATTGATCGCGCCATTGGCGTCGAACGCCGCATCGGGGCGCATGAAATGGCTGGGCTCGCGCGTGACGCCGTGGTTGCGCCCTTGCTTCAGCCGGGCGATTAAATCCGCATCATTTGCCGTGATGGCGCCGCCTTCGCCCATGGCGATGGTCTTGACCGGATGAAACGAAAAAGTCGTGAGGTCGCTATGCACATTGGCGCCGACCGGCAGCAACGCACCGTCCCGGTTCATCCAGGCGGTGCCGAGTGCATGGGCGGCATCTTCGACGATGCGCATATTGCGCGCCCGCGCCACGCGCGCGATGGATTCCATATCGCAATTCTGACCGGCGTAATGCACGGGAAACACCGCATCGGCGCGTCCGCCGGGACAGCGGGCCAGCGCCTCCTCCAGATCGGATGCGCGCATCAGCCCGGTTTCGGGATCGACATCGGAAAACACGATGTCCGCGCCGAGAAGATGCGGCGCGCTTGCAGTGGCCACAAACGTGATAGCCGGAACGATGATGGTGTGCCCCTTGCCAAGGCCCAAAGCGGACGCGGCGAGATAAAGCGCCGAGGTGCCGTTGGAGCACGAGATTGCTGCTTGTGCGCCGGTGATGCCGGCAAGTGTTTGTTCGAAGCGCTCGACGGTCGGGCCGGTGGTGAGATAATCGCAACGCAACGCTGCCGTCACGGCTGCGATGTCGTCATCCTCGATGCATTGCCGGCCATAGGGCAGAAACGCAGAACCCGCGCTCTCGCCCTTTCCGGCGGAAAGGGCGCGAAGGGCTGAGCCCTGAGCGGGAGAGGAAGAGCGCATTGCAATCCTATGGGAACTAGACGAACGCCTGTGCCAGCAAAGCCTGAAGCCCGCGCGCGTCGAGCCGTTCGGGGTTGCTGTCGCTCGAATATTGGAAACCTTCGGCCACCGGCTTGCCGCCGCGGTTGAGATAGGCCTCGCGCGCCGCAGCCGCGAAGCTCGCCAGAATGATGTAGCGGTCGTCGATCTCCACGGTCCAACGCGAATCATCAGCCGGGATCATGGTCTCGTGCAGTTTCTCGCCGGGACGCACGCCGACATTGTGCTGCGCGAGCTTGGGGCCTAAGAGCGTCGCAAGATCGACAATGGTGGTGGAGGGAATCTTGGGCACGAAGATTTCCCCGCCGCGCATCATCTCCATGCTGGACAGAACGAAATTCACGCCCTGCGTCAAGGTGATCCAAAACCGCGTCATGCGCTCGTCGGTGATGGGAAGCGAAGTGGCGCCGTCTTCCGCCAATTTGCGGAAGAACGGCACCACGCTGCCGCGCGAGCCGAAAACATTGCCATAGCGCACCACCGCGAAGCGCGTGCCGTCGGCGCCGGCGAGATTGTTCGCGGCGACGAAGATCTTGTCCGAGGCGAGCTTGGATGCGCCGTAAAGATTGACCGGATTGGCCGCCTTGTCGGTGGAAAGGGCGATGACCTTCTTCACATTGCGGTGGAGCGCCGCATAAACGAGATTTTCCGCGCCAAACACATTGGTGCGGATACATTCAAAGGGATTGTATTCGGCGGTCGGCACCTGTTTCAGCGCGGCGGCATGGATCACATAATCCACGTCACGCAGCGCGAGTTCCAGGCGGTCGCGGTCGCGCACATCGCCGATGAAGAAGCGAAGGAAGGGATATTTCTCGGCCGGAAAGGCCTGCTGCATTTCGAACTGCTTCAACTCGTCGCGCGAAAAGACGATCAGCCGGCGCGGCTTGTAGCGTTCGACTACAGTCTTCAGGAAATGCTTGCCGAAGGAGCCGGTGCCGCCGGTGACCAGAACGGATTTATCGTTCAGATCGAGCCAGGGCTGGCTGAAATCGCGCAGCGTGCTCGTTGTCTGAACGGGCTGATCCGCGTCCGTGTTCCGAAATGCGACAGCAGGTTTGGCCATGCCTTCATCCTCTGATCTTGGTGGACGAAAGGTGCATGAAATTGGTTGATTAAGGGTGCATGCAGATGGTTATCAAATCCTTGCCGCCGCAATGGAAAACCGCGCGCGTCTAGGGCCGTTACGATAGGGCGTGGGCCGCCGCGTATCGTCCAATTCCAGCATGGACAGGGCCAATTGGCAGAACAGGCTGCCGCCCACCTCGCGATGCGTCAAAAGGCCCAGAAGCGGCGCGGTTTCCCGGTCGACCTCCACACGAACGCCGCGGTTGCCGTCGGAAAGCTCCGCCCAGCCCTCGGTCATGCCGAGCCCGCAGGACGCCGAAACCAGAAACGAAACTGGCGCACCGTGATCGACCACATGCCCATGGAGCGCAAAATGTTCCGGCGTGAAGCCGCCATTATGGGTGGTGAGCGCGAGACGCTGCCAATCGAAAGCCTCCGGCAGCAGGGTGATGTGGCCGAGCCGGAGCGAGCCCTTGCCCCATTCGGTCCAAAGGAACGCGATGTCGAAATCCACGCGCGGCGCGTCCGCCCGGAAACGCAGGGTCTTTTCGATGGGGCCAAGCGGCGTCTGGATCGTTCCCCTCACCAGCACATCCTCGCCGTCTTGAGAAAGTTCGGCTTCCGCCCATTCCAGATCGGTGATCTTGGGTTCGCCCGGCTGCTCGAAGACGCAATCGCCGGTGTACCAATCGGCC
>DATLVC010000139.1:0-9097 GCA_035577685.1 Micropepsaceae bacterium | reverse complement strand
TGACCGACCGCATCACCATCAGGAAGCCGGACGATTGGCACCTGCATGTGCGCGACGGGGCGATGTTGAAGGCGGCGTTGCCCTTTACCGCGGCGCATTTCGGGCGCGCGATTCTGATGCCGAATTTGCTGCCGCCGGTGCTGACGGTGAAGGACGCCATCGCCTATCGCGACCGCGTGGTGGCGGCGCTGCCGGAAGGCGCAAAATTCCAGCCGCTGATGACCTGTTATCTGACCGATGCCACCGATCCCGACGATGTGGAGACCGGTTTTCGCGAAGGCGTGTTCACGGCGGTGAAAATGTATCCCGCCAATGCGACCACCAATTCGGCCTATGGCGTGACCGATTTTCAGCGCATCCGGCGCGTTCTCGCGCGCATGGAAAAGATCGGCATGACATTCCTGATCCATGGCGAGGAAGCCGATCCCGAGATCGATGTGTTCGACCGCGAGGCCGTGTTCATCGAGCGCCGGCTCGCGCCGATGCTGAAGGATTTTCCGGGCCTACGCATCGTGCTGGAACATGTGTCCTCGCGCGAAGGCGTGGATTTCGTGAAGGCGCATGCGCCGCAACTGGGCGGCACCATCACGCCCTATCATCTGATGCTGACGCGCACCGATTGGCTCGGCTATGGCAACCGCCCCTATATGTATTGCATGCCGGTGATCAAGCGGCGCGAGGACCGGGATGCGTTGCGCAAGGCGGCGACCTCGGGGGCGAGCAATTTCTTCCTTGGCACGGATTCCGCGCCCCATCCGGTGACCAAGAAACTGGCGGTTGTGGGGGCGGCGGGCCTGTTCAATGCGCCGGTCGCCATCGAATCCTATGCGCAGGTGTTCGCCGAAGAAAACGCACTGGACAAACTCGAGGCCTTTGCGTCATTGAACGGCCCGAAACATTACCGCCTGGCGCCCAACAGCGAGACTATCACTTTGGAGCGCACCGTCTGGACCGCGCCAGAGGAAATGAAGGTAAACGGGCCGGAGGAGCGCGCGCTGATCCATCGCGGCGGCGAGCAGATTCAATGGAAAGTCGCCCTCTCCTAGCGGCGGAACGGAAAAAACGATCATGACGTCCTCTCCCAGCTTCGCCGACAAAAAAACAATCGCGGAATTGACCGCAAAAATGCTGCTGGAGGTGGAGGCCGTCCGTTTCTACACCGACAAACCGTTCATTTTCACATCGGGCCTCGCCAGCCCCGTCTATACCGATTGCCGCCGCCCGATTTCGTTCCCGCGCATCCGTAGCGCGTTGATCGATTTCGGCGCTTCCACGCTCGCCCGCGACGTCGGCTTTGAAGCCTTCGACGCCGTGGCCGGTGGTGAAACGGCGGGCATCGCCTACGCCGCGTGGATGTCGGATCGCCTCGGCCTGCCGATGCAATATGTGAGGAAGCAAGCCAAGGGCTTTGGCCGCAACGCCCAGATCGAAGGCGAGGTCAGGCCCGGCCAGCGCGTGCTGCTGGTCGAGGATATGACCACGGATGGTGGCAGCAAGGTCAATTTCATCAATGCACTGCGCCGCGCGGGCGTCACATGCGATCACGCTTTCGTCTTCTTCTATTACGACATTTTCCCGGAAGGGCTGAAGCTGCTCACCGATATGGGTGTCACGCATCATGCGCTCGCCACCTGGTGGGATGTGCTTGCCGTGGCGAAGAAAAGCGAAAAATTCGACGCGGCGAAATTGAACGAGGTCGAGGCCTTCATGCGCGATCCGCGCGGCTGGTCCAAAGCACATGGGGGAACGGCGGGCGCCGGGGCATAGCATGAAAGAATGGGACGTCATCATCGTCGGCGGCGGCAATGCCGCGTTCTGCGCCGCGCTCGCCGCGCGCGAAGCCGGCGCTTCGGTGCTCATGCTGGAAGTCGCTCCCGAAGATGAGTCCGGCGGCAACAGCCGCTTCACCGCCGGCGCGATGCGCGTTGTTTATAACGGCGTCGATGATATCAAATCGCTGGTGCCCGATCTTTCCCAGGCGGAAATCGACACCACCGATTTCGGCACCTATACCCAGGATCAATTCTTCGACGACATGGCGCGCGTGACGCAGTTCCGCACCGATCCCAATCTGTGCGAAGCGCTGGTGACGAAGAGTCTGCCGACCCTGATCTGGATGCGCGAGAAGGGCATCCGCTTTGTGCCGATCTATGGCCGGCAGGCGTTCAAGATCGACGGCAAGTTCAAATTCTGGGGCGGGCTGACGCTGGAGACTATTGGCGGCGGGCCTGGTCTCGTCGACATGCTGACGGCCTCGGGAAAGAAGAACGGCATCGAAATCCGTTACTCCACGCGGGCGACGGAACTTGTTTATGACGGCGTAAAAGTTTCCGGCGTGCGCTTCAAGAGTGGCAACGAAGTCGGCGAGTTGAAGGCGCGCGCCGTCGTGCTGGCGTCGGGCGGTTTCGAAGCCAATGCGGAAATGCGCACGCGCTATCTTGGCCCGGGCTGGGATTTGGCTAAGGTGCGCGGCAGCCGGTACAACACCGGTCAAGGCATCCGCATGGCGCTCGACATCGGGGCCAGCCCTTACGGCAATTGGTCCGGCTGCCATGCGGTGCAATGGGAGATGAACGCGCCCGAATTCGGCGATCTTGCGGTCGGCGATCAATTCCAGAAACATTCCTATCCGTTCGCGCTGCTGGTGAATGCGACAGGCAAACGCTTCGTCGATGAGGGCGCGGATTTCCGCAATTACACCTATGCCAAATATGGTCGGGTGGTGCTGGAACAGCCGGGTCAATTCGCCTGGCAGATCTGGGACCAGAAGACCAAACATCTGCAGCGCGACGAATACAATATCCGCCAATGCACCAAAGTGACGGCGAATACAATCGAAGAGCTGGCGAAGAAACTCGACGGCGTGAATGCCGATCAGTTCGTGAAAACCATCGCCGAATACAACGCAGCGGTGCGCGCGGATATTCCGTTCAATCCGAATGTGAAGGATGGTCGCCGGACCGAAGGCCTGGCAATCCCCAAATCCAATTGGGCGAACACCATCGATAAGCCGCCCTTCGAAGCCTATGCCGTCACTTGCGGCGTGACATTCACCTTCGGCGGTTTGCGCATCGCCGAAGATGGGCAGGTGATGAATCTCGATTATCAGCCGATCCCCGGTCTTTATGCGGCGGGCGAGCTGGTCGGCGGCATTTTCTATTTCAACTATCCGGGCGGCACAGGACTGACCTCCGGTTCGGTGTTCGGCAAAATCGCAGGCTCCGCCGCCGGCAAGGCCGCCAGAAGCTGATGGCACGAAAGCGTCTCAACGAATTGTCCGCCTGCGCGATAGCGCGCGGCGTCGCGGATGGTTCTTTCAGCGCCGAAGCCGTGGTGTGCGATTGCCTGGAACGGATTGAAGAACGCGACCACAAGGTGAAGGCGTGGGCCTATATCGAATCCGACCTTGTGATCGAACAGGCGCGCGCCATCGACAAGAGCGACGCCAAAGGCGCGCTTGCCGGTGTGCCGCTCGGCATCAAGGACATCATTGACACCTTCGATATGCCCACCGACATGGGTTCGCCCATCTATGCCGACAATCGCACGGCGGCGGATGCATCTTGTGTCGCGCTGGCGCGGCGCGCTGGCGCGGTGATCCTGGGCAAGACCATCACCTGCGAATTCGCCGGCCTGACGCCCAACGTCACGCGCAATCCGCGCAATCTCGAGCATTCGCCGGGCGGTTCGTCCAGCGGTTCGGCGGCGGCGGTTGCCGATTTCATGTGCGCGGTCGGTTACGGCACGCAGACCGGCGGTTCGGTGCTGCGGCCGGCGTCCTTCTGCGGCGCGGTGGGTTACAAGCCGACCTACAATCTGATCGCACGCGGCGGCATCAAATTCGCAGCCGAAAGCCGCGATACCATCGGATTGATCGGCCGCAGCGTGGATGATGTGGATCTCGTCGCCAGCGTGCTGATCGCGCGGCCGCTGTCGTCGCCCCGCAATGCGCCTCCGAAAATCGGACTTTGCCGCACGCATTTGTGGGACGCGGCGCTGCCGGAATCCAAGCATGCCGTCGAAGACGTCGCGCACCGCCTGGAAGCCGCAGGCGCGCGCATTCAAGATGTTGCGCTGCCGGAAAGCTTCAGCGTGCTTCAGGAAGCGCGCACCATCGTCAATCCCGTCGAGCGCGCCCGCTCCATGGCGCATGAATGGAACACAACTCGCGCTTTCATCAGTCCGGGCCTCACGCGCCAGATCGAGGAAGGGCTCAGCATTCCTCATGCCCGCTACATCGCCTCGCTGCAGAGGATGAAGGAATGCCGCGATGCGTTGCCTGCGGTCTTCGGCGAGTTCGATGTGCTGCTGGTGCCTTGCGTCACCGGTGAAGCGCCGAAGGGGCTCAGCTCCACCGGCGACACGCGCTTTCAGGAATTCTGGACCGCGCTGCATACGCCGGCCATTACGCTTCCCACCCATAAGGGGCCGAACGGCCTTCCCATCGGCATTCAGCTCGTGGGTCCGCTTTATAAGGACGACACGCTTCTTGCGGTCGCCCGTTGGGCTGCGGAGCGGCTCGCGTCTTAGGAGTCATCATGGAAATCAACAACAGTTTCGAAGTGCCCCTGCCGCCCGCCGATGCCTGGAACGTCCTGATGGATATTCCGCGCATCGCGCCCTGCATGCCGGGCGCGGAGCTGACGGGCATGGTGGACAAGGATACTTATGCCGGCAAGGTCTCCGTCAAGCTGGGTCCGGTGGCGCTTACTTTCGCCGGCCAGGTGAAATTCACCGACATCGACAACGCAGCGCACACCGCCCGCGTGAAGGCGCAGGGCAAGGACGCGAAGGGCCGCGGCGGCGCCAATGCCAATGTCGAGTTCCATCTCGAGCCGTCGGCGCTGGGCTCGCGTGTGCTGGTGAAGACCGATCTCACGCTTTCCGGCATGGTCGCGCAATATGGCCGCGCCTCGGGCATGATCCAGGATGTGGCGCAGGCGTTGATCGGCCAATTCGCCGACAGTCTGAAGGCACAGCTCGCGGCTTCGCAGGCCGCCCCGGCCGCAACCGCCACAGACGCGGCACCGGCGGCAGCTCAACCGCCGCCGCCGCCGAAGCCGCAGGCGATCTCCGGTTTTGCCCTGTTCCTGCTGGTGCTGAAGAGTTTCTTTCGTCGTTTGTTTGGCGGGAAATGACGCTGATCGACAGATTGGCCCTTGCCGCGCTGTACCGGTTCCCGGCAGAGACCGCCCATCACGCGGCCCTGTTCGCGCTGGAACAAGGCCTGGTCGGCGGGCGCGCAGACGCCGATGACCCCATCCTGAAAACCCGGGTCTGGGACCTCGATTTCGCCAATCCCATCGGCCTGGCTGCCGGTTTCGACAAGGATGCCCGCGTCGTCGACGCCATGCTGGCCCTGGGCTTCGGCTTTGTCGAAGCCGGGACGGTGACGCCCAAGCCGCAAGCCGGCAATCCCAAGCCGCGGCTGTTCCGACTGGATGGGGATTTGGCCGTGATCAATCGCCTGGGTTTCAACAGCGGCGGGGTCGAAGCCTTTGCCGCGCGCCTCACCGCCCGGCGCAGCCGTCGCCTCGGGCCGGGCATCGTCGGCGCCAATGTGGGCAAGAACCGCGACACGGTGGATGGCGCGGCCGATTATGTCGCGGGCATCGAAAGACTGGCGGGCCTTGCCGACTACCTGGTGTGCAACATTTCCTCGCCCAACACGCCGGGCTTGCGGGCGATGCAAGCCCGCGCCCCCATCGAAGATCTGCTGAAACGGGTGCTGGCAGCCCGGGACCGCGCCGCGCCCCCCGGCAAGAAGGCGCCACTGCTGGCCAAAGTCGGCCCCGACCTGTCGCCCGAACAGCTCAGCGACATCGCCGAAGTGGCGCTCGCCACCGGGGTGGACGGGCTAATCGTGGGCAACACCACCATCGAGCGGCCCGCATCCCTGAAAAGCCCGGCCAAGATCGAGGCGGGCGGGCTTTCCGGCGCACCGCTTCTCCAGCCCTCCACCGAATGCCTCGCGGCGCTTTATCGCTTGACGAAAGGCCGTATTCCCCTCATCGGCTGTGGCGGAGTGGCCTCCGGGGCCGACGCCTATGCCAAGATCCGGGCCGGGGCCTCGCTCGTCCAGCTCTATTCGGCGCTGGTGTTCGGGGGGCCGGGCCTTGTGGCCCGTATCAAGCAGGAGCTGACGGGGCTGTTGCGGGAGGGCGGTTTTGCCAGTGTCGCGGATGCGGTGGGCACGGGCCAGCGTTAGAGTATCGGCCTCAAGGAGGGCGCGTTGATCACGCAGGACTTACGAAGCTGGATTGCCAAGATGGAAGACGCGGGCGAGATCCAGCACGTCTCAGGCGCGGACCGCGAGGAAGAGATCGGCGGCATCGTCGATTTCTATCAGCGGAAAACCGGCAATCCTGCGGTGCTGTTCGACGACGTGCCGGGCTATCCGCGCGGTCATCGCGTCATCGCCAATATCCTGACATCGATCAAGCGCATCCATCTGACCCTCGGCAATCCGGCGGATGCGAGCGCCATCGACCTTGTCCATTATTGGCGCCGCTACATGAAAGAGGCGAAGTCCATCCCGCCCCAGACGGTGAAGACCGGCGCACTGTTCGAGAATGTCGCCGAAGGCAAGGACGTCGACATCTTCAAAATCCCCGTGCCCAAATGGCACGAACTCGATGGCGGCTATTACATCGGCACCGGCGACATGGTGGTGATGAAGCACCGCGACTCGGGCTGGGTGAATTACGGCGCCTATCGCGTGCAGGCCCATGAGCCCGGCGTCGCCTCCATCATGTGCTCCAAAGGCAAGCATGGCGATCTGATCATGCGGTCCTATCACGAGAAGGGCGAGCCCTGCCCGATCGCGGTGGTGTGCGGCATGCATCCGACTTTGTTCATGATCGCCGGTCTCGAAATCCCCTATGGCAAGAATGAATATGATGCGGCGGGCGGACTTCTCGGCGCACCCGTGGAGGTGATCGCCGGTCCCCGCACGGGCCTTCCGATTCCGGCCCATGCCGAGATCGCCTTCGAAGGTTTCGTCTATCCGAACGATCTCATCACCGAAGGTCCTCTCGGCGAATGGACCGGCTATTACGCCGGCGGCCTGAAGAAGGAGCCGGCCATCCGCATCGAAACCTTCATGCACCGCAACAACCCCATTCTGATGGGCGCCATTCCGGGCGTACCCCCGGACGATGATTCCTTCTATCGCGGCACCTATCGTTCGGGCGCGGTGTGGAATCAGCTCGAAGCGGCCGGCATTCCTGAAGTGAAAGGCGTGTGGGCACATGAGGCGGGCGGCAGCCGGCTGTGGCTGACGGTGGCGATCAAGCAGCTTTACGCCGGCCATTCCAAGCAGGCCGGGCTGATCGCATCCCAATGCCATGCCGGGGCCTACGCCAACCGCTTTGTCGTCGTGGTGGACGATGACATCGACCCCGCCGACATGGACAAGGTGCTGTGGGCCATGTGCACCCGCTTCGACCCGCGCGAGGATCTGGAAGTCATCAAGGGCTGCTGGAGCACCGTGCTCGACCCGATGGTTTACAGCGAGGACGACCGGCGCAACGCGCGCGTGGTGATCGATGCCTGCCGCCCGTGGGCACGCCGCGACACGTTCCCGCAGGTGGTCCGCAATTCCAAAGAATTGGATGAGAGAATCCGCGCGAAATTCGCTAAGTTCCTGCCGCGCGCATAATCAGGAAAAGTTGGGATGAAACCGCCTCCATTTTCTTATCACGATCCAAAAACCGTGGACGAAGCCGTCGGGCTTCTGAACACGCTTGAAAACGCAAAGCTGCTGGCCGGCGGCCAATCGCTGATGCCGATGCTGAATTTCCGCTACGTGCTGCCCGATCACATCATCGACCTCAACAAGATCGAGGCGTTGTCTTATCTGCGCGAGAAAGACGGCGTGCTCGAATTGGGCGGCATGACGCGTCAGCGCGATATCGAATTTTCGGATGTGGTGAAGGCGCGCTTTCCCATCATCCATGAGGCGATCCTGAATGTCGGCCATCGCCAGACGCGCAATCGCGGCACCATCGGCGGCTCGCTCTGCCATCTCGATCCGTCGGCGGAGCTTGTCACCATGGCGGCCGCGCATGATGCGGTGGTCACGGTCGCCGGTCCCAACGGCACACGCGAGATCCCGTTCGCCGAATTTCCCGTCGCGTTTATGACGCCCGCGCTTGAGCCGAATGAGCTTTTGACCAGCGTGCGTTTCCCGCGCTGGCCCGCCGGGCACGGCTATGGCTTTGTCGAATTCGCGCGCCGCCATGGCGATTTCGCCATGGCGGCGGCGGCCGTCCTGCTGGAAGTCGGCGCGAACGGAAAGATCACCCGCGCCTCGCTGACGCTGGGCGGCGTTTCGGTTGCGCCCGTGCGCATGCGCGAGGTGGAAAAGAAGATGGTCGGCGAGACGCCGTCCGAAGAAATGTTCCGGGAGCTTTGCGAAGAGTGCCGGAATGTTGAGGCCATCGACGATGTGCATGCGCCGGCCTCGTACCGCCAGCATCTGGCGACGGTGATGTCGCGCCGCGCAGCGGTGGCGGCCATGGGACGTGTGGGGAGAGCATGAGCGAGAAGCGGAAAATCGCCGTCACCATCAACGGCAAGAGATACGAAGAAGAAGTGGAAGTCCGCTACACGCTGGCCGATTTCATGCGCCAGCAATTGGGGCTGACCGGCACGCATTTGGGCTGCGAGCATGGCGTCTGCGGCGCCTGCACGATTCTGCTGGACGGGCGTTCGGCGCGGTCTTGTCTCATGCTGGCTGTGCAGGCCGATGGGCACGAGATTCTGACCGTCGAAGGCATCGCGCCCTCGGCCGACACGATGCATCCGCTGCAGGAAGCCTTCCGCGACAATCACGGCCTGCAATGCGGGTTCTGCACGCCGGGCATGCTGACGACGCTGCTTGAATTCCTACGCGACAATCCCGATCCGACGGAGCAGGAGGTGCGCATCGCGATCTCCGGCAATCTCTGCCGTTGCACGGGCTATCAGGGCATTGTCGCCGCCGCGCTCGATGCTGCAGGGCGTTTGAGAGCCGCCAAGGAAGCTCCGTGATTTCACGGACTTTCGGCAATCGCGTGGGGCGGATCGAAGACCCCGCGTTGTTGACCGGTAAGGG
>DATLVC010000138.1:0-4736 GCA_035577685.1 Micropepsaceae bacterium | reverse complement strand
GGGATTTTCGGTGGTCGATCCGGCGCCGAAATCCTTTCCGCAGCCAGGTTTCTAGCCCGTCTCGACCGAATCGGCCAATTCGCGAATGATGCCGTTCAGGACCAGCCGGCCACGGGGCGTTGCGGCTAAGCGGTCATTGGCGAGCGTGACCAACCCGGCGCCTTCAAGGACGGCGATGCGGCTCGGGGCCGGCGCTATGCCCCACCGGGACCGATAGGCGTTCAAATCCAGTCCGTCGCTCAACCGAACAGCCATCAGCAGATGTTCGCGGGCAGCTTCTTCTGTGGTGATGTCCGTCAGGACCAGGCTGGTTCCATTATTTTCGACGTCCGTGAGCCAACGTTCCGGCAGGCGTTCGGCTTGGGTTGCCAAACGGCGTTCGACAATTGTCAGACGCCCATGTGCGCCCGGCCCAACACCGGCATAATCCCCATAATGCCAATAGGTTAAGTTATGCTGGCTTTCCGCGCCTCGCCGCGCGTGATTGGAGATTTCATAGGCTGGAAGTCCCGCCGCCTCACAAATCTCCTGCGTGATCTCATATAGTTCGGCAGCCCGATCCTCGTCCGGTACGATCAATCGGCCCTGGCGCGCGAGGGTCGCATAGGCGGTACCTTGCTCGATGGTTAGTTGATAGAGCGATAGGTGTTCGGTGCCATAGGACAGCGCGTCTTTCAACTCGGCGGCCCAGGCTTCGGTGCTGTGCTCGGGGCGCGCATAGATCAGATCGAAGCTGACCCGCGGAAAAACAGCCAAACCCAGCCGGATCGCAGCGCATGCCTCCTCCACCCCATGCAGCCGCCCGAGCCCCTTCAACGCCGCCTCGTCCAGCGCCTGTACACCGATGGAAACCCGGTTCACCCCCGCGGCCCGGTAATCGCGAAAACGGCCTTGCTCGACGCTGTTGGGGTTGGCCTCGAGCGTGATCTCCGCCTCCGGGGCGACCCGCCACAGCCCCGCAATCGCGTCGAGCACGGCACCCACAGCCGCGCCGCTCATCAGCGAGGGCGTGCCGCCGCCGAAAAAGATGCTTCCGACGTCGGGGCGGATGGCGCCCTGCAGGGATGCCACGGCCTCAAGCTCACATGCGATGGCCCGCGCCCAGCGCATCTCGTCATAGCGCTCGCGGACATGGGAGTTGAAATCGCAATAGGGGCATTTGGCGGCGCAGAACGGCCAATGCACATAGATGCCGAACGCGCTCATGGCTCCGTGGCCGGGGCAATCGCGCCCGCCACGAATTTCGCGAAGGCGCGGGCGCGATGCGACATCGCGTGTTTGTCCTTGGGGTCCATCTCGCCGAAAGTGACGCGATAACCTTCGGGCACGAATATCGGATCGTAGCCGAAGCCTCTCTTCCCGCGCGGCGGAAAGGTCAGCGCCCCGAAGACGCGCCCCTCGAAGATTTGCGTCTCCTCGTTTGGCGCCGCAATCGCCAGCGCGCAGACGAAATGCGCCCGCATATCATGCGTGCCCCTTTCGCGGAGCTCCGTTTCGACGCGGCCCATGGCGAGCCGGAAATCCTTCGTCGGCCCGGCCCAGCGCGCCGAGTAGATGCCGGGCGCGTTGTCGAGCGCCGCTACACACAGACCGGAATCATCGGACAGCGACGGCAATCCCGAACCCCGCATCGCGGCTTCGGCTTTGAGCGCGGCATTTTCGGCGAAGCTCGTGCCGGTTTCATCGGGCTCGGGCAGGCCCAGTTCGGCCGCGCCCAGCGTCTCGATCCCGAACGGCGCGATCAGCTCGCGTATTTCCCGCACCTTGCCGGGATTGTGGCTCGCAACTACGAGCCGATCCCCGCGTCCCAGCCGGATCACAGCTTCAGCACCTGCTTCTGCAGCGTGACCAATTCGTCAGTCCCCTTGCGGGCGAGCGTCAGAAGCTGACCGAACTCCGCCTCGCTGAAGGGCACGCCCTCGGCGGTCCCCTGAATCTCCACGATGCCACCGGCACCGGTCAGCACGAAATTCGCGTCCGTTCCGGCGGTGGAATCCTCCGCATAATCAAGATCGAGCACCGGAACATTCTCGTAGATGCCGCAGGAGACCGCCGCCACATGATCCTTGATGGCGTGCCGCGCGATCAGTTTCGTCGCCGTCATGAAGCTGATGCACTGATACAGCGCGACAAAGCCGCCGGTGATGGAGGCGGTACGCGTGCCGCCATCGGCCTGGATGACATCGCAATCGATGATGATCTGGCGTTCGCCCAGAAGCTCGAGCGCCGTGATGGCGCGCAAGGACCGCCCGATCAGGCGCTGGATTTCCTGGGTCCGGCCGCTCTGCTTGCCGACGGCGGCCTCACGCCGCGTCCGTTCCGAGGTCGCTCGGGGCAGCATGCCATATTCGGCCGTCACCCAGCCGCGGCCCGAACCGCGCAGGAAGGGCGGGGCCTGGTTCTCCAGGCTGGCGGTGCAGAGGACGTGGGTGTCGCCGAATTTGACCAGGCACGAGCCTTCCGCGTGTTTGACCACGCCCGGTTCCAGGCTGATGCTGCGCATCTCGTCGGTGCGGCGGGCGGAGGGGCGGCTGAAAGGGCCCATGAAAGCTCTCTTGAAGTTAGGGATTGCTGCCTTTACCTAGCCGCCATGCACCCGTGGCGCAAATGCACGAAAACCGTGGAAATACGCCAGAGTAGTCAATAATTTAGCATTTCAACGTCGATGGAAGCCAGGACCCCCAAAGCCATGGCCGGCGATTTTATGGCAAGCGAGCTCGGCAGCCGCCCCCGCGAGGTGTTCCGCCATCTGGTCGAGGCCTACCTCACCTCGGGCGAACCCGTCGGCTCGCGCACGCTGTCCCAACGGCTTCCGCTGGCCCTTTCGCCCGCATCCATCCGCAATGTGATGGCCGATCTGGAAGGCATGGGGCTGCTCTATGCGCCGCACACGAGCGCAGGGCGGGTGCCGACCGAGAAGGGCCTGCGCCTTTTCGTCGACGGCATGCTGCAAGTGGGCGATCTCACCTCCGAGGAACGCGCCTCCATCGAGGATCGTATTGCCGCATCGGGCCGCCCCTTCGAGGACGTGCTGAGCCAGGCGGCGAGCCTGCTGTCCGGCCTCTCGCGTTGTGCCGGCCTTCTGGTCGCGGCCAAGCAGGAAGTCGCGCTGAAGCATGTGGAATTTGTCGCCATCAGCCCGGGCAAAGCGCTGGCGATCCTGGTCGGCGCCGACGGCAGCGTCGAGAACCGGCTGATCGATACACCGCTGGGGCTGCCGCCCTCCGCGCTCGCGGAAGCGGCAAACTATCTCTCGAGCAAGCTCCAGGGCCGGACCCTGGAATCGGCGAAGGCGGAAATCCTCAAGGAGATCGAGGAAGAGCGTAGCGAGCTCGATGTGCTGACAGCGCGCATCGTTGCAGAAGGAATTGCCACCCTGTCGGCGCGTGCCCCGCGCGAAGGCGCCGACGCCGCGGGCGACAGGATCTTGATCGTGCGGGGGGCCTCCAATTTGCTGGATGACATCGAGGCCCAGGGGGACCTCGCGCGGGTCCGTACATTGTTCGACGATATCGAACGCAAGAACGATTTGATCGGCCTCTTAGAACTGGCCCGTCAAGGCGAAGGCGTCCATATTTTCATCGGCTCGGAAAACAAATTGTTCTCGTTGTCGGGTTCCTCCATCGTCGCAGCGCCCTATGCCGATGCCAAAGGCAAGGTGGTAGGCGTGATCGGGGTTATTGGTCCGACCCGGCTCAATTATGCCCGGATAGTTCCTATGGTGGATTATACAGCGCGCGTGGTCGGCCGGCTTCTGGCATAGACCATCGGTGTGCCGATGCGTTAAGGAGAATCATGTCAGCGGAAAACGACAATCAGCCCTTGCCTGAAGAAACAGGGCAGGACAATGCGACCGGCGAGGACGAGGTCCAACGCGCCATCAACGCGTTTCGGGCCGAAGCCGAGGCTCACAAGGATCGCGCGCTTCGGGCGCTGGCCGAAGTGGAGAATGTCCGCAAGCGCCTTGAGCGCGAGCGCGACGAGGCGAGGACCTATAGCGTTACGCGGTTCGCGCGCGACGTTCTGACCGTCGCCGACAATCTTTCGCGCGCGCTCGCCGCCATCGGCCCGGAAGTGCGCACCAAAGCCGACGATTCGCTGAAAGCGGTCCTCGAAGGCGTGGAAGCCACCGAACGCGAGCTGAAAGCCGCTCTCGCCCGTCACGGCATTAAGCCCATCGAGGCGGAAGGCGTGCGGTTCGATCCGCATCTGCATCAGGCGATCGCCGAAGTCCCGGCGGCAGGGGCCGAACCCGGAACCGTGATGCATGTGGTGCAGCCCGGCTACACGATCGGTGACCGGCTGCTGCGCCCAGCCATGGTGACCGTCGCCAAAGCCGGTGGCGCGGGTCCTCGCCCGAATCCGGGCAATGGCGCGGGCGGCCAGTTCGATTCCAAGGTGTGAAATTCGTGCTAGTTTGGCGGAGCGAAGTCCGAGGGTCGTCCATGAGCCCGTTTATGCGCGTCACGCGCCCCGGTTACGTCTTGGCGCTTTTGGCGCTGGCCTTGGGTGTTGCCTTCCTGATCACGGGTAGCGCCGAGGGAGTCATGATCGTTGCCGCCCTGGAAGGCGCGTTCTGGGCGCTCCTGCAAATTTTCAAGGATCGGCACGAGAAGCGCCTTACGCCTCGTCCATGACCAATATCCGCGTCACGGTTGCCGGAGCCTCCGGCCGCATGGGCCGCACGCTCATCCGCGCGTTGGCCGAGAGCGACGGCATGCAGCTCGCCTTCGCGC
>DATLVC010000137.1:0-4230 GCA_035577685.1 Micropepsaceae bacterium | reverse complement strand
TTGCCGGTGCCGTCGGTCACCACCAACCGCAAAAGCTGGCGCATGGTGCGGCTGGTGTCCTCGGAAATCATCCGTTCGCCGTGTTGGACCTCCTCATTCTTGAGAAAGGTGGGGTGGATAGCTGTGCCGCCATTGGCAACCGCGGCTGCGGCAGCGGCAAAGCCCAACGGATTGACCGAAATACCGTGGCCATAGCCGATAGTGGCGGCCTCCACGACTTCCCAATGGCGCGGATACAGGGGGGACGCCACTTCGGGAAGTTCCGTCTTCAAGGGTTCGAGCAGGCCGAGCTTTTTCAGGAACGGCTTCTGCTTCAGTGGCCCAGAGCGCATCTCGATCTGCGCGGTGCCGATATTGGAGGAATCCGCAAATACCATGGCAGCAGGGAGCGTCGGTCCCAGGTGCTCGAAATCGTGAATATAATAATGTGCCAGCTTGAACGGCTTGCCCACTTCGAAGGGTTCGTCGAGCGTGATGGTGTGTTCCTCGACGGCCTCGGCGAAGGCGAAAATCTTGAAGATCGAACCCAGCTCATAGACGTCCTGGGTCATGCGGTTGCGGATGGAGTCACCTGCCTCCAACTTCCGCGCATTCGGTTCGTAATCGGGCATTGAGGCCAGCGCCAGAACTTCGCCGGTACGGACATTGAGGACAATGCCGCCAGCCGCTTTGGTCCTGAAACTGCGCGCCGCCTCCTCGATTTCATGCTCCAGCACATATTGCACGCGCATATCGAGAGAGAGCTGAACCGGCGCCGCGTCGCGCCCGCCCCGCAAGCGATTTTCCAATCCCAACTCTAGGCCGGACACGCCGTGATCGTCGGTATCAACCTGCCCCACGGCATGCGAGACGATGCGCCCGCTGGGATAATAGCGCTTATAGCCTTCTTCGAAGACGAGACCGGGCAAACCCAGATGCATCACCGCATCGCGGCGGTCCGGGGTCAGCCCGCGCTGCACCAATATATAGCCGCGCTTGGCGGCGAACGCCTGTTTCAGATGGGCGGCATCGGCACCTGTAGCGGCTCCAAGATCTTGCGCCGCTTCGTCGGTGTCCCAGAACGCACTTGGCGTGGCGTAAAGATCGCTGACCGGCAAATCCCGCGCGATCAGCACACCATTGCGATCGACGAGATCGGCGCGCATGGGATGGGCAAGAGTCGCCACAATAGCGCTGGGCGTGGAAGCGCCGAACACCATCACATCAACCAAGCGCGCGGCGATGACACTGAAGCACACCGCCAATGACAGGGCCGCAAGGGCGATCCGGTTGCGGATAAGCGATGGAGCCGGCGCCCGGTTCGGCATGGTCAGGTTCCTGTATGGAATGATGCGAAAGTCGCACCGGAGGATTGCGCGGGTGCGATTTGCGGTTCGGCTGCCGGGACCGGCACCGGCGCGACCGGCGTCTGCGGCACCACCACCTTGGCATTGCGGATTTCGCCTTCGGCGGCGAGCGCCGGTGTCTTCGACGGAAGCTGAGAGAGAGACGAAAGCTCTACCGCCGGCGAATCGGAAAGATCGAGGTGACGCTCGGTCAGTGCCTGAATGCGCGCAGGCTGTGTGAGCCTCGCCCATTCGGCGCCGAGCACTGTCAGCGCATCGCTTTCGCGAACGATCGCTGTCTGCGTTGCTTTCAGCGCAGCCTGATCCACACGGGCATGTTCCGCCGTTCGGTAAACCCCCAGACACACCAGGCTGGTGATGGCGATGAACGCGAAATTGAGGATGCGGATCATGCGTACTCTCCATGGGTAGGCGAGGGATTCCAGGCCGGTGCGGAATTTCGTTCGGCGCTGCGCAGGCGGGCGGAGCGGCTGCGCGGATTGGCGCGCGTTTCCTCATCGTGAGGAATTTGCGGATTCTTGCCGAGAGATTGAAAAGTCGGCGCGTGCGCGGGCCTCTGCTCGGGCGCATGGCGCGAACCGTGGCCGGCGCGCCCCATCCGCTCGACGAGGAAATGTTTGACGATGCGGTCTTCGAGCGAATGGAACGACACGACGGCCAGACGCCCGTGCGGCTTCAACACGCGTTCGGCAGCTTCCAGCCCGCGTTCCAGTTCGCCCAACTCGTCGTTCACCGCGATGCGCAGCGCCTGGAAGGTGCGCGTCGCGGGATGAATTCTTTGCGGGTTGCGGCCGAGCACGCGTTCGGCGATTTCGGCGAGCTCGCGTGTGCGGGTGAGCGGCCGCGCCGCAACGATGGCCCGCGCAATCGCTTTCGCGCGCTTCTCTTCGCCGTAATTGCGCAGGATTTCGGCGAGGGCATCTTCGGGAAGTGTGTTGACCAGATCGGCCGCGGATTCGCCCTGGCTCTCATCCATCCTCATATTGAGGGGACCGTCGCTGCTGAAGGAGAAACCGCGCTCGCCCTGATCGAGTTGAAACGACGACACCCCAAGATCGAGTGCGACGCCATCGGCCTTCGTCACCCCTTCCGCACCCAACAACGCGTCCATTTGCGAGAAGCGGCCATGAATCAATGTCAGCCGACCCTCGAATTTTTCGGCAAGCACGCGCCCGCGGGCAATCGCGGCCGCATCGCGGTCAATGCCGAAGACCCGGCACTTAGCCGATTCGAGCAGCGCCACTGAATAGCCACCGCCGCCAAAAGTCCCATCGACATAGATCGCGTCATCGCGCGGGCGCAGCACCGCCATCACCTCGTCCAGCATCACCGGAACATGAGCGCCGCTCATGCCGCGCCTCCCGGGCCAAGGCGGGTCGCCCGCGCCCGTGCGATGCGTTCGAGACGGACCGGCTCAAAGCGTTCCGGGTCCCAGATCTGGAATTTTTGGATCATGCCGACGAACAGGACGCGGTCTTTGATTCCCGCATGCGCCAGGAATTCGTCGGGCAGACGAACGCGCCCCTCATCGTCGAAATTCAGCAGCTGCGCTTCGCCGACCACGGCTTGGGCTTGTGCGTCGTAATCCTCGCTGAACAGAGGATCGACCGCGCCGAGCCGTTTCTGGAAATCGGCCAGCAAGTCTTCGCCGAAGGCCTCAAGTGCCGGAACGACAAACGAAGGAAAGCAATAGCAACCGCGCAAGTTTTGCTGCGCGAGTATTTGGCGAAAAGGCGCAGGAATACTCACGCGGCCCTTGGCATCGAGCTTGTTTACGGTTGTGGAGACAAACGGTTGCACGGTTTGGTGCTTGCGCCCCCTGAAACCCATGCGCGTGATCGACATTTCCGAATAGGCCGACCCGCCACGCGACGACGCATGGGATCAGATGGGATATCATGGGTTTCTCCCCCACGTCAACGAAAAACACAGGGAAAATATGGACTTGGGCTTTACAATATTTGGTCTCGTCTTAGAGCTCGACTACTAATCCCCCTGAACGAAGCAGCAACTGGTTAAGTTTACAGTAATCGTCGTGAATAGTCCCGCTGGCTCTGCGTTCTATATTTGTTCCTTTCTTGATTTTTCCACCCCTGTAAAAGCAAAAACGATTTAGAAGGTTCGCGCCATGGCGACGCTCGCGACAGTGAAGTGGTATTTGAGGATTCCACCGCCCTTGTGGACGCTGGCGTTTCTCCTCATCGCCTATGGGCTGGAGTGGAGCGGCGCTATCCCGCCGATCATGCTGATGCATTCATTGCCAGCGGCGATTCTTCTGGCGGTAGCGGGTCTCGCGCTCGCCGTGTCGGCGGTGAGAAAGTTTTTCGTCGAAGGCACGGAGATCGAGCCGGCATCGGCGGCGAACAAGAAACTGGTGACGAACGGTCCGTTCCGCTTCACGCGCAATCCGATGTATCTCGGCCTGATCCTCGTGAGCTTGGGAATCGCGTTCTACATGGGAACATTGGCGTTCTTCGCCGTGCCGGTGCTGGTGTTCCTGCTGTGCAATTTCCTCTTCATCCCTTTCGAGGAAGAGAAAATGCAGCGCCAGCACGGAAATCCGTATACGGAATACATGCACCGCGTGAGGCGGTGGATATAGCGTCAGATGGCCTGTAAGCCGGGTTCTGTCCTCGGCCGAAGCCGAGGGATGACCATTCCTCTGGGACGTTCGTCGCCGAACGCCTCGCGCGACCTACCCGGACGGTTACGCGGAAACGCGCAAAACACCGTCCCTATTTGGTCTTGCTCCCGGTGGGGCTTGCCGTGCCGTCTTCGTTGCCGAAGCCGCGGTGCGCTCTTACCGCACCGTTTCATCCTTGCCTGGCGCTTTCGCGCCGTGGCGGTCTGTTTTCTGTGGCGCTGTCCCTGGAGTCGCCTCCGC
>DATLVC010000136.1:0-10760 GCA_035577685.1 Micropepsaceae bacterium | reverse complement strand
CATCCCTCATTTGCCTTTCGTTAAGCCTGTTCGCGAGCCGTTAAGCGCAAACAACCCGCGCCGCGTGCGCATTTCATCGCCCATTAAGCTGTTCGCTTAATAGTGACGCTTCGCGCGTGACCGCTTCCGGTTTCGCGCCTGCGCCGCTTTGAGACGAGGACGGAAGCCCAGCATGTTCCAGATCATCGGCATCGTTATGCTGTTTGCCATGGTGTTCGGCGGCTATGTCTGGTCGGGCGGTCACTTTGAAGTCATCATCGAATCCCTGCCGCACGAAATGGTGACCATCGGCGGCGCCGCTGTGGCGGCACTTCTGCTCGGCAATTCCATCGGCGATGTGAAGAAGACCGTGGGCGAAATCGCCAAGGCCTTCAAAGGCCCGAAATGGAAACAGTCCGATTATCGCGATCTGCTGTGCCTGCTGTTTCTTCTCACCAAGACCATGAAGATGAAGGGCATGATCGCGCTCGAAGCCCATATCGAGAAGCCGAAGGAATCATCGATTTTCAAGCGCTATCCCAAGATCGAGCACGATCATTTCGCCCTCGATTTCATCTGCGACACGCTGCGCATGATGACCATGAGCCTGGAAGACCCCCATCAGGTCGAAACCGCGATGGAAAAGCAGCTCGAGAAACACCATCACGAAGGGCTGGTGTCCTCCACCGCACTGCAGACGATGGCAGACGGCCTGCCGGCGCTCGGCATTGTCGCCGCCGTGTTGGGCGTCATCAAGACCATGGGCTCGATCACCGAGCCGCCGGAGGTTCTGGGCGGCATGATCGGCGGCGCGCTTGTCGGCACGTTCATGGGGGTGTTCTTGGCCTATGGTCTGGTGGGGCCGATCGCGACGCGGCTGAAAGGCATCGTGGACGAGGATGCGCAGTTCTATCACGTGATCCGCGATATTCTGGTCGCCCATCTACACGGCAATTCGGCGCAAGTGTCGGTAGAAATCGGGCGCGGCAGCGTGCCCAGCACCTCGCAGCCGAGCTTTCAGCAATTGGAAGAGGCGCTCAACACTATCCCGGCCGACGGGTAATTGTTTTGTCCAGAGCGCTGTTGGCAATGGCGGAAAAGAACGTCGCCAGCGCGCCCGCGATCATCCCCAAAGGCACTGCGTAGACCACATCCATATCCGATCCCGCGACCACGATTGCGGTCACGGCTATCCCCGTCCATTGCGCAAGATTGAACTGCATTGGCGAATCCCCGGCTTTCGTCCCCATCGAACGCTATCGCCGCGGCTTGGGCCCTCGAAGCAAATGCTTAAGAAAGGGTTAACACACCCAATCGACTCGTAGGCATCAGGTCCTTCGTGTAACCTCAGGTTGTCTTTCGCCGCCCCGGGGGCACCGCAGATGATACGCAGCGGGGTAATCACCCACCCGGTTCGCGCACCGTAAAGCCCGCTTCTTTCAGCCGCGCCTTGATTTCCGCCGCATGCGCGGCATCGCGCGCTTCGACCACGAGGCCAAGATCAGCCGATTTCGCCGACACGCCCGTCATCAGCCGGTTGTGCGAAACTTCCATGATGTTGCCGCCAGCCTCCCCAATGATGCTGGCCACGCGCGCGAGCAAGCCAGGGCGATCCTCGATGGGAATGACCAGCGAGAGAATGCGGCCCTCGCGCGCCAGCTCGCGCAGGATGACATTCGACAACAGCCGCATGTCGATATTGCCGCCGGAAATCACTACGCCGACCTTGCGATCCTTGAACAATTGCGGATTGGCGAGCACCGCTGCGAGGGCTGCGGCGCCGGCCCCTTCCGCCAGCGTCTTTTCGATTTCCAAGAGCTTGACGATGGCCGCTTCCAGATCGGCCTCGGTCACGAGAAAAATATCGGACACGAGCGCGCCAATCACCGCTTTCGTAAGTTCGCCAGGAACCTTTACCGCGATGCCCTCGGCAATGGTCTGGCCCGCGCAAGGAAGATGATCGCCCGTCAGCGCATTGTGCATCGCGGGATAGAGGCACGCCTCCACGCCATAGATCTTCACCTCGGGCTTCAGGGCGCGTGCGGCGATCGCCATCCCAGAGATCAGGCCGCCGCCGCCGACAGGCACCACAAGCGCTTCGAGCTGCGGAACCGCCGCGAGAAATTCCAGCGCCGTGGTACCCTGACCGGCAACCACAAGGGGATCGTCATAGGGGTGGATCAGCGTGAAGCCGTGTTCGGCGGCGAGTGCCTTGGCCCGGATCTCGGCTTCCGACAGCGACGTTCCTTCGATCACGATCTGCGCGCCGAATTCGCGCGTATGTTTCACTTTCGTGAATGGCGTTCCTTCCGGCATGACGATGGTGGCCGGCACGCCAAGCCGCCCCGCATGATAGGCAACGCCTTGCGCGTGATTACCCGCCGACATGGCGATGACACCGCGCCGGCGCTGATCCGCGTCGAGCGACAGCAATTTGTTCAGCGCGCCGCGTTCCTTGAACGAGGCCGTGAATTGCAGATTCTCGAATTTGAGGAAGATCTCGGCGCCCGCGATGGCCGAGAGCGTCCGCGAATAGCGGGCGGGGGTGATTTCGACCGCCCCGGCAATGGCGCGCGCCGCCCCTTCAATGTCGGCGAGGGTGAGGGAAAAGGACGCATCCATGAGGGGTTTTCCGCGGGTTCGGCGGGAAAGCTGGGCCTTCATCGGCTTTCACGCAAGCGGCCTTAAGCAAGGGTTTTTTACCTCAGATTAAGGCTGTCGCGTTCATCATGAGTCCCAGTTTGGAGTTTTTGCCGTGTCCACACCGATTTTTGCCCCGCCACCCCGCGTCGTCGACGAGCGCCGTGCCGCCCGCAAGCGCACTTTGCTTTCGGGCAAGGTCATCTATGGCGAGGACAACCGGGTGCGCGACTGTACCATCCGCGACCTTTCACAGAGCGGCGCACGAATCGCACTCGCGCGGGGCGAGGTCATCCCGACGCGCGTGTTCCTCATCGATCGCCGCAGCGCCAGCCTCTATGAGGCGCGGGTTACCTGGATCAAGGCCCCCGATTTCGGCCTGACTTTCATGAACGCTTACAGCCTCGATCGCGAGCTGCCGCCTGAATTGAGGCATCTCGAACAGGTGTGGGCACGGTTTCGCTCGCCACTCGGCAATATCGCTTGAACCGCGAGGTACCCGCCGGATAGCGCGGGTATGCCCCCATTCCCGATCCGGTTCCCTGCGCTTGGGTGTCTCCCAAATACCGCCAGGCTTTCGGCATTGTTGACGCGACCGAGGTTCGCTACGCTTGCCACGGAGGGAGCCGCAATCCTCCCCGCCCACCTAGCACTCCGAGAACAAGCCTCCCAATAGTCGGAAGAATTTCAACCGGGACTCAATGGAACACCAGGACCTTCTCGCCGGATTTGTGCGCATGCACATCCTTCATCATGCCGCGAAGGGCGATTTGTACGGTCTTTGGATGATCGAGGAGCTTGCCCATCACGGTTACAAGATGAGTCCGGGGACCCTGTACCCCATGCTTCACGGCTTGGAGCGCAAAGGCTATCTCAAATCGCGCAAGAAGCGCGTGGGACGGACCTATCGCCGGTTTTATCGGGCCACGCCCTTGGGGCGCAAAGCCCTGACCCTGGTTCGCACGCGTCTGAACGAACTCTTCAAAGAAGTCGCGGGAAAACGGCGGAAACAGGCCGCCAAAGCCATCTGAGAAACCGCCCCCGCGGCCGCATTACGAATCTGACATGGATTTTGTGTTGTGGATGATCGCCCCCGCTCGTCATAGTATTGACTTTCGATAGCGTTATTCGATTCTGTCGCTGGATCCAGCGTGGATAAGGCAGCCGATGAATTTGGTGAGGTTCGCTCTGCGGCGTCCCTTCTCCGTGGTGGTGGCAATCACCGCGGTCGTCATCGGCGCGGTCATCGCGCTGGGGCAGATGGCGCGCGATGTCTTCCCGCCGCTCGGCGTTCCGACCATCTATGTGGCGCAGCCCTATGGCGGCATGGACCCCGCCCAGATGGAAGGCTTCCTCACCTATTATTATGAATATCACTTCCTCTACATCACCGGCATCGAGCACGTCGAATCCAAGTCGATTCAGGGTGCCGCGCTCATCAAACTGCAATTCTATCCCGGCACGGACATGTCGCAGGCGATGTCCGAAACCGTGTCTTACGTGAACCGCGCACGGGCCTTCATGCCGCCCGGAGCCGTGCCGCCTTTCGTGACACGCTTTGATGCCGGCAGCGTGCCGGTCGGCTATCTCGCCTTTGCCAGCGCAACGCGGACGGTCGGGCAAATCCAGGATCTTGCGCTCAATACCGTTCGGCCGCTTTTCGCCACCCTGCCGGGGGTGTCTGCCCCGCCGCCCTTCGGCAGCGGCCCGCGCAGCATCGTCGTCAGCCTCGATCCCGAACGGCTGCAGGCCTACGACATTTCCGCTCAGGATGTGGTGGCTGCAATTGCGAATGCGGAGACGATAAGCCCGTCCGGCAATATCGAGGTCGACGGGATGTATCCCATGGTCCCGGTAAACTCGATCGTGCAGAACGTGAAGGATCTGGAAAACGTCGCCATCCGGACCGGCACCTTGCCTGGCGTCTTCGTGCGCGACGTCGCCCGCGTCACCGACTCGACGGACATCCCGACCAGCATCGCCTTGGTGAACGGTTTGCGCACGGTTTACATCCCCGTGACCAAGCGCGCCGATGCCTCCACGCTCTCGGTCGTCAATCTGGTGAAAGCAAATATGGCGAAGTTCCAGGCTGCGCTGCCTGAGGACACGACGGTCAGCTACGTGTTCGATCAATCGCCCTTTGTGACCGACTCGATTTCCGGACTTACGACGGAAGGCCTGTTGGGGGCGCTTCTTGCCGGCATCATGGTGCTGTTGTTTCTGCGCGATTGGCGCAGCGCCTTCATCGTGGTGCTCAACATTCCGATCTCGCTGCTCGCCGCGGTGCTCGCCCTTTGGCTGGTGGACCAGACCATCAATCTCATGACGCTGGGCGGTCTTGCGCTCGCAGTCGGCATCCTGGTGGACATGTCCACGGTGGCGATCGAAAACATTCACACGCATCTCGGAAGGGGACAGTCCATCGGCCGCGCCGTTGCGGATTCCGGGCGCGAGGTCGCGTTGCCGTTGCTTATCGCGATGCTCTGTGTGGTCGCGGTGTTCCTGCCGTCCTTCGGCATGGAAGGCGCCGCACGCGCGTTGTTTCTTCCCCTATCGCTGGCGGTCGGATTTTCGATGGCGGCGTCCTATCTCCTTGCCAGCACCATGGTGCCGATCCTCGCGGTCTGGACGCATCGCAAGGAAGCTTCCGGGCATGCCGCCACGGGATTTTCGGAACGCCTGCAAGCGTCCTATGCGGGAAGCTTGAACCCGCTGCTGGCGTGGCGCTGGCTGATTGCGTCCGTTTACCTCGTCGCGGCTATCGCTACGATCATCGTCCTGTTCCCACGTTTGGGAACGGACATTTTCCCGAAGGCGGACGCGGCCCAGCTCCAACTGAGAATTCGGGCGCCCGCCGGCACGCAGTTGGAGCGTACGGAAGGTTACACGCAAAAGATTTTGAAACTCATCAAAGAGGAAGCAGGGGACGCCAATGTCGGCGTGTCGCTCGCCCTCATTGGCGTCCATGGTTCGGCTTACCCGATCAATTTCATCTATCTCTGGAACAGCGGCCCGCAGGAAAGCGTGCTTCAGGTCGAACTCAAGGGTAGCTCCCACACCAACATCGGCGCGCTGAGAGAACGGCTGCGTCAGCGCATCGCCAAAGACATGAGCGAGGTACAGGTTTCGTTCGAGCCGGCCGATATCGTCAGCCGGGTGATGAGCTTTGGCGCGCCAACGCCCATCGAGGTGGCGGTCAGTGGCCCAAATCTCGACAATGATCGCGCGTTCGCCGAGAAAGTGAAGCAGAAACTCGGCGCCTTGCCCTCGCTTCGCGACGTTCAATTCGGTCAACCGCTGGACTATCCGTCCGTCAATGTCGCGCTTGACCGCGAGCGCGCCGGCGTTCTGGGTATTACCACCAACGATCTGACGCGCGCTCTGTCCCCGGCTACGTCGTCGAGCCGGTTCACGCAGCCGCTCTATTGGGCGGCCCCGAACACCGGGATCGCCTATCAAGTTCAAGTCGAAGTGCCGCAGCTGCAGATGACATCCATGGAGGACGTCAAAGGGATTCCGATCACCGGCGACAAAGGAAAGTCGGCGCTGTTGCGTAATGTCGCCACCGTTCAGGCCGGCACCGTGGTCGGGGAATATGACCGCTACAATATGGACCGGATGGTGACCGTAACCGCAAATATCGAGAACACGGACCTGGGAAGCGCGGCCCGGGAAGTAGCAGATGCCGTCGCACAATTGGGCAAGCCGCCGGCCCGGGTGAATGTCGCGATCCGTGGACAGGTGCAGCCGCTTAACGATCTGCTGACGGCGTTGCGGACAGGGTTGCTCTTCGCGGTTCTTGTGATCTTCCTGTTGTTGGTGGCGAATTTTCAATCCATTGAGCTCGCTTTTATTACGATTTCCACCGTGCCGGCCGCGGTTGCCGGTACAACGCTTGCCCTATGGCTCTGGGGAAGCACGCTGAACCTTGAATCGTTCATGGGCGCGATCATGGCGGTTGGCGTCGCGGTTGCGAACGCGATCCTGCTGGTGACATTTGCCGAACGCAGCCGCATTTCCGGTAAATCGTCTTTCGATGCCGCGCGAGAGGGCGCGGTGAGCCGGCTTCGCCCCATTCTCATGACCAGTCTCGCGATGATCGCGGGCATGCTGCCCATGGCCATCGGGCTGGGAGCGAGCGGCGGACAGGCTGCACCGCTGGGCCGCGCCGTCATCGGCGGATTGGCCGCCGCGACACTGGCGACGCTTCTGGTGCTCCCCGGCGTGTTCGCGCTGGTGCGGGCGAGGGCCGGCCGGCATTCACCCTCGCTCGATCCCGACGATCCGGCCAGCGCGCTGTCCGGGGCCGGGCACGCATGACCGTTTCCAAGGGGCGCTGATGCGAAGACCATCTCATTCGTGGACCATCGGCGTGGCCGGCTCCGCCGCCATCGGCATCGCCTTTGCGGTTCATCTTGCGCTTCTGCCGGCCGCGAAAAACGCCGCTGCCGCTCCGGCGCAACCCGCACCCGTGCAAAGCGTAGAAACAATCCGGCCCATCCGTGCCGACATCGCCCGCAGCTTCAACACCAACGGCACACTGGAAGCCTATGAGACGGCGGACCTCTATCCGAAGGTTTCCGGCTATCTCGCCGAGGTGCGCGCCGATATCGGCGATCACGTCAAGGCAGGCCAGCCGCTCGCGATCATCAGCCTGCCGGAAACGGAAAAGCAACTCGCCCAGGCCGAAGCCACCATCGCATCGAAGCGCGCGAATCTGGCGCTTCAGCAAATTACCCTGCAACGGCAGGAAGGTTTGTTGAAAATCCAGGGCACATCGCAGCAGAGCTTGGACGAAGCCAAGGCGAATGCCAGCGTTGCCGCCGCGGACGTCGATCTTGCCGTCGCCACTGCCGATCAGATTCGCACGATGCTGGCCTACACACGGATCGTGGCCCCGTTTGACGGCGTGGTCTCGCATCGGCAGGTCAATCGCGGCGATTTTGTCCAAGCCGCGACGGCGGGGCTCACGACGCCGCTGTTCACGGTGCAGCGCGTCGACGTCATCCGGGTTTTCTGCAACGTTCCGGAAAGCGACGTGTCCCGTTTGCGGGTCGGGCTTGAGGTGAGCGTCAAGCCTTACGGGCTTGAGGGAAAACCCATCAGCGGAAAGGTCACGCGTTTTGAGGGGCGATTGGACCCGCAGACGCGCAACATGCGGACGGAGATCGACGTGCCCAATCCCGGCGGGCGGCTGTATCCGGGGATGTATGCGCAGGTCTCGCTCGAAACCGACATTCACCGCAATGCGCTCACTTTGCCCAGCTCGTCGGTCGGCACGGACGCGAACGGAAAATTCGTCTACGCCGTGCAGCAGGGCAAGATTGCACGTTTGCCTGTCCAGACTGGAATGGTGGAAGGCGGCATTACGGAGATCCTCGGCGGCCTCGCCGACCAGGCGGAGATCATGGCGTCCGTACAGGGCGCGCCGGCACCGGGAACGACGGTCAAGTCAACGCCCCATGCCTGAAGAATGACGCACAATCGTTCAAAAGTGACATGTCACACATCAATTGTTGCATTTAACCTTTAAAAGTATTTCCATGCGGCGGGACAATTGCGATTCCCGCGAGACGCATGATCACTTCCGCGCAAATGCGCGCTGCCCGTGCCCTGCTTGGCATCGACCAGCGCCAAATGGCCGATCTTTCCGGGCTGTCCGTGCCGACCATCCAGCGGATGGAGGCGAGTGACGGCCTCATTCGCGGCAATGTCGATTCGCTGATGCGCCTGATTTCCGCCCTCGAAGATGCGGGAATCGAACTGATCAATGCGGGCGCCGAGAGCCTTTCGGGCGGCCGCGGAGTCCGCTTGAAGGACCCGGTGCCGAAAGCCAAGGTGGGCCGGGATAAGAGTCCGAGACCGCCCGCCGGTCGCGCGACATAAGGCCCATCACGATGATCGTCGTCATTCTGTTGTGGTGCGTCGCAGTCTTTCTTGTCCTGGTGCCCGCGGCCGTACTCGTTGGGCGCTCGAGGCACGGATCGACGCTGGTCTACGGGGCGAGCTTCATTGTCGCCGCCATCGCGTTCGGCGTTGCGCTCGCCGATCTCGTTGCCGAACAGGGGCAGCCTTCCGCTATCATATTGCCGCTCGGCCTGCCATGGATCGGCGCCCATTTCCGCATCGATGCGCTTTCGGCGTTCTTCCTCGTCGTGGTCAATCTCGGCGCGGCCGGAGCCAGCCTTTACGCGATCGGCTATGGCCGGCACGAACATGCGCCCTTGCGCGTCCTGCCATTCTTCCCCGCCTTTCTCGCCGGCATGAATCTCGTCGTCCTGGCCGACGATGCGTTCAGCTTTCTGCTGTCGTGGGAATTCATGTCGCTCACGTCATGGGCGCTGGTGGTTTCCCATGACCGCGTCGCGGACAATGTAAAGGCGGGCTATGTCTACATTCTGATGGCGAGCTTCGGCACCTTCGCGCTCTTGCTCGCCTTCGGCCTCCTCGCGGGGACGGACGGCAATTACGCCTTCGATGTCATGCGCGGGAACCTGCCCTCCACGGTCACCGCCATCTTCGTTCTCGCACTGGCCCTCATCGGCGCGGGCTCGAAAGCGGGTCTTGTGCCGCTGCATGCGTGGCTGCCTCTCGCCCATCCCGCAGCCCCCAGCCATGTTTCCGCGCTCATGAGCGGAGTCATGACCAAGGTCGCCATCTATGGCTTCATCCGGATCGTGTTCGATCTGCTCGGACCGCCGGAATGGTGGTGGGGCCTCGTGGTGCTCATTTTGGGCGGGGCGACCGCCGCGATGGGCGTCCTATACGCCCTGATGCAGAACGATCTGAAACGCGTGCTTGCCTACAGCACGATCGAGAATATCGGATTTATTTTCGTCGGCCTCGGATTGGCTTTGGCGTTCAGCGCCAATCAGCTGCAGGCCGCCGCCGTGCTCGCTTTCACCGCCGCTTTGTTTCACGTCTTCAATCATGCGCTTTTCAAGAGCCTGTTGTTTTTCGGCTCCGGCGCGATCCTGACCGCGACCGGCGAGCGCGACATGGAAAAGCTCGGCGGCCTGATCCACCGCATGCCGGTAACCGCGTTCGCCTGCCTGGTCGGGTGCGCGGCCATTTCCGCCTTGCCGCCGCTCAATGGCTTCGTCTCCGAATGGCTGATCTTCCAGGCCATCCTGCTCAGCCCCGATATGCCGCAATGGGGTCTGCGCCTCATCATCCCCGCGGTGGGCGCGCTGCTTGCCCTTGCGGTGGCGCTGGCCGGCGCGTGCTTCGTTCGTGTGTTCGGCATTGCCTTTCTGGGGCGCGCGCGCTCGCCGATGGCCGAGAGCGCCAAGGATAGCGATCCGTTTTCCTTGGCTGCGATGCTGAGCTTCGCCGCGCTTTGCCTCGTTGCAGGCATTCTCCCAGGATTCGGCATCGACGCCATCGGGGCCGCTTCGCAAGCGGTCCTGGGCGCGCACATGCCCTCGCAAGCGGCCGTGCCGTGGCTTTCCATCGTTCCGATTGCCGAAAGCCGAAGCTCCTATAATGGCCTTCTCGTCTTCGTGTTCGTCGCGCTTTCGGCATCGCTCACCGCCTATGCCATCCATGTGCTGGGAAACAAGACCTTGCGCCGCGCGCCGCCCTGGGATTGCGGTTTTCCCGATGCGAGCCCCCTCATCCAATACAGCGCGGGGAGTTTTGCCCAACCGATACGGCGCGTTTTCGGCACGCTCGTCTTTCGCGCCCGCGAGCATGTCGACATGCCGCGTCCCGGCGATAACCGTCCGGCGCGTTTGCGCGTCGAGCTGCACGATGTGATCTGGGATCGGCTTTACGTGCCGCTGGCCGGAGGCGTCGGCTTCATCGCCACCCGGCTCAACGTGCTGCAGTTCCTCACCATCCGGCGCTATCTCAGCCTGGTGTTCCTCACCCTCGTGGCTCTGCTTTTGGTGTTGGCGGTATGGAGCTGATGCGCGACCTCGCCGTGCAAGGCGCACAGATGATGCTGGTGGTGCTTCTGGCGCCGCTCCTCACCGGCTTCATCCGCAAAGTGAAGGCGCGACTCCTCCGCCGCCAAGGTCCACCGCTGATTCAGCCCTATCGCGATCTGCTGCGCCTCTTCCGTAAGGATGTGGTGATGGCCCACAACGCGTCCTGGCTGTTTCGCGCAGTGCCCTATCTCGTGTTTGCCGCGATTTGGG
>DATLVC010000135.1:0-4859 GCA_035577685.1 Micropepsaceae bacterium | reverse complement strand
CAGCGCGCCTGCCGTGTTGGTAAAGCCGTTCAGCGTCGCAATCACATTGCCGGGATTGGAGAAATCGGCAGCTCCGGCCGACGATCCCGTCAACGTCGCCGCTTTGATGGCGCCGCCGGACGCCGCAATGCCGCCGCCGGTATCGTTCAGGGTCAGGGTCTGACCGGTGGCGTCCACGGTTCCGGTGATCGTCAGTGGCGCGCTGTCCTTTAGCGTCAGCGGTCCCGATGTGTTGGTGAAGTCGTTCAGCGTCGTAATCACATTGCCGGAGTTCGACAAATCTGCGGCTCCTCCCGACGAACCCGTCAGTGTCGCGGCTGTGATCGCGCCTCCCGAGGCGGCAATTGCGCCACCATCTGACACAAGGGTAAGCGTCCCGTTCGCAGACGTGTCGCCATTCAGCGTCACGTCGCTTTGCGCGCGCAGAGTTATGTCGCCAGAGGCGTTCAGTGTACCGCCACCAGCCAGATTAACCTGCACGCCTTCGCCATTGCCGGCGCTGTCCACCGCATTGCCAACGATGTCATGTCCGGCCGAAAGCACGATGTTGCCGTTGTCGTCGACAGCGGCCGAGGTCGCAATGTGTCCGTCGACGGTGACGACGTCGGTGGCGAGCGTGGAATTGATCGCGGCCAGATAGACGCTTCCGGTGACATTGGTCGTTCCGGAGAGAGCAATCACTGTTCCCGGACTTGAGCTGCCATTGCCAGCGGGAACCTCGAAGCTGACCAAATCCCAATTCGTCGCGCCATCCGGTACGAGCGTGATCCTAAACGCATCAGCCGCGCCATAGAGAACCGAACCGGTGCCATCGATGCCGTTGCCGGCTGTATTCGCCACCGAACTCACCACTGGCGCAACGAATGCAAGCAAACCCCCGTTGACGGTGATGTGCGCATCACCGATGGAAATCGCGTTTGTGCCGGTGCCAAAACTGAAAATGTGGTTGCTGCCCGAAACCGGTTCGGTGCCGGCAAGAAAATCGCTGTCCGGTGTCGATAAGGGGGATGTCGTCGCTAGCAAACCGCCAGTGCTTACAACGGCACCGTTCCCGAATAGGATTCCGTCGCGGGCGGTAATCCAGATATTCCCGCCGGGCTGTCCGGACACGATTCCCGACAAAGTGCCGTTGATGGTGGCGGAACCGCCGGCAATCCGATTGAGGACAATGTCCGATCGTGTCAGGAACTGGAACGATAGGCCCTTGCCGGCCCCGATGTTCAATGGCGCGCCAGCACTCCAATCCAAAATGGTGCGCGCGCTTTGCAGGTTCACCGTGACCGTCGTGGCGTCATCCGCAATCAGGCCCGGCACGGCGCCGGGCGTTGCCGTGTTATTGCCGGCGCTGTCCTTCCAATTCGCAATCGTGCCGACGGTGGTGACCGTGTCCGCGACTGCTGGCGCCGAAAAAATGACAGCAAGGCCCGAAAGCGCGGTTCGACACAAAAGGCGCGCCCGCAATCTTGCAAAACCATTCAACCGGGCGGCAGAGTTCATGGCGATCCCTCTGTCAAAATCCAAGGCTGACGCTGAACATTATTCGACCGGGTGCTTTTGACTTTAACAGCGACGAAACCTTATCGAGTGGCGCAGCATAAAGCGCCTGGATATGAAGTCGCTGCAGAAGCTGCAGTTCGATGCCGGCGCCGGTCGAGCGCAGCGTGCGGTTTGCGCTGCCCGTGTCCTTGTTCCATATCCGGGTCGTGTCGAAGAACCCGAAAAAGGTGAATCCGGGCGCGAACTGTCCGACGCGGATTTCGAAAGAACCGCCGATGCCGCTGTCTCCCGACAGCACGGAAGGGTCGTAACCACGGCCGATGGTCAGTCCCCCGGCGGCAAATTCCTCGAAGGCGAGAAGCGGCACGTTGCTGTATTGCGCCTGAAACGCGGCGATACTCGCAATATAGGGTGACCACTGAACCGCGAAGCGGCCATCGGCGCGCGTTACCAACGCATCGGGATGGCCCTCGAAGCGCGACAAGAAGCAAGACGCCTCGGCCACGCAGGTATGGCTGCCGCCCAGACTGGCACCCATGCCCTGGCGCAATTCCAGTCCGCCACCGAGGGTTACCGGCAGGTCGCTCCACGCTTTATCGGCCGCTAAACGCCCCACGAGAATAGCGAGCCTGTCGCGGGTAAGCGGATTTGGGCCGATGTCGATGTCCTGAAAGATATAGTCGAAGCCACCGGTCAGGGCGACGTTGAGCGACCGGGACCGGACCACGGGATAGGCAAGCCGGAAATCGCCGACGAAGGATTTTCCCGCGATATCCAACGGCGCCAATATGTCGCCGGGATGTGTTGTTCCATAGGCGAGCGACATCCGCCCTACCAGGCCATCCGCGCCGAAGCGTGCTTCCTCGACGGCCTGTAACACATGCTGCTCCCGCCAATTTCCGTCGAAGGTGGAGTAAGCGACCAGCGTCGTATGTTCGCCATAGCGGGTGAGGCTGTTGAAATCCGCGCGTATTAATGCGCCCAGACGCCCCGTGGATTTTGCGCCCAGATTGTTGGCGCTGATCACCATCCCGGAGGGAATGCGACTGACCAGAACATCCAATTCGACCGCGCCTCGGCCTTGCGGTGAAGGCCTCAGCGTCGCGGAGATCGTGATGCCGGGAATATCGCCGGCCAAGAGCAGATAACGTTGTGCCTTGTTGATGTCGAACGGACGCAAGCCGCGCAACATCTCGATGTAGTCTTCGACTTTCTGCTGTGCCGGGCCCGCGTCGCCACGCAATTGTATCGCCGCTACGTAAGCCTCGATCACGTCGAACACGAGATGTCCGTCCATGATGGTCTGTTCGGGCACTTCGACGCGTGCCAGCAATCCGCGTTGGAACAAAATGGTGCCGGCGCGATCGCGGATGCGGCAGATGGCACTCACCGGAATGTCTTTGCCGGTCAGGCCTTGATAGGCGGGGGCGAGAATTTCCGGTGGCAGATCGGCCGCGCCGCGAAACTCGACGGATTCGAGTCTGAATTTCAGATCGGACGATTCCAGCGGACAGGCGCCGGGAGCAGGCGCGGCAAGAATGTCGCCGGTGCGCGCTTGGGCGGGCGGCTGAGCAGTCCGTACCGCGGGATCAAGGATTTGCGGAGGCAGGATGTTCTGCGCAAATGCCCCAGAAACGGATAACGCAAGAATCCCTGCGGCGAACAGAATCGCACGCGAGATCGTTCTTGACGTCACAATTGCCCCCTGAGGCTGTTACCGAGAGCGCTACGCTCCGGTTCGCCGTTAGAGGCTATTGCAATCGCCGCGCCACGACGCGGCGGTTGGCGCCGGACATGGGCTGATCGGGCACGCTCAAATGATCGAACGCGTATCCGACGGGTGTCAAATGGTCCGCATCCACGCCGAGGGAAACCAGAAAAGCCTTCACGGTGTCGGCGCGCTTTTGCGACAGCACAAGATTGTGGTCGCGCGTTCCGGAGGCGTCGGTGTGGCCTTCGATTTCAAACCGAGCCTGCTTGAGTTCGGGCCGCTTCAGCGCTTCCGCAAAAGCGCGTGCGTTCGCAGCGCCCTGTTCGGTGAGGCTGGCCGAGTCGGTGTCGAAGGTCAGCAGCAGATCCAGCCTGGGTACCGACTGCGGCTGAGCGCTGCGCGTGGTCAGCGAAGCGACGGTTGCACCCGCACGTGCCGGCTGTTTCGCAGTGGGGGCAGCGCCTTTAGCTGCTGCACCGAGATCAAAACCCAACGTATCGTCCTTTGCGGGCACGCAATCGCCGTCGGGCGTCTTGACGAGAGTGCGCGGCACATCCGGAGGACGCGCGCAGATTTCGACTTGCGGCGATGATTCAGCACTGCTTGGCGCTGCAGCGCTACCTGGCTGTTCGCATGTTCCATTCGCGCCGAGCTGACTGTCACCGGGACAAGTGAGTGCCTTCACGATTTGGTCCGGTGTGAGTTGAGGCGCAGGCTGGGCGAGAACGTTGCTCGTCACGCCCAACAAAAGGATGCCTGCGAATCCCGCAAAGAATCTACGCATGACCCCCTCATAAAATAGCTGACAAAACGTAAAAAATAAGACTAGGGCTTAACATTGGTATTTGGCAAGCCTGCGAGTGTCACCTTTGTGACGCAGCCTGAATTCAAGGACGGCCGATGGAGCCTTTGACGTTCCGCAATACTTGGATTCTTTCCGTTAACGGCTCCGTGCGGCGCATTGGTGGAATTTTCGCTCTTGGCATAACTGCAATCGTTCTCGCGTGCGGGTTGCTGGGCGGTCCTTTCGTCGATCGCCTTTGGGCCGGTTTGTATGACACACGTGTGACACCCGCCGCGCTGGCGCGAGTCCTCTATTATCTGGCCGTGTTTCTGCCGCTTTATGCCTGCGTGTTTATCTCTCCGCTGTGGGAGCGACGGGCGGTGCTTCAAAGTCCATTCAAACCATGGAATGCATTAGGGCTCGGGACCGCAATTGGCGGGTTTGCCTTTCTGTCCGTTGTGTTGGGGCTATCGCTGGCCGGAATCCTCCAGAAGCAATCAACTGCGCAAGGATTTCAGCTGGGAATGGTCCTGGCTGCCGCACTGACTATTTTTCAGGCATTCGGCGAAGAGGGATTTTTTCGCGGCTGGCTGCAACCGATTGTGGCGGCCGATTGGGGTCCGACGGCGGGCCTTGCCGTCACAGCGGCAATCTTCGCCGCCGCCCACGCATTCGCCCAAGTGCTTGGGCCCATCGCGCTCTTGAACATATTCCTCGCCGGATTGGTCTTTGGCCTGCTGGCTCTTCGCACCGGCGGATTGATTGCGCCGTTTGCCGCTCATTGGACCTGGAATTGGCTGGAACAATCGGTGATGGGGCTGGTGCCCAATCCCGGCGTCGATTCCTTGGGCGCGTTCTTCGACTTCG
>DATLVC010000134.1:0-12502 GCA_035577685.1 Micropepsaceae bacterium | reverse complement strand
GACCAGAAGGCACCGCAGAATCTCGTCACGGCTGCGCGCCAGCTCTTAGCGGATTTGCCGCATCTTCATCTCCTGATGATTGGCGAGGGTCCGAAGCGCCAGTTTCTGGAAGCCCAGATGGAGCGCGCGGGATTGAGCAATCGCGCCACCTGGCTCGGGGCTGTGAACGCGCGGACCTACATGCCCGCGATGGACATTTTCGCGTTGCCGTCGCTCTACGAAGGCTTCGCCTATGTGCTGATCGAAGCGCTCTATGCGGGCCTCCCGATCGTTAGCACGCCGGTGGGTGGGTCGCATGAAAGCATCACGCCAGGATTGAATGGGCTCATCGTATCGCACGGATCGGCGGATGAAATAGCCAACGCAATACGCGCCCTCGTGGGCGATGCTGGCTTACGCCGCCGAATGGGCGAAGCCTCGCGTGTTCGCGCCGAGCATTTCTCGATTCCACGCATGGTCGATTCCATCGAGGATTCCTATGCTCGAATCCTCATGCCGCCGGAGCTCGCGATGTCGAGAATGTCTGACGCGGTTTCGGCCTGATGGCAATGCGGGAGAGTTGCGTTGGTGGTTTGGCGGCGTGCTGCGGCTGCATTCGTGCGATAGCCCACGAAACCTCAAAAGAAAGCACCTGATTTGAGCTGGCTCAAACCGACGTCCGAACTCCTGCATCGGTTGAACCGTGCAGTGAAGAATCCGCGTCTCAAATTCGCGGCCATTCTTCTGGCTGACCTGTTTCACATGCGTCATCTCATTGTACGGCTCGATGTCGTGAACGCGTGCAATCTGCGTTGCGGCATGTGCTTCTTTTCCGATCCCGCGTGGCGCAAGGCCCATATGAAGGGGCAATTCAAGAAAGCCGAGATCGAACGCCTTGCCGCGATGTTCTTCGGTGATGCGCTGCAGGTCCATTTCGGCTGTGCCATGGAGCCCACTATGTTCCGCGATTATCCATGGCTGATCGAATTGGCAAAACAGCACCGCGTGCCCTTTGTGGGTTTCACGACAAATGGTCAGCTTCTTGGTCAGCCTGCCTATGAACGCATGGCGCGCGCCGGGCTCGACGAAATCACAGTTTCCACCCACGGCGTGCGCAAGGCGACTTACGAAAATCTGATGCCGGGCGCCAATTACGAGCGGTTTCTCGCCAACCTCACCATGATCGATGCCGTGAATCGGAAAGCCGGACCGAGCGCTCCGAAATTGCGGATCAATTATACGATCTGTCCGGCCAATCTGGACGAGCTTGAAAATTTCTTCGAAGTCTATGGCGGTCTCGGAATCGCCACCATCCAGCTTCGGCCGATTGCGGATTTTGGCGCCACCGCCTATTTCGACAAGGACCTTCGACCGCACCTTGACCGCTATAACATTGCCATCGAGCGTATGATTGCCGCCTGCAAGTCGCGGAGTATCGCCCTGCTTGTGAACCGCAGCGATCCTGCCCATGAACGGCCGAACCCAGCCGCTTCGGTCTATCTAACGGGCGTGTTGCGCTATCTCAATCCGAATGTCGTTTGGCGCGATGATTTCGATTGGCGCACGACAGACTACCGGGCCCATAAACGTCGGCTTGGCTGGCGCCGCCAGATCCTTGCGCAGATCATTGCGCGCAACTCGACCGTACCGGCACCATCGCATCAAGCGATCTTCGAAGCCTATTGAACCGCATTGTTGTCGTCGGTGCAGCCTGAGCTTTGCCGCTTGGATGCCTCTCGTCTGTCATCGTTGTTACATGAATTCGTCACGGAAAGTGTAACGGCTGGTCTCATTGTCTGAGGTTGGGCCCGCATTTGCTGTGCAAGGGCACTCAGGTGTTCGTACGCGTAATTCGACCGTCGTAATTCCTTCAGAGTGTCGTCAAATGAATATCCTCGAACGTTATGAGTCTGTTTCGCAAAACTACGTGCGAAATTCGCGGGTTGTCTTCGACAGAGCTTTGGCTTCCGAATTGTTCGATGAAAACGGCGGCCGTTATATCGATTTTTATGCTGGCGGCGGCACCTTGAGTTTCGGTCACAACAATGCCGGTGTTCGCGACGCTTTGGTTCGCTACTTGTCGAATAACCGGATTGTCCAAAGTTGCGATAAGACCAGTGTCGCCAAACGCGATTTCGTCGAGGAATTCGTCAAGACGGTACTTGCGCCGCGCGGGCTTAACTACAGGATATTGTTCACCGATCCTGCGAGCGGCACGGCTGCTGAACTCGCTTTGCGTCTGGCCCGCCCGTTCAAGAACAGAACCAACGTCATCGCGTTCACCAACGCCAGTCATGGCTTGACAGAAGGTTCGCTGTCGGTTGTCAGCAAGCATCTCATGCGCCATCAATCCATTGCGCTGCGGGCCAATACGATTTTCATGCCGTATTGCGGCTATTTCGGCGATGACACGGACACGGTCGCCTATCTGAGGCGCTACCTCGCGGATTCCGCCAGCGGTCTCGAATTGCCTGCTGCGGTGATTGTCGAAACGATTCAGGTGCATGGTGGTGTACATATTGCGACGGCGGAATGGCTGAAGGCGCTCGAACAACTTTGCCGTGAGTTCGAGATATTGCTGATTGTGGATGAGACGCATACGGGGTGTGGAAGAGTCGGCTCCTATTTCAGTTTCGAGAGCGCCGGCATCAATCCCGACATGGTGGTGGTGCCCAATGCGATCGGCGGCGGGTTGCCGATGTCGGTGTTGCTCTTGCGGCCCGAACTCGACTTCTGGCGGCCCGGTGAACAGGTTGGGTCGTTTCAAGGAGACAGTCTCGCTTTTGTCGCGGCGACAGAGCTTCTGTCGCAGTGGAAAGGCGTACACGCACAGGATGTTGAGCGGCACAGCGCGCTTTTGGGACAGGAATTATCGGGCTTCGCAGCGCGGTTTCCCAAACGCACCGTCGCCGTACGTGGAAAGGGCATGATCTGGGGAATGGATTTTGGACGGCCGGGTTCGGCCGCTGTCGTTTCCGCCTGGGCGCTCGAGCGTGGTGTTGTTGTCGAACAGGCCCGTTTGCGGGACGAAGTGTTGCTCGTGCAGCCGCCGGTAACGATCCAGGAATCAATTTTGCGCGAAGGTTTGAAGTGTCTAGGGCAGGTGGTCTCGACGTTTCTCAGCCACGAGTAATTGCGCTGGATGGCCGTTCGGCGCAGCGCGGCTGCACAATTTCACGTAAGACGCATCAATCGGTCATAAAAGTTCAACGGAGTTTGGCTCGAATGCGACCACGTAAATATTTCGTTAATCGCGTGAGGGGCCATCGATGTCGCTGCTGCAAAAGGCAGATACACTTCAATATTCTGCGTCACTTTTTGAAATCGGTCCAAACGGACAAATCAAATCGCATACCGAGAATAATAAGGTCCTCAGCGCAAAGCGGATCTTGGATATCGTTGGGGCCCTCGCGGCGTTGATGCTTTTCGCGCCCCTGATGACCGTCATTTATGTGGGTTTGCTGCTCTCGGGCGGCAGCCCAATTTTTGTCCAGCATCGGGTCGGCCGCAATGGCGGGTTGTTCCGGTGCTACAAATTCCGCTCGATGGTCAAAGATGCCAACCGCGTTCTGAGTGATTATCTGGAGCATAATCCCGCGGCGCGCGAGGAATGGAATCGCAGCTTCAAGCTGTTGCGCGATCCGCGGATCACCTGGTTCGGCCAATGCCTGAGGCGCACCAGCATGGACGAGCTTCCCCAATTGTTTAATGTTCTCAAGGGTGAGATGAGCCTTGTCGGCCCGCGTCCGATCGTACCCAACGAAGTCGAATATTATGCGGACAAGATCACCGACTATTGCCGCTGCCGTCCGGGAATGACCGGATTGTGGCAGGTCAGCGGCCGTAACCTCGTCTCCTATGACAGGCGCGTGCGGCTCGACGCGATCTATGCGCGCAAGCAATCGGTGCGGCTGGACATGATCATCCTGCTTCGCACCGTGAAAGTTGTCGTCAGTGGCGCAGGGGCCTGTTAGCCGCGTCGCGAATCCGACTTGTCATCAAGTCGTCACTGAACCGTCATTTGTCATCCGTAGAAAGTTCCGGATGGCAATGGTCTTCCGTTAGGCGCAGACGGCGATGAAGAGCTTCGTGCGGTTGGTTTTCGCGGTCTTGACGTTGGCGCTGTCGGCATGTGCCGACACCAGGAATCAATTGCCGGCGGGCGCACCCGTGGCCGCTTCAGGTCCGTATCGCCTCGATGTTGGCGATGTGGTCCGCGTGATCGTCTACAATCAGCAAAGCCTGTCCACCGAATACAAGGTGGGCGACAACGGCACGATTTCCCTTCCGCTGCTAGGCGAGGTGAAGGCCAAGGCGCTCACCGTTCAAGAGCTGCAAAAAGCCATCTATGACGGGCTCAACAACGGGATCTTCGTCAATCCCGGCGTCAGTGTCGAAGTCAGCCAGTACCGTCCGCTCTTCATCGTCGGCGAAGTGAGCAAACCCGGCCAATATCCCTATATGCCCGGGATGAATGTCTATGGCGCGGTCGCGGTCGCCGGCGGTTTCACCATCCGCGCCGACGCCCGCCACATGACGATGATCCGCAAGCAGCAGGGAAATTCTGCTGAAGTCGTGGCCGATTCGACCACAGAGGTGCAGCCGGGCGACGTCATTGTCGTGCATGAGCAGTTCTTCTGACATTGCGGCTCTTCCAGCCCTGGCCCTCTCGCTTCTGGCCTCGGAACGGTTTCCGAGGTGCGGCTCTGTCGTTGCTGGCTGCGGCGGCATCCGGCTCGGCCTCTGCGCAAGTGCCGGCGCCCGGACCGGCACAGCCGGTCGTCCTGCCGGTCTATCAGATCCCGCGTCCTTTCTATGATCCGGTGGGACTCAATCTTGGAAGTTTTCTGCTGTTTCCGACCGCGTCCGAACAACTGGGCTCTGACGACAATATTTTTGCGTCGGATCGTCGTCGTGCCAGTGACATCGTCAACACGACGAACGAGGCGCTGTCCATGGCGTCGCAATGGATGCGCCACAGCCTGACCGCACATTTTTTGGCCGGGCAAGAACTCTATGCCCGGCACAGCTCCAACAACGCCAATATATGGAGCGCCGATTTTTCGGGGCGTGCTGATATCACGACCGATGCGCTGTTTCAGCTGGATGGCGGCTTCATTCAGCAACCTCTCCCGCGCGGCACCCCAGAAGCCGGAGATACATCAAGGCGTCCTCTTTTCAACACCACCGCTCTAACGGCCGCCTATGTTCAGCGCGACATGCCTCTCTCGGACCGGCTGGAATTCTCGCTTCGCGATGTCGCTTATATTTCCGATAGCGACGCATCGCGCAGCGGCACGCGCTTTACCTATCGCGACCGCGTCAGCTACGACCTGTCGCCGGCTGTAAGTCTGTTCGTAGAGGGCGCATTTGCACAGCAGCATTGGTTGCGGCGCGCCGATTTACGGAACTTCGATCTCCTGACGGGTCTCCTCGGTGCCGACGTCGATCTCCCCTCGACCGCACATGGAGAAGTTGGCATCGGGGTCCTGCGGCAAAGTTTTCGCGACAGCGACCTCGAAACACTGGTTGCGCCCACCGCCCATGAAGAGCTGATCTGGAATGTGCTGCCGTTGACCAGCATCCTCGCCACGGTGGACCGTACTATCATTGGAACGGAAACCTTTTGCGACTCGGCGGCGAGCACCTGCCGTAGCGGATCGGGAAGCCTGCTCCCCGGCGGCCCGGGTCTGCCTCCGAAACGAAACAGCCTTCAGGTGACGACTGCGGAGCTCGGGGTCCAGCACGAATTCTTCCACGACATTCTCGGCGAGGCGAGTTTTCGCTACGAGCGCGACCATTTCGATTTCAACGGCCTGACGGATCGCCTTTACGCGCTGCGCGCCAATGTCCGGTATCTCATCAACCGCAATCTGGAAGCTGATCTCGATTACACCTATCGCCAGCGCACCGCGAATATGTCCGATGACCACACCTTCAACTCGGGCCCATACAAGGAAAATGTTGTTTCGATAATGCTGAAGGCAGGCCTTTGATCTATTTCGCGTTGCCGACCAGATAGATCGGGTTACGGTCCGGCGTGACGTTTATCCGCCCGGCCTCGGGTGCGAGAAGCTTCTCATCGCCCATCATGCTGATGCGCCGCACCGGCACAGCACTCGCAAATTCGTAGGCCGGCCCCGGATCGGTGGACCACACAACGCGAATCTCCTGCGAATTACTGGAGAAGACATAGACGCGCAGGCGCCGATCGGTGGGTTCGCGTCGCACGAAATGCGCATCTCCGAGCTGATGGATCAGCGTCGCATAGGCGGCATAGGCTGGTGTGGGCGCATAATGTCCGAGCGGGTCCTTTCCATCGCGCACCAGACCCAGCCCGGAGAATTCCTGATAATCGCGCAGCAGATACCAATAGAGGCGTCCGACATTCGCGGCGCGCAAAAGCGTGGACATGCGCACAAGATAGCGCGCGACGTCGTCCCGGCTCTTTTTCATGTCGGGGAGATCGGCGAACTCGGTCGCCCAGATCGGTTTCGGCGTCCCGTAGCGCGCCATCGCCTGGCGCAGCAATTCGATTTGCTCTTCGACGCCTTCGGGCTGTTTGCGATAGGGGTGAATGACGGCGACATCCATCGCCGAAAGCGCGCCCTTCTCGAACAATTGGCGGAAGTAATCGAGCGGGATCGGCACCGCGGCGCCGCCGAGGACCGTCAGCGAGGGATTGGCCGCTTTCAGGCCTTTATAGGCGTCTTGCAGCATGGACGTGTAATAGGCCGGCCGGTCGCTGCGGCAGGGGCCGGCGCAGAAGCTGCCATTATATTCGTTCCAGATTTCGACGGCCGAAACATTGGACGCGTAATGCTGTGCGACCTCGCGCGCATAGGCTGCGTAGGCCTGCCGGCCGGCATCGCTGAATGGCGTCTTGTCGCCATCATAGAGCGGGTTGGAAAACGCGAGCACGACCAGGGGATCAAGATGATGCGCCCCAAGCTCCGCCATGAAATTGGCGAGCCGCGGCGGAAATGCATATTGGCCGGGCTTGCGCTCCACCATCCGCCAGGGTTGCTCGTCGCGGACGTGTCGGATGCCCGCCTTCTCGATCAGCGGGATAATGTCGGTGGACCAGCCCTTCGCGAAATGGGTCATTACGCCGAACGGGGATGTGCCGGACGATGCCGGCGGCGGCACGATCGCGAGTGCGGCGCGGGCGGGTTCGCCCGCTTGCGCGCCTTCGGCCGAAACTTCCAATGTGAAATAGCCAAGTGTCGGGATGCCCGGTTCGATGGTGGTCGAACCGTTTGCGGGACGTGCCGTGCCGGTGGCGATCTCGGCACCAAAAAAATCATGGACGCTCCAGCGCAAAGGCGCCGTGCCCGCATGCACGGGAATCGTCACCCGCTCACCGGCGACATAAATGTTCCCGAGTGCGCCCTCGCCAATGGTGAGGCGCTCCGCCGCGTGGGCCGGTTTCAATGCGAACGCCACCAACAGCGCGAGGATGGAAAGGCGCCAGCTCATGCGTGTCCTACAGGTGCCGTCCGCAAGCGGTGCTCAGTCAGGATGGCGCGATAAACCGAGAGCAATTTCTCCGTGTGCACCTGAATTGTTTGCGGCGCGGCCCAATAGCGGCGATACGCCTCCGCGCCCATGCGCGATGCACGCGCATTGTCGGTGAGATTGAGCATGGCTGCGCGCATGCCCGCGGCGTCGCCGGGATCGATCAAATAGCCGTTGGCGCCGTCCTCGATGAACTCCGCCGCTCCCGTGTTCCGGCTGACAATGACAGGAATGCCTTGCGCGAGAGCTTCGAGCACGACGAGGCCCCCGGTCTCATACCAGGTCGATGGAAAGACGAGCGCGCGGGCACGGCGCATCGTGTTCGAGAGTGCGGCGCCATCGAGCCAACCCGTGCAATTCACCTTTCCGCCGAACTGCTTGAGCTCGCTCAACAGCGGACCATCGCCTGCGATTGTGAGGGGAAGCCCCGCATCGCGCGCCACCTCCGCCAGCAGACGCACGCCCTTTTCTTCGGTCAGCCGGCCGACGAACAGGAAGCTGTCATTATCCGCTACCGGCACGGGCGGCCCGCGATCGATTTCGACGGGCGAACGCACGACGTAACGCCCATGTTCTTGGGGAATGAAGCGGTCCATCACGCGCGCCGCGAAGGGCGACATATTGAGAACGCTCAAGGATGATCCCGCCTGGGACGCCGCGCGCGAAGTTGCGGATTGGCGCAAGGTGCGCACCGCTTTATGTACGACGCTGTGCCGGTCGCATTGCGTGCCTATGCAGGATGCCGACATCGGCGCAACGTTACAGGGTTTTGCCTCCGCATAACGGTAATACGCGCCGTTCGGGCAGACGAAAAAATAATCGTGAAGCGAGACGACAGAGGGCAATCCATGCGCCGCCGGTGCAGCCAGAACGCTTGGGCTGAGCGCCTTTGTCCATTGATGGAAATGCACGATGGTTTCGCCCGCGGTGAGAGGCGCAAGAATCTCCTCAAGCGCCGTGCGCGCGCGCCGGAACCAGATGCCCTGTGCCGCGGCTGCCAACGGGTTGCCGCGCCCCCAGACATTGCCGAAGTCCAGGCAACGAACGGCAATACGCGGATGATCGAGCAGCGGACTGATCGGCGCGACAGCACATACATAAGTGACGGGGACTCCGGCGTCGGCGAGGCCGCGGGCGCTGCTCACGGCGACCTTCGCAGCTCCGCCGTTCACCGCGCCAAAATCGCTGACGATGACGATCTGCACGATTTACTCGCGTGAATTCTCAGCGAAAAACATACACTGTCATAGGCATGCAATAGTGTGATGGTTTTATTACGCTGTATTTTCAGTGTGCGGATTCATGCCGGTCCCCTTTCTCGAAGATTACGCGACTTACGCGGTGAGGCGCGGCCGTGAACAGCCTCCCGCGGGACCGGCCCCAATCGTGTCCATCGTCACGGTATCGTTGAATGCCGCCGCCAGCATCGCACGGACAATCGCGAGCGTTCAGGCCCAGAGCTTTCCTTCCATCGAGCATATTTTCGTGGATGGGGGATCCAGCGACGGCACGCTCGATATTATTGGTGCGCTTGCACGGCCGCAGGATTATTGGATCAGCGAGAAGGACGGTGGCATCAGCGACGCTTTCAATAAGGGCGTTGCGCTCGCGCGCGGACGTTATGTGCAGATACTCAACGCCGATGATTGGATGTCACTCGATCAGATCGAGCGCGGAATTGAAGCTCTGGAAGAAACGGGTGCTGATTTCAGTTTTGGCAACCTGATCTTTTACGAAGGTGATCATCCCATTTTCCATTACGCCGGCGATCCGCATTATGCGCGGTCTATCCATCGCCGCTGTCCCTCCGTTGGGCATCCGACAGTGCTTGCGTCCCGCGCGGCCTTCGCACGTATCGGGCTGTTTGATCCCGCCTATCGCAACGCCATGGATTACGATTGGCTGCTGCGTTTGCACCGTGCCGGGGGGTGCGGGATCTATTGCGCCGGCGTTGTAGGGCACATGACGCATGCCGGCGTGTCGAACCGGCAGTTTGCGCGCACCATCCAAGAGGTCAGGACGATTGCGGTTGCGCATGGACGCAATCCTTTGCTGGCAAATTTCGAAGTGCGCGCGCGACTACTCAAAACGACGGTGGCACTGCCGGTGAAGCGCAATTTTCAACCGCTGTACCGATTGTGCCGCCGCGCGATTAACCCGTCCTATCGTCCTGTCACGGCCAAGCCCGCGAAAATTCCTTTGTGAGCGCGTTGTACGGAACTCTGCATCAGCCACAAAATATTGCTCATGCTAGCGCGGTGTCACAATAAAGTTGTGGATATTCAATTCGCGTCACATCACCGATGCACGGCCTTCGTGACTTGCCTCCTAACGCATTGTGCTCACGATTTTCCTTTCTGAATCAGAATGATCCGGCCCGAAGAAATTGCAACGAATTCATGACGGTCATTCTCATCGGCAGCAAAAGGTCATTCGTCAGAGGGAATGCCCTCTAGAACCTGTTCGCAAGATCGGTATCGTGCCGGCGCGCGAAATGAGGGGACCATCAATGCTCAGCGATGCGATGCTCAGTCAGGCAATATCCATCCGCCGGCTGCGTTCCTATGAAGAGATCTGTCGCAGTCAGGCGCAGACCGAGCCCAACGAATTTTCGCGGAAGGAGCTGTTCAAACTTGCGGACACGTTCCGCCAAGCTGCCCGCGATTTGGAACCGGTGGTCGATGGGACTCTTGATTGAGCTGGCTCTGATGCAGGAAATAGTTGTTACTGTCAGACAACCACGAATTTTATTGGTGGAGCCAAGCGGGATCGAACCGCTGACCTCTTGAATGCCATTCAAGCGCTCTCCCAGCTGAGCTATGGCCCCACTTTGCGAGAGGACGTCTAGGGTTCGTCCTTCTCGATATCCGCATCTATGATGCCGGAGACGTCGTCCTCGTCCTCCTCGACCTCTTCGAGCAGATTGTCGTCTTCCTCTTCTTCGTCCTCGATCTCTTCTTCGAATTCTTCGGGTTCGGTGGGTTCTTCCGGTGCCACGGGGCCGCCGTCCTCGCCCTCCTCCTCCGCATCGGCTTCGATCAGAGGTTCGTCCGCTTCGGGGACCACTTCCTCTTCCTCAAGTTCCTCCTCGGCCGCGGCTTCCTCTTCGGCTTCCTCGTCCTCGGTCTCTTCCGATTCTTCGTCTTCGACCTCGGCGGGTTGCGCCTTGGCGGGTTCAGGTACGCGCGTGCGGCGCTGCTTCAAGAGCATTTCCGGCTCGAACGCAAAGGCGCATTTTGGGCATTCGATGGGGCGCTTTTGCAGATCGTAAAAACGCGCTGCGCAGCTGGGACATACGCGCTTGGTGCCGAGATCGGGTTTGATCAAGGTGATGTTTCCCACAAGGGTGACTTTAAGGGCGGTGGGTTTGCCACGAACGGGAGGGGCTGTCAAAGCATGCTTCCCGGGCTTGACGCAGGCGCCTATTGGTTTAGGCAGTCGCGAAGACTGAGGAGGTCGCGAATGAGCGAAATCGCAGATCAAAAGCCGTTGATTTCGCGAAAATCGGCGTCTTTGGCGGGGCGAGCGCTTGCGCCTGGCGATAAATCCGTGTCGCACCGCGCCTTGATCCTGGGTGCGATGACGGTGGGCGAAACCGCCATATCCGGGCTCCTCGAAGCCGAAGACGTGCTCAATACGGCCGGGGCCATGCGCAATCTCGGCGCCGATGTGGTCCGGGAGAGCGCCGGACGCTGGCTGATCCATGGCGTGGGCGTGGGTGGGTTTTCGGAAGCCGCCGATGTGCTGGATTTCGGCAATTCGGGGACGGGCGTGCGGCTGACCATGGGGGCGGTGGCGACGACTCCGATCACGACAATTTTCACCGGCGACGCGTCTTTGCGGCGAAGGCCCATGCGCCGCGTGCTCGAACCCCTGGCGCTGTTCGGTGCGGTGGCCGAAGCCCGCGAAGGTGGATTGCTGCCCGTCACGCTGAAAGGGGCCCGTCAGCCAGTGCCCATCGAGCACCGGCTGCAAGTTGCCTCGGCCCAGGTGAAATCGGCGCTGTTGCTGGCGGCTTTGAATGTGCCCGGACGGTCGATCATCATCGAACGTGCTGCCACGCGCGATCATACCGAGCGCATGCTCAAAGCCTTCGGCGCAAACATCGCGGTCGAACCGATCGATGGCGGCGCCGCTGCGATCTCGATCACCGGCGAGACGGAATTGCATCCTGTCCCCATCGATGTGCCAAGCGATCCGTCGTCGGCCGCCTTTCCATTGGTGGCCGCGCTGATCGTGCCGGGCTCCGAGATCGTGCTGGAGAATGTGATGCTCAATCCGCGCCGCACTGGGCTGATTGAGACCCTGCTGGAAATGGGCGCGTCGATAGAAATCCGCAACCGGCGCGACAATGGCGGTGATGAAATCGGCGATCTTTGGGTGCGCCATTCGGCGTTGAAGGGCGTCGACGTACCCCCCGAACGCGCGCCCAGCATGATCGATGAATATCCGGTGCTGGCGGTGGCTGCGTCCTTTGCCGAAGGGCGCACCATCATGCGGGGCCTCGAGGAATTGCGCGTCAAGGAGAGCGACCGGCTCGCCGCGGTGGCCGCGGGCCTTGCCGCCAATGGTGTTGCCTTCGACGAGTCGCCCGACAGCCTGACGGTGCAGGGTGCGGGGCCGGAGGGCGTCTCGGGCGGCGGCATGGTCGCGACCCATATGGATCACCGCATCGCCATGAGCTTCCTGGTAATGGGGCTCGCGGCGCAGGCGCCGGTGAGGGTCGACGACAGCTCCATGATTGCCACCAGCTTTCCCGATTTCCAGGCACTCATGGCCGGTCTTGGCGCGGACATCGCCCCGGTTCCATGAGCATCGTCATCGCGATTGACGGGACGGCTGCGTGTGGCAAAGGCACGCTGGCCAAGGCGTTGGCCCGGCATTTCGGCTTCGCCCATCTGGATTCCGGTGCGCTCTATCGGCTCGTCGCGCTCGGGGTGATCGATCGTGGGGGCGATCCGTCAGACGCCAAGAATGCCGTCGCCGCGGCCCAAAGCATGGTCCC
>DATLVC010000133.1:0-3195 GCA_035577685.1 Micropepsaceae bacterium | reverse complement strand
GATACTGCGGGATCCGGCGCAAAACAGCGTGATCGCGTTGCCGCGCGAGAAGGGCAAAGATATGTATTCCGACGGCTTCGTCAGCCATATCCGCCGCCAGATGTCGAATTTCTCGCCTATTGCGGAGGAATTGATCGAGGTCTTCACCAAGCATTGCGGCCGCACCTTAAACGTCCGCGAACCCGCCCCAGCCGCCGAGTGAGGCACATCATGCGCCTGAAACTTATGCGTCAAAAATTTCTGCTTGCCACCTTCTTCGCCTGCGCTTCGGTTCCGGCTTTCGCCGACGAAGGCATGTGGACGTTCGATAATTTTCCTGCAGCCCAGGTGAAGCAGAAATTCGGCGTCACCATCGATAAGAAATGGCTTGATCATGTGCAGGCAAGTGCGGTTCGGCTCGCGGGCGGCTGCTCGGCCTCTGTGGTGTCGCCGAACGGGCTGGTGCTGACCAACCATCATTGCGTCGCCGGCTGCGCGCAGAACCTGTCATCGCCGGACCATGATTACGTCAAGAACGGTTTCACCACGGCGCGGCCCGAGGACGAAAAACAATGCCCGGGCACGCAGGCGGAAATCCTGCAAACCATCGGCGACGTCACGCCTACGATCAATGCCGCGACCGCCGGCAAGGCCGGCGATGCCTTTGGGCGGGCCCGCGATGCGGCGGTGGCCGATGTCGAAAAGCAGGCCTGTATGGGGCGCGAAGCCACCCATCGCTGCCAGGTGATCGGGCTTTATGATGGCGGGCAATACAAACTCTACACCTACCGCAAATATTCCGATGTGCGGCTGGTCTTCGCGGTCGAATTCGACACCGCGTTTTTCGGCGGCGATCCCGACAATTTCAATTTCCCGCGCTACGACCTCGATTTCTCGTTTCTGCGGCTTTACGAAAACGGCAGACCGGTGACGACGCCAGAGCATCTGACCTGGAATGCTTCGGCGCCAACGGAGGGCGAGCCCGTCTTCGTCGCCGGCAATCCGGGCGGCACCGATCGGCAATTGACCGAGGCGCAGCTCACCACCTTGCGCGATGTGACCATGCCGCTGGGCTTGATCCTGGGCTCGGAGCTGCGCGGCCGCCTGACGCGCTTTTCGGAAGAGAGCCCCGAACATGCGCGTATCGCCAATCGCGATCTTTTCGGTCTGGAAAACGGGCTGAAAGCGCAGCGCGGCGAAGAGCAGGCTCTGCTCCAGCCGTCTTTGTTCGAGAACAAGCGAAAGGCCGACGCCGCGTTGAAAGCCAAGGTCGATGCCGATCCCAAGCTGCACGCCGAAATCGGCGATCCCTGGAGTGAAATCGCGAAAGCGCAGGAACAGCGTGTGGCACTCGCCAAGCCCTATTATTTTCTGGAATCGCGCGCGGGCGGGGGGGCGACGCTTTTCCGCTATGCCCGCACTTTGGTGCGCGCCGCGGAAGAACGCGGCAAACCCAATGGCGAACGTCTGCGTGAATATGCCGATGCGCGTCTGCCGCTGGTCGAGAAGACGCTGCTCGATCCCCAGCCGGTCGAAACCGATCTGGAACAATTGAAGCTCGAATTCTGGCTCACCAAATTGCGCGAGGAACTGACGGCCGATGCGCCGGAAACCAAGCTCGTCCTTGGCAAGGATTCATCCGACAATCTCGCGCACGCGCTTTCCGCTTCGAAGCTCTTCGATCCAAACTTGCGCAAGCAATTGTGGGAAGGCGGGATCGCGGCGGTTCGCGCCTCCAGCGATCCCATGATTTTGTTCGTGCTGAAAATCGATGACGCCGGACGCGCCGTGCGCAAAGCCTATGAGGAAAAGGTCGAAGGCCCGACGGACCGCGCGTCGGAACGCATCGCGAAAGCCCGCTTCGCTGTTTACGGCCAAAGCGTCTACCCTGATGCCACCTTTTCGCTGCGCCTTACTTACGGGAAGATTGCAGGCTGGACAGAACCGGGCCGCACCATCGCCCCGTTCACCAATTTCGCGGGCCTTTATGACCGCGCCACCGGGCAGCCGCCGTTCCAGCTTGCCCCGCGCTGGGGCGAATCGAAATCCAAGCTCGATTTGAACACCGTCTTCAATATGTCCTCGGACAACGACATTATCGGCGGAAATTCCGGGTCGCCCCTGATCAACGCCAAGGGTGAGGTGATCGGGGCGATCTTTGACGGGAACATCCATTCGCTGGGCGGCGACTATTATTTCGACGAGAAGCTCAATCGCGCGGTCTCCGTCTCCACCGCCGCCATCACCGAGGCCCTGAACAAGGTTTACGGCCAGTCGGGGCTAATCGCGGAATTGACGCACCCGTGATTTTTCGCCAAGGACAGGGCCGAATATTGCGGATAATGTCCGCCCGCCGGCTTGGGAGTGTATCAGTATGAATCCAATGCGAAAACTCTTAGCGGCCCTGTGCGTTGCCGCGGTCCCTATGGTGCTGGCGTGGCCGGCTGCCGCGCAAACCGGCGCGAAATTGGCCTATCCGCAAAAGGTCGTGACCCTGGTTACCCATTCGAGCCCGGGTGCCGGCAGCGATGTTTTCCTTCGCGAGATTGTGAAATTCCTCCAGAAATACATCAATGCCACCTTCATCGTGGAAAATGACGAGGGCGGATCCGGCGCCAAGGCCGTGTCACGGGTGGCGACGTCCAAGCCGGATGGCAGCATGTTCTATGCCACCACGCCGACCTATATCCTCACCTCGCTTTTGAGCCACCCGACGAATTCCTATCGCGACCTCGAACCGGTGGTGAATTTCTTCACCGATTCGGAAATCATCTATGTCCGCAGCGAAAGCCCCTTCAAGACGCTGAAGGATTTGATCGACCACGCCAAGACCGCGCGCGGCCGTTGGGGCGCGGCCAACCCAGGGTCGCTCGAACGCCAGGCGGCCGAGCAATTGAAGATCGCTGCGAAAGTGAATGCGGCCGTCGTCAGCCACGAAGGCGGCGGGGATATGATGATCAACGTGCTGAACGGCACGCTCGACATGGGCGTCGGCGAGATGGAAGAAATCCGCGCCCAATACGAAGCCCACAAGGTGCGGGTGCTTGCGACCTTCAACGGCACGCGCATGCCGGCACTTCCCGATGTCCCGACGGTGAAAGAGTCCGGCTACGACGTCGTGCTGGTGAAATTCCGCGGGCTTGCGGCGCCCAAAGGTCTGCCACCAGCCATCGCCAAGATCTGGGAGGACGCAGCGCAGAAGATCCTCGCCGATCC
>DATLVC010000132.1:0-4040 GCA_035577685.1 Micropepsaceae bacterium | reverse complement strand
CTGGTCGACGGCAGCTACCACGAGGTGGATTCGTCGGGTCCGGCCTTCGAGGTCGCGGCGTCGATGGCGTTTCAAGACAGTACCAAGCGCGCGGGGCTACACCTGCTCGAGCCGATGATGGCCGTCGAAGTGGTGACGCCGGAAGATTACGCCGGTGTGATTATGGGCGATTTGAGTTCGCGGCGTGGGCGCATTGAAGGCATGGAGCATCGCGCCGGTTCGCAGGTGATCAAGGCGATCGTGCCGCTGGCGGAAATGTTTGGCTATGCGACCCACATGCGCTCTTCGACGCAGGGCCGCGCGGAATACTCGATGCACTTTGCGCGCTATGAGGAGGCTCCGCGGTCGGTGGCGGAGGAAATCATTGCCAAAGTGCAAGGCACAGCGAAGTAGATTCGGCAATTTGCCGATCGCGAGAAGTTGCATAGGTCCTTCGGCGACGAAAGGCATGTCGCCTAAGGATGATAAAGGTTAACTGAGAGCTGAAGGCTGAGAGCTGACAGCTAGGAGCTAGAGGCTGAGTTATGGCGAAAGAAAAATTTGATCGGAATAAGCCGCACTGCAATGTTGGGACGATTGGACACATTGATCATGGCAAGACGACGTTGACGGCGGCGATCACGAAGGTGTTGCAGAAGCACAATCCGAAGATTGTGTTCCGCTCGTTCGACTCGATCGACAATGCGCCGGAAGAGAAGGCGCGCGGGATCACGATTGCCACGGCGCACGTGGAGTACGAGACGGCGAACCGGCACTACGCGCACGTGGACTGCCCGGGCCACGCCGACTACATCAAGAACATGATCACGGGCGCGGCGCAGATGGACGGCGCGATTCTGGTGGTGGCGGCGACGGATGGACCGATGCCGCAGACCCGCGAGCACGTGCTGCTGGCGCGGCAGGTGGGTGTGCCTTACATCGTGGTGGCGTTGAACAAGTGTGATGCGGTGGATGATCCCGAGCTGCTCGACCTGGTGGAACTGGAAGTGCGCGAGTTGCTGAAGAGCTACAAGTTTCCGGGCGACGATGTGCCGGTGATCCGGCTGTCGGCGTTGGGCGCGCTGAACGGGGAAGAGAAGTGGGAGAAGCAGATTGATGCGCTGATGGAGGCGGTGGACAAGAGTGTGCCGCAGCCGGCGCGCGAGTTGGACAAGCCGTTCCTGATGCCGATCGAAGATATCTTCTCGATCTCGGGACGGGGCACGGTGGTGACGGGCCGCATTGAGCGCGGCAAGGTGAAAGTCGGCGAGGAAGTGGAAATCGTGGGCTTCCGGGAGACGCGCAAGACGGTCGTGACCGGCGTGGAAATGTTCAAGAAGCAGTTGGACGAAGGCATGGCGGGCGACAATGCGGGCCTGCTATTGCGCGGCATAGGCAAGGAAGACGTGGAGCGCGGGATGGTGCTGGCGAAGCCGGCGTCGATCACGCCGCATACCAAGTTCAAGGCGGAAGTTTACATCCTCACCAAAGAAGAAGGTGGAAGACATACGCCGTTCTTCAAGGGATACCGGCCGCAGTTTTATCTGCGCACGACGGACGTGACGGGGGTGGCGGAGTTGCCGGCGGGCACGGAGATGGTGATGCCGGGGGACAACGTGAGCCTGGTGATTGAGTTGATCACGCCGGTGGCCATGGAGAAGGGCTTGCGCTTCGCGATTCGCGAGGGCGGGCATACGGTGGGAGCCGGAACCATCGCGGAGATTGTGCAGTAGTTCATCGTGGCGGCGGTCGCCCACGCCACACAAAGCAACGCGGCTTGCGACTTGCCGCCAGTTCTTTCCTTCCGGAGACGCCGGGAGGGGTTAGAGAGATGACACAGTGATTGGAAAAGAAAGAATTCGCATCCGGTTGAAGGCTTACGACTATCGCATTCTCGACCAGTCGACGGGCGAGATTGTGGAAACGGCGCGCCGCACGGGCGCGCAGATTGCCGGGCCGATTCCCTTGCCCACGATGAAAAACAAGTATTGCGTGCTGCGTTCGCCGCACGTGGACAAGAAATCGCGGGAGCAGTTTGAGATCCGAACGCACAAGCGGTTGCTCGATATTCTCGAGCCCACGCAGCAGACGGTGGACGCGCTGATGAAGCTCGATCTGCCCGCGGGCGTGGATGTGGAGATCAAGGCGTTCGGGAAAGAACACAAATAAGCTTCGAGCTTTGAGCTACGGGCGGAAGCGTCCAGCCAATAGCAGTCGCCAAAGCGACTAGCCACGCTGGTGGAGATGGAGATTATGGCAACGAAGGTCGCGGGGATTCTGGGCAAGAAGGTCGGCATGACGCAACTGTTTGACTCGAAGGGCGACGTCCGCCCGGTCACGGTGCTGCAGGCTGGTCCGTGCGTGGTGACGCAGCACAAGTCGGCCACCAAGGACGGGTACGAGGCCGCCCAGATTGGCCTGGTCGAGTTTGTGAAAGAGTCGCGGCTGACCAAGCCGGCCAAGGGACATCTCGCGAAAAACAATCTTCCTCCGGTGAAGTTCATGCGCGAAGTGCCGCTCGAGGTTGAAGGCGCGGCCGATGGCGATGGCTCGGTGAAGGTTGGCGATCGCGTGCTGGTCGAGATTTTCGACGGCGAACGATTCGTCGATATCGTTGGTATCAGCAAGGGGCGCGGGTTTCAGGGTGTCGTAAAGCGGCATCACTTTGGCGGTGGTCCGAAGTCGCACGGCTCGATGTTCCAGATCACCGGATCGATCGGCTCATCGGCATTCCCGTCGCGCGTGTTCAAGGGAATGCGGATGTCCGGCCACATGGGCAATGTTCGCGTGACGGCGCGCAACCTGCGCGTGCTGGGCGTGGACAAGGACGAAAACCTGTTGGTGGTTGAGGGCAGCGTACCCGGACCGCAGGGTGGATACATTGTGATCACCAAGGCGAAGAAGCCGCCACGAGAGCGCCGCGGGTTTGCGGGCTCGGCGACGGTGGATCCATTGAAGGCTGCCAAGAGAGCGGCGAAGAAAGCATAGTTAGTCGCGAGCCACGAGTCCTGAGTCGCGAGAAATACTCAGGACGCAGGCCTCGGGACTCAGGACTCAGGACTAGAACAATGGCAACGATTGATATTCACAATCTGAGCGGCGAGAAAGTTGGAACGCTCGATCTCGCCGACGAAATTTTCGGCGCGGTCAACGAGGATCTGCTGTGGGAAGCGGTGAAGCACTACCGCGCCGGGCAGCGCGCCGGTACGCACAAGACCAAGGCACGCTGGGAAGTTTCCGGCTCCGGCAAGAAGCTCTGGAAGCAGAAGGGCACGGGCCGGGCCCGCATCGGGTCCATCCGGTCGCCACTGTGGCGTCACGGCGCGACGGTGCATGGTCCGCAACCACGGTCGTATGACTACACCTTCCCGCGGAAGAAGCTGATGGGGGCGCTGCGTTCGGCGCTGGCGTCGAAGTTGGCGGACGGCAAGCTGATCGTGGTGAATGCATTCGACGTAAAAGAGCCCAAGACGAAGGAGTTCCGCAAGGCGCTGAACTCGCTGAAGGTCGATAAGACAGTCCTGATCGTCGAAGAAGCGAAGCACGAAAACCACAACCTGGCATTGAGCGCCCGCAACATTGAGGGCCTTGAGCTGGTGCGGTCGAACGAAGTGCATCCTTATCACATTCTGCGGTACGACCGCGTGATTTTCTCGCACCCGGCCATTGAGAAGCTGCAGGTTTCGCTGAAGTCCTCGGTCTCGAAGCGGCAGCACAAGCCGGAGGCAGACGAAGTCGCGAAGAAGCCGACGCACGAGCGGCGGCGCCGGGCACGGCATGAAAAAGCGGCGGAGGTAGCCTGATGAAGAGTTCATACCAGATCATTCGCCGTCCGGTGATTACCGAAAAAGGTTTGGCCATCAAGGAAAACCAGAACACGCTGGTCTTCCAGGTGGCGCCGAAGGCGACCAAGACAGAGATCAAGGAAGCAGTGCAATCGATCTTCAAAGTGAAAGTGCATTCAGTGCGCACGGCCACTTATCCCGGAAAGGAACGGCGGCGAGGAAAGTTCGCCGGCTACCGTCCGGACTGGAAGAAGGCGTACGTACGGCTGCGGTCGG